>CANGJU010000012.1 GCA_947453935.1 Bacteroidota bacterium | reverse complement strand
TTACAATATCAGGAACAATTTGATTTCGAAAAAAACACTTTGAATGCTCAACTAAATACATGCATCGATAACTATAAATTCATTTATGCAAAAGTGAATTACTTCGAAAAAAATGCTTTGACAGATAATGAACAACTCATTTCGAGTGCAAATAAAAAGTTTGCTTCAGGAGAAATAAATTACATCGAATGGGCCATGCTTATTCATCACTCTATCGAAATCAGAAGTAATTATACAGATGCTTGCTATGAACTCAATCGTTGCATCAATGAATTAAATTATTTAACATCAAAATAAAATCATCATGAAAAATTATATCCTCCCAATATTTTT
This sequence comes from Bacteroidota bacterium, assembly GCA_947453935.1. GTDB lineage: Bacteria > Bacteroidota > Bacteroidia > AKYH767-A > OLB10 > CAINEC01. Next base: position 36,548 of record CANGJU010000012.1, on the reverse strand, counting down.
TCTGCTTACAATTTCATCTTGCAGCAGCAATAAAGAATCAGAGAAAGAAACTGCAATTAATGAAACGACCATTGTATTTTCAGATGCGCAAATTAAAAATGCAGGCATTCAACTTTCGACAATTGAAAAAAAATCCATCTCTAGCTTATTAAAAGTTAATGGTGTTATTGATGTGCCGCCACAAAACATGGTCAGCATCTCAGCTCCTTTAGGTGGCTATTTGAAATATACTAAACTATTGCCAGGCATGCATATCAACAAAGGAGAAAGCATTGCTTTGATGGAAGATCAGCAATACATCACCTTGCAACAAGAATACCTAACTGCAAAATCGAAACTTACATTTTTACAGAATGAATTTAGTCGACAGGAGACCCTTAATAAAAGTGCTGCAGCAAGTGATAAAGTTTTTCAAGAAGCGAGCATGAATTATGCTTCACAGAAAGTTTTAGTTAAATCATTAAGTGAAAAATTATTATTGATAGGTATTAATCCTGAAAACTTAAATGAGAATACAATTTCCAGGTCAATTGCTATTCATTCGCCTATTGATGGATACGTATCAAAGGTGAATGTAAACATTGGTAAATATGCGAATCCGACAGATGTGCTTTTTGAATTAGTAAATCCTGAGGATATACATTTAGCGCTGGATATATTTGAAAAAGACATAGATGATTTACAAATAGGACAAAAACTTTTAGCTTACACCAATACGCAACCTGATAAAAAATATCCGTGTGAAATTATTTTAATTGGAAAAGATATCTCCGAAAACAGAAGTGTTGAAATTCATTGTCATTTTGATCAGTACGACAAGCTATTAATTCCGGGGATGTACATGAATGCCGAAATAGAAGTTGCTAGTAAAAATGATTATGTGATTTCGGATGAGAGTATTGTAACGTTTGAAGGCAAGCATTATGTTTTTTACGAAAATGGTAAAAATAAATTTGAGATGACAGAAGTTGAAACTGGTAATAGCGAGAATGGTAGTACACAAATTATCTTCATGAATAATTTTAATCCGGAAGCGAAACAATTTGTAACAAAAGGAGCTTACAGCATTTTAATGAAAAGTAAAAATACCGAAGAATGATTTTAGTAAATAATTTAATCGATTATTATTCTTAAATTCGAAATACAAATGAAAAAATTAGTTTTAGTTATTTTATTATTCACCATTGGATTTGTAAACAGCTATTCACAGCCGTTATATTTTCCACCAACAAATAATAATTTGCCTTGGGATACTATTTCTCCTCTTGCATTAAACTGGTGCCCTGATAAAATTGATTCTTTGTATTCCTATCTCAGCAATCAGGATACAAAAGGATTTATTGTTTTAAAAGATGGAAAGATTGTTTTAGAAAAATACTTCGGAACTTTTACGAAGGATAGTTTGTGGTATTGGGCTTCTGCAGGAAAAACACTTACTTCATTTTTAGTGGGTAAAGCACAAGAAGAAAATTATCTATCAATTAACGATACAACTTCCAACTATTTAGGTGTTGGCTGGACAAATTGTCCTCCACAAAAAGAAGCACTCATCAAAATTAAAAATCAATTAATGATGACAAGCGGATTAGACGATGGCGTTCCAGATAATCATTGTACAATTGATTCATGCTTAGTTTATCAAGCAGATGCAGGAAGTCGCTGGGCCTATCACAATGCTCCTTATACTTTATTGGAAGATGTGATTGTGAATGCCACTAATTTATCCATCAATAATTACTCGCAGGCAAAATTGAAGTCGCCAACAGGTATGGATGGATTTTGGTTTACGAGCGGTTATGATAATGTATTTGCGAGTACGCCACGTAGTATGGCAAGATTTGGTTTATTAGCACAGAATGATTTTGTATGGAATACAACTCCGTTGATGAATGATACTACCTACCGACATCAAATGGTAAATACTTCTCAGAATTTAAATCAATCGTATGGTTATTTGTGGTGGTTAAATGGAAAGAGTTCATTCATGGTTCCTACCTTACAAACTGTTTTTCCTGGAAGTATTTGTCCGAATGCACCAAGCGATATGTTTTCTGGTATTGGTAAAAACGGACAATTAGTGAGTGTTGCGAAGAGTAAAGGATTGGTGATGGTACGTATGGGAAACAATCCGAATACAGGAGAGGTTTCTATCGCATTACTTGATTCTATCTGGAGAAAATTGAATGATGCTATGTGTGCATCTACCGGAATTACTGAAAATAGTGAGATCAACTCAATTATGCTTTATCCTAATCCTGCGAATGATATTTTATTTATTCAATCTGCAAATCAATTACGTTACAGCGGTACCGTTAGTGGACTTGATGATAAAATAATTTTGAATTTCATTAATAGTAATTCAATTGATGTTTCAGGTTTAAACAATGGGATTTACTTTTTAACAATAAATTCTGAATCAAGCAGACAAGTCATTCGCTTTATCAAACAATAAAAAAAAGGAGCGTTTGTTACGCTCCTTTACCCCACTCTGTATTACTTATTAAACTAGAATTCCTGCAATAGTAGCTGATAAATAAGAAGCTAATGTTCCAGCTAACAGCGCTTTTAATCCGAGCTTTGCTAATTCATTTCTTCTTTCTGGTGCTAACTCTCCAATTCCGCCAATCTGCATTCCTACACTCGCAAAATTCGCGAATCCGCAGATAGCAATTGATACAATCAATAATCCTTTCTCTGTCAAAATAGGAACTGCTTTCGTCGATAAATTCTGGAACGCTACAAATTCGTTCACGGTTAATTTTTGTCCAAGTAAGGTTGCTACGTTTTGTACATCTTGTTGAGGTACGCCCATTGTCCATGCTAAAGGATAAAATACTTTTCCGAAGATCCAGTTCAGACTTAAATTTAAATCAGGACTAAACCAATGTCCAACGTGAACCAGCATCCAATCAACCATTGCAATTAAAGCGATAAATCCGATTAACATAGCAATTACGTTCATCGAGATTTTAAAACCATCACTTGCGCCGTGAGAAATTGCATCAATGATATTTACATAATTACTTTTCACTTCTAACTTCACTTCGCCCATTGTTTGGCTTTGCTCTGTTTCAGGATATAAAATTTTTGAGATCACCAATGCCCCTGGAGCAGCCATTAAACTCGCAGCAATTAATTTCGGTGCAAGATCTAATCCTGCTTGCGCACCCATATTCACATACACTACTAATATTCCACCTGCAATACAAGCCATACTTCCAGCCATACTTGCAAGTAATTCACTCTTGGTCATGTTTTTCAAATACGGACGAATCATTACTTGCGCTTCAATCTGACCTACGAATGCACTTGCTACATTACTCAATGCTTCTGCTCCACTCACGCGCATAATAAAATTCATTGCTTTCGCTACGATGGCTACAACGCGTTGCATAAATCCAATGTGATACAAAATAGCTACTAGCACACAAACTAAAATAATTGTTGCAGTAATGTTGAAAGCAAATACGAATCCTCCACTCATGAACGACGCAACGGTTCCATTAAATTGTTGCACTGCAACACCACCGTATACGAACTCAGCACCTTTACGAGCGAACTGTTCAATCTTTTCCATTCCGTGGCCCAGCTGCTGAAAGAACGCAGTTACAGGAGGGATTTTTAATACGAGTACTGCAATTACAATTTGTAATGCGATACCACTAAACACCAAACGGAGATTAATTGCTTTTCGGTTATTCGATAAGAGGTAGGCGATACCCAATATCACAATCATCCCAATGAGTCCGGTAAAACGTTCCATTCTAAATTTGTTTAAGGTTTGAAGGGTAATATTACTAAATCTTTTGCAATGAAAAAATGCAGGTGAAATAAATTATAGTAGACCTAATGTTGTACAAGCGGCTTGCGCAGCGATTTGCTCTGCTTTCTTTTTTACAAAGTCGACACCCACTGCGATTTCTTTATCATCGACTAATAACCGAACTTTTATCAAACGATCTTTTTGTTCTTCCTCTACCGTTTCGAAAACAATTGAATGCTTCTCTCGCTGACCCCAATTCAGAATTAAGCTTTTAAAATTCTTTTCTGTTTGTTCTATTTCGTGTAAGTCGACATGAATGCGAATGATGCGCTCAAGAATAAAATTTTGCGTTTTCGCATAGCCTTTATCGAGGTAAATTGCACCAATGAGTGCTTCAAAAGCATCGCCATACATGGAACGATATGTACCTATTGCTGCTTCTTTTTGCAGCAATTCATCAACACCAATTTTAACAGCCAGGTTTTTCAAATTCTCACGACTCACAATACGGCTACGCATCTCCGTTAGAAAGCCTTCATCGCGATATGGAAATTTTTTAAAAAGCATATCCGCTACGACTGCTCCGAGAACAGCATCACCGAGATATTCCAGACGTTCGTTACTAAGGGGAACACCATTATCTGTTTCACGAGAGATAGAACGATGACTAAATGCCAACTGATAAACGGAAATATTATTGGGATAAAATCCGAGTAGATTACGCAGCGAACGAATAAGATCTTTCTCTTGTTTATCGGATGAAAATACTAACTTGAATAAGGAATTTAGCAACATGAATTAGAAGGGAAATTACTTTAACTTTTTTCTATTTACCATCAATCCAAAATGAATCTTGAAAAAAGTTTTTACTGCTGATGTTGCTTTTATAATCATTATCAAAAATAAAATTAATAGTCGGAATAAAAAAATGATGGTTAATTTGATGATTTGCCAATTTGCTAATTTGAAAATGAGCTGATGAAGACATGGTCGCTTCGGTCCCTGAGGCCCTCGAAGGGCGAAGCTTTAAGTGCAGTCAATAGAAGGGCAGTTGGTTTCGAGTCCCGAGGCTTCGGGATCAACCACCGCACCTTCATTAACAGAATCGCTGAATAGCTATATTGAATGAAATATAATTCCATCGATAACATAATACAAAAACCACCCTATGGTGAATTAATTTTTTCTTAAATAACTGGAGAAACAAACGTAAAACTACGCCTTGTATTTTTTAATGATGATAGAAGCGTTATGTCCACCGAAACCGAAGGTGTTACATAATGCAGCGCGAACTGTACGATGTTGAAGTTTATTAAAAGTGAAATTCAACTTCGGATCAAAAGCAGGATCGTCGGTGAAGTGATTAATTGTTGGAGGAATAACATCATTCACAACAGAAAGGACTGTTGCAACTGATTCGATAGCGCCAGCAGCACCCAACAAGTGGCCAGTCATCGATTTAGTAGAGCTGATATTTAAATCGTATGCACTGTCGCCAAACAATTTTAAAATTGCTTTTGCTTCACTCGGATCACCAACTGGTGTTGACGTTCCATGCACATTGATGTAATCAATATCCGAAGGCTGCATTTGCGCATCTTTAAGCGCGTTACGCATTACATTGAATGCTCCTAATCCTTCTGGATGAGTAGCAGTTAAATGGTAAGCATCTGCACTTAGTCCACCGCCAGCAACTTCCGCATAAATTTTAGCTCCACGCTTAATAGCATGTTCATACTCTTCAAGAATCAAACAAGCTGAGCCTTCTCCTAAAACGAATCCATCACGATCTACATCGAACGGACGAGAAGCAGTTTCAGGCGAGTCATTTCTTTCTGATAAAGCGTGCATCGCATTGAATCCACCGATACCGGCTTCATTCACTGCTGCCTCACTACCACCTGAAAGGATAACATCCGCTTGACCTAAACGAATTGTATTAAATGCATCAATCAGTGCGTTTGTAGAAGAAGCGCAAGCAGAAACGGTGGTGTAGTTTGGTCCTCTGAATCCATAACGCATCGAGATATGGCCTGAGGCGATATCTGCAATCATTTTCGGAATAAAGAAAGGATTAAAACGTGGAGTACCATCTCCCTTTGCGAAGTTTGAAACTTCATCTAAAAACGTACGCAAGCCGCCAATACCAGAACCCCAGATAACGCCTATGCGATCGGGATCAAGGCCGGCATTTAAAAGCCCGGCATCCTGAACAGCTTCCTCTGAACTAGCGATTGCCAATTGAGAGAAACGATCAAGTTTCCGGGCTTCTTTTCGGTCTAGATATTTACCTGGATCAAAATCTTTGACCTCACAAGCAAATTGCGTCTTAAATTTGGATGCATCAAACAAGGTTATAGGAGCTGCACCACTCTTACCATCGAGCAAACCTTGCCAATAATCGGCAACGTTATTACCTAATGGTGTAATAGCACCTAATCCTGTTATAACTACTCGTTTAAGCTCCATTGCGCGAACTAAACTGATTAATTACTTTGCGTTAGCTGTAATGTAATCAACCGCCTGACCTACAGTCGCAATTTTCTCTGCTTGGTCGTCTGGGATTGAAATGCTGAATTCTTTTTCGAATTCCATGATTAATTCAACTGTATCCAGTGAATCTGCACCAAGATCGTTAGTAAAACTAGCTTCATTGGTTACTTCGTTTTCGTCAACTCCTAATTTGTCAACGATAATCGCTTTTACGCGTGCTGCAATGTCTGACATTGTAGTGGGTTATTTGGTTAAGATAGGGGGCAAAAGTAAAAAAAAAGGACTTTAAACTTCAAAATATATTGAAGGAATTGCACGAATACCTTCAACAATACCCTATGATTAATAGCCAAACTGCTGAAAACCAAAACATAGCAAACTATTTTTTTTCAAAAAAGTTTATCACAAATAGGCTTAATTGCATCGAAAAAAAGCAAAAAGGGCCCTTTTGAGGCCCTTCACATCAATCCAAATAGAATGGGAATGGATTAGGCCGAAGCCCCGATGCTGTTTCAAAGCTACGATTCCTTTTTGACTGCCGCAATATAATTCCCATAAAAAAAGGCCACCTTTTGGCGACCTTTTCTTTATTGCTATGCTGAAGCTTATTTAACGTGACCCCAGTTTTCTCCGCTTTTAATACGGTATAACTGCATTTCACTGATTTCAAAATGCTCCGCGATTTCACGCATTGTTTTCTTACGGTTTTTGCTGTTGATCATTTCTTTGATCTTACGAACAACACCTTCCGTTAACTTATGACCTTTCTTACGGTTGATAGAACGGTAAGCTAATACAGCAGGACTCTTTTGCTGATGTGCTTCCATTTCTTCTTTGGTAGCCCAGCGAAGATTCTTTACTGAATTATCTTCTTTGTTATAGTTTAAGTGAATAACATAAACCTTTTTGCTGCTTCTATTAGCAATAAAAGCTTCTGCTACTAAGCGATGAAGAAACAACGTAAGGTTTTCACCTGCTGGTTTTAACTTCAATGTAGGATATCCACCCATCAGCGTACCACGCAGAAGTGTTCCTTCCATTACATTAGTTTTAAAACTTGCTAAACGACCACGGTCGGAAACAGCATACTTGAAACGGAAGTCGCCACTATCTAATTTAATAGCTTTCCATTTTTCATTTTTCAATGACTTAATCATAGGTTTTGTTTTAATAAGAATCTAAATTATTGAAAAAAACTATATAAGACCCAAATTTTTTTGATTATTTCGTTATAACGTGCCCTTTCCCCTCGTAATCCTGTGCTTTCACCCGATTATCTAAGCGCTTTATCCAAGACTTATAGCATGCATACACCACTTTTGTAAATTGTAGAAACTAACAACAACATTATGTACAACTCAGGCTATCCATCTCGCAAAAGCGATCGTTACTTCCGAAATTATAAAGTTCAGCAATCGTTGAATTTCATTCGGAGGTTCATCTTTAAAATTCCGGCATTAAAGCCAATAACTATTAAGTCGAACAATTCTAACGGCCCCCGTATACGATGAAAAAAACAAAACGCAAACACAACGACCGATTAAGTCCGCTTAGCAAAGCACTGGTATTAATTGTAGGATTAATTACGATTATCAGCATGTTGATGATGCCAGCAGGTAATATGAAGAGTGTTGGTGGTAGAGGGGAGATATCAGCGAATTATAAAAAATAACGGTCCCTGAGGCTCTCGAAGGGCCGTTATTACTAAGGTTTATTATTCGGGCCATTTGGCTTCGCCCTTCGAGAGCCTCAGGGACCGGAGCCTGGGCGAACAAACACCCCATTTAAACCCATGCCTGTTGTACATATGATATTTTATAATCTGTAGTCGGGTGTAGGATTAAATAATATTTCCTAGAATGACCTCCCTAAATCCTAGCGAAGTATCGCTACAAAGGAGGGACTTTAAATTTATTACCCCTCTCCTTTGGAGAGGTTGGGAGAGGTCGATATTTGATTAGGGTTAATCATCAATCAGGTGTAGGATAATCTTACACCTAATAAATAATATCATTCAATTTTCAAATTTTTCATTGTAATCCGATGAATACAGCACAACATTAACAGGCACGGGTTTAAACCCATGCCTGTTGTAAATATGATATTTATAATCCACAATCAGGTGTAGGATTAATCCTACACCTGAGAAAATAAACCGACAAATAATTTTGCAATCTCTCCACATATCCTTTGCTTTGCAACATGAAACGAATCGCCATTTTTGCATCAGGGAAAGGAAGCAATGCCGATAGCTTGTGTACGCATTTGGTGAATCATGCTTCGATAAAAGTGGAGCTGATACTAAGCGATCGTAAAGAAGCTGGTGTTTTTGCTGTTGCGGAAAAACATGGTGTGAAAGCGATTTATCTGAATAAAGAATTATTGACTCATCCTGATCAGGTGGTGGCGCTTTTGAAAGAGCATCACATTGACTTGTTGGTCTTAGCAGGTTATTTGAAGTTAGTGCCGAAAGAATGGATTGCAGCTTATCCTGGAAAGGTTTTCAATTTACATCCTGCCTTATTGCCGAAGTTTGGAGGAAAAGGAATGTACGGCATGCATGTGCATCGTGCAGTAGCAGCTGCTGGCGAAACAGAAACCGGCATTACCATTCACGAAGTAAACGAACACTACGATGAAGGGAAAATTATTTTCCAGGCACGTACATCAGTTGAACCCACCGACTCACCCGAACGCATAGCCGAAAAGATTGCAGGATTGGAAAAAGAGTTTTTTGCGAAGGTGATTGTTGGTGAGGTGGAGAAATTTATCTAATTAATTTTAAACACATCAGTAGTAAATAAAAATTCCCGACAATTAAAGTCAATTTTCCTTATAAATATTAAGATACGTTGTTCTCGTTTTTGACGGCAAGTATTTAAGGTTTATATTTGAAAAATATCTTTCTTTAGTAGGAGAATAACAGATATAAATCATTTAACCTAGATTCAAGTGAATACATTTACGTGGGTAAAAACACATAAAGAAATTGTTGACTATTTACGGACCCAAAGAAACAATCAGCCGCATTTAATTGAGATTTTAAATAAGGTTGGAATTGTTGGATTGCATGATCAGAATAAAAGAGGAAAACGTATTGATCTTAATGAAATCGATCCTTTTACATTCTTCTGCTTTATCTATAAATATGGCCCCGAAAGAAGATTACAATTTTTACAGAATATTGCAAAGGAGCTGAATTTGTCAATGCCTTATGATGATTTAGGAATTCCATCTGTGAATGCACAGAAAGTTTGCTTATTCCCATTTGAACCTAAGAGAGTAAATAATGAAATCAATAGACTTTGGGACTTTTTTGAAAGTGCATTGAAGGATTCAATTACTGATGAAGAATTTGAAGATATACTTACTATTAATGGAACTGGCAAAAGCAAAATAACGGCTTGCCTTTTTAATATACTACCAGAAAAATACTTCCCCATCAATTGACCATCAAAACCATATTTAGAAGAAGTCCTTAATATTAATTATGAGTTCGATACTTTTTCTGAATATCAAAATATTCTAAAGCAAATACAAGAAAAAACCAATCAAACCTTTTATGATTTATCATTTAATTCTTGGAAATGGAATGATGAGTTGAACAATGCAAATTATTGGATCTTTCAGGGTAATCCTAAAATCTATAATGTAGTTGAAGCATTAAACGATAATCTACTTTCTACATGGAATATTAAAGCACATGCAGATAAAGTCAAAATTGGTGACAGATTTATTTTATGGCTTACAGGAAATAATCCTGGATGCTATGCTTTAGGAGAAGTCACATCGGATATTTACGAGAGTGTTGATAGTGAAGAGCAGAATAAATATTATATCGATAACAGTAAAAACACTTCAGCAAAAAGAGTCAAAATTAAAATCAATAAAAATTTAGTTAATAATCCTATTACAAAAAAAGAAATTGAAAAAGTTCCTGAATTAAAAAATATGAATGTTGGTTTACAAGGAACAAATTTCACCGCAACAAAAGAGGAATATCAATTATTATTAGATATGGCAAACGAGAAATCATCAATCAATTATTGGGTGTATGCACCAGGTGAACAAGCTGATATGTGGGAGGAGTTCTATAACAAAGGAATTATGGGATTAGGCTGGGACAACTTAGGAGATTTAACAAAATATAAATCGAAAGATGCAATTGCTTCAAGATTATTTTCATTTAGTATTAATTGAATATTAATTTAAATTATTATTGCATTACATTACCTAAATATTTAAATTTGTTTTAATATAATCAAATAGATATTTAATGAAAAAAATAATTAAGTATATCGCATTCCTGTTTTTAGTCCTACTAAGCAGGTCTAGTTATTCAGAATACAAACCCTTAATTGGCGAAATTGATTACTACGCTCATTACACTATTTCAGACAGCAATGAAATAGCAGCAAAAGCTCAAACTGTTTATATATGTACTGGTCCATATGCTTATGCCTACCATAGTATACCAAACTGCCCAGGTTTAAGTAATTGCAAAGGCCAGATCAATTATACAGATGAATATTCAGCAAGAAGCTCTTATGGTAGAAAGCCATGTTGTAGATGTTGGTCAAATGTGGTCGGAAATTGCGGAGATGATAATCCATATACTGGTGGTGGTGCAGGAGGAGGTGGTGGTGGTGGTGGTGCAGGAGAGGCTTATGTATATTTGGGTATAATAATGATTGCATCTAGTGCTATTATTTTATCGAATGATGTATACTTTTATCCGGCCATATCCTTTTACAGGCCATTTAATAATCAAAAGTATAATCGTAACTACTATAATAATTATAAAACAAAAACTGGAACTGGTTTTACATTTGGGCTTAGAAAAACATTTAAAAATTGTGCATTAGAGTACGGTGCAAGTTATTTCAATTACAATTACACTTATAATGACCCTTACTTTGGATATTATGACCAGCGCCTGTTTAATCAAGTTGGCCTGCATTTAAATTTTATACATCATATTTTTTATAACAAAACCAAAGAGGGATTAAGATATTATATTGGGCCGTCTATAAATTCAAAGGATGGCGTTGGTTTTGGTGGTATAATAGGTGCAGAAATGAAATTAGCTGGCAGACTTAAATTAGATGTACGATATGAGCTTACTACACAATCAAACGAATTAAAGGCGGGTTTAATATTCAAATATCAAAAGAAATATTTTTGGAGAAAAAATAAATGAGTTTATTCATCAAAAATAGATTAGATTAAAAATTCAATTATTATAGAAACAATACCCTATGAAAACCTGTTTTTTAATTTTGCTACTTTTAGTTAACTATAATTTAGCCTTTGCTCAAGAAATAAAATTTGAAGAAGTTGTTCAAGTTGATAGTGCTCTATCAAAATCTAGTTTATTTAAAGTTGGAAAACTATGGTTAAATGATACTTATAGGAGCGGAAAAAATGTAATCCAAATGGAAGATGAAAACGCCGGAATAATTTTAGGCAAAGCAGTTATAAAATATACTCCAACATTTTATTCTGCAAGTGTCCCTGCTACTGGCTATATAAATTATACAATCAAGTTAAGCTTTAAAAACGGACGCTATAAATATGAATTTTACGACTTTATTCATGAAGGCTCTACCAATGAGTATGGTCAAAATGGAAGTATAGGTTTAATAAATGAGGGAGAAAACTATATTGGCAATAGCATTGTTTTCAACAAAGGCTATCGTGAAAAAGTAAATGCAGACACGCAAAAAAGAATAAAATCGGAAATGCCAAATATTATTAGTTCTTTACAAGCATATATTACAAACCCAAAAAATAGAATAGACAACAAAGATGATTGGTGATTTTACCATCAAACCAACCACCTTTCTTTCCGATGCCAAATCAGATTTTCTATTAATGGATAATACTTATTATTCTCAGGAAGATTAATTTTTTTGCCTTCTAATTTTTTCAATGAGTATGGATTATGATCTTCTTTTATTATTGGAGAAACCCTAACAACATAATTTTCATTTATTGTGATTAATCCACGATCAAATGCCCTATGCATTGTGGGACTTAATGATATTCCATTTCCTATTGTATCATCTTTTGAAATTGAAAATGGCACAATATGACATGCATCTACCATTTGCGCATTTGAATTGGAAATGACTTGCATACCCGTAATAGCACAAGTATAATTATAAATTTTAGGTACCTCTCTTTTAAATAAGCTCCCACGAACAAAAAATTCTTCTTCAACTTCTTCTTTCGTTAAAGTTTGTTCGAGTTGCTTAATACGAAGAGCATATTCACTTTGCTCCTCATTTAAAATTTCCGATTCGATATTTTTAAATAAAGAATAATCGACTGTTAAATTATCTTGTTTTGAAAAATATTCTTTTAACAAAGTAATATTTAAAACTCCATTGGTAACCGGATCGACCAGTAATAAAAACAACTTCAAATCTATTTCTGCATATGCCAAAGCTTCATTTAAAGTCTTAAAACTTTTAATACTATTAGAAGAAGTAACAGCAATTTCCATATTTGGCTTACAAACTAGTTTCCAAAATGGTTCTGTTCGCATATGAAAAAAAGGTAAAGCAAAATTAAGATTGTGTTGCGTCAATACAAGTTTTGACCATATTTCCCTAAAACATAGAATTAATTCTGGCGTAATGTAAATTCGATTTGATGTAATTTCTCCTCTTCGAACACCTTCTAAAACCGCCAATAACAAAATTGGTTTGTGTGGCGCACCTCCATTGCTCGAGGCACGTTTCAATTTCTTAAACAATCTACAAAATTTCTCTAATTCGTGCTCCATCCTAAATCTGTTTCTTCAACTACTACCTCGTCTCTTTTTCCGTACTAAAATCAATACAGGCCTTCATACCACGAGTCATGAGCGTACGATAGGTGCTTTTAATAATGAGTTTTGCCATAGCCTTACCTTTGAATTTATCATTTTTGAAAAAGTTTTTAATTCTTTGGATACTTATGTCAGAACACTCAAGTTTCTTTGAAACTTTCGTTAATAAATTATCTAACTAAGCAAGGGCGCCGTTTTTAACTTTTAATACTTGCTGTACTCTTCTCCATCAACCCTCTTACCGTTTGCTTGATGGCGTTGGTGTCGAAGTGGCATTCGTCGTATAGTTCTTTTTGTTCGCCGTGCTCTATAAAGCGGTCTGGGATGCCTAAACGCACTAACTGCGATGAATAGCCGTGGTCGAGCATAAACTCCGCTACCGCGCTTCCAAAGCCTCCTTGTAAGCAACCGTCTTCTACGGTAATTACTTTCTTGTATTCGTTAAAGACTTCGTGCAACAAAGCTTCATCTAACGGCTTCACAAAACGTAAATCGTAATGCGCAGGATATAATCCCTCTTGCGCTAACTGATCACAAGCTTCTACTGCAAAATTCCCTGGATGTCCAATAGTTAATATCGCAACGCCTTCGCCCCCTCTTAACTTACGGCCCTTTCCAACAGGAATGGCTTCAAAAGGCTTGCGCCAGTCAACCATAACACCATTACCTCTCGGATAACGTATGCTAAACGGACCCATGTTCGGATGCTGAGCTGTGTACATCAAGTTACGTAACTCCTGCTCGTTCATAGGAGCCGATACAATCATATTTGGTATGCAACGGAAAAAGGCATAATCGAAATTTCCATGGTGAGTAGGTCCATCAGCACCTGCTAATCCTCCACGATCTAAACAGAAAACAACGTTTAGTTTTTGTAAGGCTACATCGTGCACCACCTGATCGTAAGCGCGCTGCATAAACGATGAATAGATATTGCAATACGGAATCATTCCTTGCGTAGCCATACCCGCAGAGAACGTAACTGCATGCTGCTCTGCAATACCTACATCAAACGCACGATCTGGAATTGCTTTCATCATGATGTTTAACGAACATCCCGAAGGCATTGCTGGTGTAACACCAACAATTTTATTATTCATCTCAGCTAACTCCACAATGGTATGTCCGAATACATCTTGGTAACGTGGTGGCTTAGGACCATTATCCGCCGGTTTAAAAATCTCTCCTGTAATTTTATCGAACAAACCTGGTGCATGCCATTTGGTCTGATCTTTCTCTGCTAATTCATAGCCCTTACCCTTCACCGTTACACAGTGTAAAATTTTCGGACCAGGAATTTTCTTTAAATCATTTAACACTTTCGCCAAGTGGTCCACATCATGTCCGTCAATAGGACCAAAATAACGGAACTTCAACGATTCAAACAGATTGCTTTGCTTCAACAAAGCGCTCTTCATAGCGTTCTCTACCTTTTGCGCTACTGCCTGAGCGTTAGGTCCAAATTTACTGATGGCGCCTAACATCTTCCATACCTCGTCTTTTACTTTGTTATAAGTTTCAGACGTTGTAATGTCAGTTAAATATTCTTTTAAAGCACCAACGTTAGGGTCGATGCTCATGCAATTATCATTCAGTACTACCAACACATTTGAATCTTCAATACCAGCGTGGTTCAATGCTTCGAAAGCCATCCCTGCTGTCATTGCTCCATCACCTATAACGGCTACGTGTTGACGTTTTTTGTCGCCTTTCAATCGCGAAGCAACCGACATACCTAATGCAGCAGAAATTGATGTTGATGAGTGACCTACCCCAAACGTATCGTATTCACTTTCGGAACGCTTAGGAAAACCACTGATGCCTTGATAAATTCGGTTGGTATGAAATACATTTCTGCGACCTGTTAAAATTTTATGTCCGTAAGCCTGATGTCCCACATCCCAGATTAACTGATCGTCGGGCGTGTTCATCACATAATGCAAAGCAACGGTTAACTCCACTACTCCTAAGCTCGCTCCAAAGTGCCCACCATTGACAGATACTACATCGATAATGTATTCGCGAAGCTCTTTACAAACCTGTTCTAATTGCGGTTTTTTTAACTTACGTAAATCGTGAGGGGTCTGAATAGTAGACAAAAGGGGTCCGGCTTGAATTTCTTTAGGCATAGCAGATAGTTGATAATACAAAACAGATGTATGAACGGACATGTCCTGCGTTTTGTATTCGTCGTCGTAAAATTAACAATTTTTTAGTCAGATTGTTTTTTGAAGCCCCCTAAAAGCCCTGAAAGGTTGAATTTGTGAGGGAAAAGCAGTTTCTTTGCACCGCAGTTTAATTGACTGTTATTTGAATTATGGAACATACACTGGTAAAGGAATTATTAAATGCAGCATCGATAGGCAAACACGCTATTGCGAAAGGCTGGGTGCGCACTAAGAGAGGAAATAAGAATGTGGCTTTCGTGGCGCTGAATGATGGCAGCACGATTCATAATTTACAGTTGGTTATAGACCCAAATCAGATGGGCGAAGAGTTATTAAAGCGTATCAGCACAGGAGCTTGTATTCGTGCCGCTGGAAATATTGTGGCTTCGCAAGGTTCCGGACAAGCAACAGAGATGCAGGTGACGGAATTATCGGTTTATGGAGAGGCAGATGCAGAGACGTATCCTTTACAAAAGAAAGGTCATACTTTAGAGTTCCTTCGTGAGATTGCGCATTTACGTCCGAGGACAAATACGTTCGGAGCGGTATTGCGTATCCGTCATAATATGGCTTACGCAATCAACAAATATTTTAACGATCGCGGATTTTTCTATTTGCATACGCCTATCATCACAGGTTCGGATGCAGAAGGTGCAGGTGAGATGTTTCGTGTGTCGGTATTGAATGCAGAGAATCCTCCTCGTAACGAAGAAGGAAAGATTGATTATACACAAGATTTCTTCGGAAAGGAAACAAACCTTACCGTATCTGGTCAGCTAGAAGGTGAGTTAGGTGCGATGGCGCTTGGAAAAATTTACACGTTTGGTCCTACCTTCCGTGCAGAGAACTCAAACACCCCTCGTCACTTAGCAGAGTTCTGGATGATAGAACCAGAGATGGCTTTTTATGATATTCATGATAACATGGATTTAGCAGAGGACATGTTGAAGTATTTAATTCAATATGCCTTGGATAACTGCAAGGATGATGTGGAGTTTTTGAATAACATGTACGACAAAGAATTGCTAGCTCGTTTACAATCGGTGGTAGAAAAACCATTCAAGCGTATGAGTTATACAGAGGCAATTGATGTATTAATTCCGCATAACAACCAGTTTGAATTTAAAACAGAATGGGGAACTGATTTACAAAAAGAGCATGAGAACTTTTTAGTGTCTCACTTTGGCGGTCCTGTAATTTTAACCGATTATCCTAAGCATATCAAAGCGTTTTACATGAAGCAAAACGACGATGGTAAAACGGTAAGAGCGATGGATGTTTTATTCCCATGGATTGGAGAAATCATTGGTGGTTCGCAGCGTGAAGAAGATTATTCGAAGTTAACAACGCGTATGGCGGAGATGAATATTCCCGAGCACGAATTATGGTGGTATTTAGATACTCGTAAGTTCGGTGCTTGTCCGCATGCTGGCTTCGGATTAGGTTTCGAGCGTTTAGTTTTATTCGTAACAGGCATGAGCAATATCCGCGATGTGATTCCTTTCCCGAGGACACCGAAGAATGCGGAATTCTAATGAGATAATGAGTTAATGGGTTAATGTGCTAATTATTTAATTCGATAAAAACAGGTGCGGGTTTAAACCCACACCTGTTTTTTTATTGCGTATGAGATAAATAAAAATTGATGATCGACAAATAGGTGCGGGTTTAAACCCGCACCTATATAAACCCCACCCTGTTTTTTATTGCGGGACAAATAAAATTGATGATCAACAAACAGGTGTGGGTTTAAACCCACACCTGTTTTAACCAGAACCTGTTTAAACCCGCACCTATTTTTTATCCCGTACATTACAAAAACCCTTTTATTCGCTTCCCTATTCGACTATATTTGTATTCTCTTCTATGCAAAAATTAGGACTCCATCAGAAACTTCTACAGAAGTTATCGCCTCAGCAAATTCAGTTGATGAAATTGTTGCAGGTGCCTGCTGCATCGATGGAGCAACGCATTAAAGAAGAATTAGAAATTAATCCTGCCTTAGAGGAAGGAGCCGAGGAAGAACTTGAATTAGATAATTCCGAAGAGGAGGAAACAACCGAAGAGGAGCAAGAGGAAAAAGATGATTTTGAAGATGAGAAAGAAGAAGATTTGATTGATAAAGATGAGGATGTTGATATTGAAGATTACATCGACGATGATGATATTCCGTATTACAAAACCAATGCAAACAATTCTTCTCCCGACGATGAAAAAAGAGAAACTCCTATTACAGTAAGTGTTTCTTTTCAGGATATTTTACTTTCTTCTTTAGGCTTATTACCACTCGATAATCATCATTACATAATTGCGCAACATTTAATTGGTAGTTTAGATGACGATGGTTATTTACGTCGTGATTTGAATTCGATTGTAGATGATTTATCGTTCTCGCAAAATATTCAAACTACACGTGAAGAGTTAGAAGAAACGTTAAAAGTAATTCAGACATTAGATCCTGCTGGTATTGCCGCACGCGATTTACGTGAGTGTTTGTTATTACAGTTAGATCGTAAGAAAAAAGAAAATCATCCGCATGAAATTGCCTATCGCATTATTCATGATTATTTCGATGAGTTCAGCAAAAAGCATTACGAGAAAATTCAGAAAAATCTAGAGCTCACCGACGAGCAACTGAAAGAAGCAATTCATGATATTGTTGCTTTAAATCCTCGTCCAGGTGGTGGTTCAGCAGAGGAGACACGCAGCTCTCAACAAATTATTCCTGATTTTATTTTGATGGTGAATAACGGCGAGATGGAGCTTTCACTCAATTCGCGCAATGAACCCGATTTAAAAGTGAGTCGCCATTTTCAAGAGATGTTGCAAGCATATTCGCGTGATAAGAAAAGTGTAAACAAAGAAGCTATTGTATTTATTAAATCGAAGATTGATTCTGCACGTTGGTTTATTGATGCTATTCGTCAGCGACAAATTACATTATACACTACCATGCAAGCTATCATGGAGCATCAGAAAGATTATTTTTTGAGTGGTGATGAGCGTCAGTTGAAGCCCATGATTTTAAAGGATATTGCAGAGATGGTACAGATGGATATTTCAACGGTATCGAGAGTAGCAAATAGTAAATATGTGGAAACACCGTATGGTACTTTTTTGCTGAAATATTTTTTCTCTGAAGGATTACAAACTGATTCCGGCGAAGAAGCATCGAGTCGTGAGATTAAAAAAATTCTGGAAGATGCCATTGGTGGAGAGGATAAACGCAAGCCTTTACCAGACGAAAAACTGGCTGAGTTACTAAATAGCAAAGGCTATAACATTGCTCGCCGTACAGTGGCAAAATACCGTGAACAACTGAATATTCCGGTAGCACGACTTCGTAAAGAAGTATAACAGAAAATTTACGGTTATTACTTTATCGGCATTCTAGAAAATAGGGTAAATCTCTTACCTTTGCAAACTACTTTGTGAAGGAAAAGAAATATGTCGCAACATTTATCAGAACAAGAGATTTTTCGTCGTAAGAGTCTCGAAGAATTATTAAGCATGGGTATTAATCCTTACCCTGCTGCATTATATCCTGTGAATTGTTATTCAGAACAAATTCATGCAGGCTTTGATGCTAATCCGGATGCGTTTAAAGAAGTTGTAGTTGCTGGCCGTATTATGTCGCGCCGCATTATGGGTAATGCTTCGTTTGCTGAATTGCAAGATGCGCAAGGAAGAATTCAACTTTACTTTAAACGTGATGAAATTTGTCCGGGTGAAGACAAGACGTTATACAATACTGTTTTCAAAAAATTAATTGATACGGGTGATATCATAGGTGCAAAGGGATACGCTTTCCGCACGCAAATGGGAGAACTTTCTATTCACGTTTCTGAATTTACGATTCTTTCTAAGTCGTTGCATCCTTTGCCAACGGTGAAAGAAAAAGACGGAGAAGTGTTCGATGCATTCAGTGATCCTGAGCAACGTTATCGTCAGCGTTATGTGGATTTAATTGTGAACCCACATGTACGCGAAACATTTGTGAAGCGTTCGAAGCTAGTAAACAGCATGCGTTCATTCTTGAATGAGAAAGGATATTTAGAAGTAGAAACGCCTATTCTTCAACCGTTATATGGTGGTGCTGCTGCTCGTCCGTTTAAAACACATCATAATACACTCGACATGACGCTTTACTTACGTATTGCGAATGAGCTTTACTTGAAGCGTTTGATTGTTGGTGGTTACGATGGTGTATTTGAATTTGCAAAAGATTTCCGCAACGAAGGAATGTCGCGTTTTCATAATCCAGAGTTTACGCAAATGGAATTGTATGTTGCGTACAAAGATTATAACTGGATGATGGAAACTGTAGAAGCAATGGTAGAGAAAATTGCTTTAGACTTACACGGTAAAACAGAAGTACAGGTTGGTGAGCACATGATTAACTTCGCTCGTCCTTGGAAACGTTTTACAATGTATGAAGCGATTCAACATTTTACAGGAGTAGATATTTCTGAAATGAATGAAGCAGAGATGCGTGAAGCAGCGAAGAAGTTAGGTGTTGAAGTTGATGCATCACTAGGTAGAGGAAAAATTATTGATGAGATCTTCGGAGAATTTTGTGAGCCGAAATTAATACAGCCCACATTCATTACAGATTATCCTGTTGAGATGAGTCCGCTGGCGAAGAAGCACCGTAGCAAAGAAGGTTTAGTAGAACGCTTTGAAGCAATTTGTAACGGTAAAGAAATTTGTAATGCGTACTCTGAGTTAAATGACCCTATCGATCAACGTAAGCGTTTTGAAGAGCAATTAGAGCTTGGTAAGCGTGGCGACGAAGAAGCGATGATGCTAGATGAAGATTTCCTTCGTGCAATTGAATTCGGGATGCCTCCTACCTCAGGATTAGGAATTGGTATTGATCGTCTATCGATGATTATGACGAACTCTCCTTCTATTCAAGATGTATTATTCTTCCCTCAGATGCGCCCTGAATTAACAGGTGCAGGCGTTGTGAAAGAAGAGGCAGTATTAGATGGTGTTCCTTCTCCTTGGGACGAAGTGTTGATGAAGATGGGCATCACAACCAGTCAGCAATTAAAAACAATGAACCCTAATAAGTTGTTTAACGATTTAGGCGGAATGCGAAAGAAATTAAAAATTGAATCATCTCTTCCTTCTTTAGACGATGTGAAGAGTTGGATGTCGTAATAAGAAAGGCCGGTTAATTCCGGTCTTTTTGTTTAAACTGAATTTTATGAAAAAAAGAATTTTATTACTGATTGCTGTTGCAACAATTACCATTACTAACGGGTATGCACAGCTGAACGATGCGAAAGTAATTCCTAATCTGAAAAAGCACATTTCTACGCTTGCGTCGGATGAGTTTGGCGGACGAGAGCCTGGTACTAAGGGTGAAGTGTTAGCTTATACTTACATCAGTAAACAATTCAAAGAAATTGGCTTGAAAGAAAAAGGTACGAACGGCTACTTACAGGAATTCAAGTTTGTAAAGTCGGTGAGCATGGATGCTTCTTGTGCTATGACAATAAACAATCAAGCAGCGAAAGCAAATGATGATTTTTTCTTGCTTCCTTATTCGAATGATACAAGCATCAGTGGTAAAACCAAGTATATGAACTACGGAATTATTTCTACCAAAAATAATTTTAATGATTATGCAGAGCTACAAGCTACCGACCGCTTACCATTTATTCTGGTAATGGAATATGGAACTCCTGATCACGCTGGTCCGCATAGTAAGTATAGCGATGACGCAGATATCCGTACGCGAATTAACAATGCGATTAAATTCGGAGCAATGGGAGTTATTTTCATCAACAGCAGTACAGCTGAACAAGATCCTGAAATTGATTTTAGTAAACGCATTACCGTGAGTAGCATTCCCGTTGCGTTTGTGAAAGGTGCAATGGCAACGCAATTAAAGAATGGAAGTTGTAATGTAAGTATGACGACAAAACTTCACAAAGAGGAAGTCAGTGGACATAATATTATTGGGTTCATAGATAATAAAGCTGAAAACACGGTTGTGATTGGTGCGCATTACGATCATTTAGGTATGGGCGGACAAGAATCGCTTTACAGAGGAGAACCAGCAGTGCATAATGGCGCAGATGATAATGCAAGCGGTACAGCAGCATTGATTGAATTAGCGCGTTATTTAAAAGCAAACGGACCGAAAGGGAACAATTATTTAATCATGGCTTATTCGGGAGAAGAGAAAGGATTATTAGGCTCTGGTTATTTTGTGAAGAATCCTACACTCGCTTTAAACAAGATGAACTACATGTTAAACATGGATATGGTTGGTCGTTTGAAAAAAGAAGAACCGACTGTTTTGATAAACGGAGTTGGAACTTCTGATGCTTGGAAGATTACGATGAACTATATTAAAGTAGATAGTTTAAAAACAAAAACAACTGAATCAGGTGTTGGTCCTTCGGATCATACTTCTTTTTATTTGAAAGATATTCCGGTGCTACATTTTTTCAGTGGTACACACAACGATTATCATAAGCCAAGCGATGATGAAAATTTAATCAACTATCCTGGAGAAGTAGCCATCATGAATTACATTGTTCAATTAGTACAGCGATTAGATGATAAAGGAAAATTAAATTTCATCAAGACGAAAGAAGAGAACAACGAAGATGCTCCACGATTTAAAGTAACATTAGGTGTTGTTCCGGATTATGCCTTTGATGGAGCAGGAATGCGCATTGATGGTGTGAGCGAAAACAAACCAGCTGCAAAAGCAGGATTAAAAGCAGGTGATATTGTAACGCAAATAGGAGAAGAAAAAGTAGTGGATATGATGAGTTACATGAAAGCGCTTGGTAAATTCTCTAAAGGAGATACCGTGCAAGTGAAGATTGTTAGGGATAAAGTAGAGAGTTTAGTGAGTGTTACTTTTTAAGAGTTTAAGGCAAAATAAAATAGGTCTAATCATTTGAAATAACCTATTAATTAATTATTTAAAATCAATTTAACAGTAATTATACTTTTCTGAAAAAACTATAATAAACTTTAAAATTGTGTGACTAAATACTGCCATAATGAGGTGGCTTTACCTACATAGCCAACTTGCCAATTAACCACTGGTGCAGAAGGATTTTGGACATCATAAAAAGGGTCCCATAATTCATAATTTGGTTTGTATGCAAAAAATGACCAATGAAAATCAAATTGTTTGGCATATGTAATAACATCTCTCACCCAATCTAATGCGTTAGGACTATATCTCACTGCATTGAACTCGCCCATATATATTGGATAACCATACTGTTGAGACCAAGCAGAAATACTTATAAAATCATTAATCATATTAAGTCCATATCCTGTTGTTGATGAATAAAATTCAGGTCTAAACGTTTGATTAATTCCTTGGTGTGTATATTTATGCTGTTCATACATGTGAAACCCATACATTAGTAAGTGTCTTGGTGCTGAATCATAGATTGTAAATGGTGAAAATTGACCATTCGTATAGTCAACAAAACGACCATAAGGTCCAGGGGATAAAAGAAAATAAGCATTGCTATTATAACTTCTTACGATGTTTAAAGCCTTTTGATAAAAATCGCCTAATATAGTCCGATCTGGAGTATTAGCAGTCCCACTCGAATCAATGCTTATCGGCTCACTTAAAATCTCGAACATAAATATATCTTGTCCATAAAACTTTTGACAGACTTGCCGCCAATATTCCAACGCCAGATTCTGGGCATCATTACTATTCCACCAATCCTCTGTATTCATCTCTATTGTATTTGGAATGCCTGTTGGTGATAAGTCGTTAAATCTAATTATGACTTTTATTTGCCTTAAAATTGGATTATTACATGCTTGAATTATCGCTAATGCCCAATTAAGTTCATCGTCTAATGCTTGCTGCCAAGAAATTGTATTATTACTGAATTTTCGCCTCTGAGTTGGTTTTATTTGAACACCTAATGTTTCGATGCCCGAATTTCGAAGAAATGGAATATCTAAAAATGTTGCTGAGCCACTTCCACCTTGGCCCTGTGATTGAATACTAATTCCACTATATCCCATAAAGTTAATTTGAAAATATTTTTAATTTATTATTTTGTTTTAATTTTTTATTCTCCTCGAAACACCTTTCTTGTTTTACCATCACTATAAACATCTATTCTAAATCCTGCTTGATTGGGGTCTATATCTCGACCTAATATATCAATAGATTTTATATACACCGATTTACTTTCATTACTGATTTCATTAACGCTTGTTGCGGTGTTTGATACGAATATTCGGAAAGTGTAATCATTGTAAAAGGTGTTCCAACCATATTCATCCGCAACTCTTAGTGTCGTAAAATACGGATTGTTACTTATATTATTTGAGGTTGGATACCAAACAAACCATCCATCATACCAATAAGTCGAAACGAATTCATAGTGATATGCAGAAGTATTTTGTAGTGAAGAGCCATAATATAATGCCCATGGACCATTAAAATTAGTTGAATCTACACTATGAAATTCAATTGTTAAATTTTCAACTGGACTTAAATTTATTGTTGGCGTTGGGGTACCTTGAATCCATGTTGTGTTATTTACTTGAGGCAAAATTGTAATTAGCGCATTTGCGTTGGGTGTTACATTCATACTCTGAATAACAACTAATTCCATGTCTCTTGTTATATATCCAATTAATTGCCCATTCCTCCATTCATTGATCTTTACCACAATTTGAAACTTGCCTGATTGATTAGGCTTAAATGTAATATCGCCAGTCAATGAATCCATTTTAACAGGGAAGGATGAATCAGCGGGTGGGAGCACATAAGAAAGTGGAAAAATAGTTATGATGCCATTTGCACTATCTATTGATGCATCAGAAGGGATAGAAAGTTCCCATGAAAGAGAATCTCCATTCGAATCAAAAGGAGTTGTGTTATAGGAAAACAACTTATTATTTTGCGCTAAGGTAATTGGCATTGATAAAAATTTGGGGGTGGAGTTGTTTCCGTCTACTAAAACCATACAGTCGATGTACATTCCAAAATTATTAGCACTGGAAATATTATTAACACTATCTCTGCAACAATCCCAAGCGGCAGCTTTAAATGAACCAGTAAAAGGAAAAATAATTGTATCGATATATTTATAAGATTTAAACCCATTAGGCCCTAAAATCATTTGTGGCGTAATTACTATATGTGATGCTATAATCGTATTTGAAGAATCTTGATAGGTAATAGTATAACTCAGCGGCATATTACCTGCAATAGTATCTCTATAAATCGTAAGCGTTGTTTCATACTTTAACCCATTAATATTGCGACATATAATTTCACCACCTAATAGTGCAAAAGAATAGGCCGAACTTGAAATGAAAAGAATTAATAGGAATATCAGTTTTTTCATATTGTATTTTACAATATTAATTAATATTTTTAAAATAACAAACTAATGGTTTTATTAAACGGTTGGATTTAAGATTTACAAATTGCCGTATTCATATAATAAGAGCATTCTTTAAAAGGGAGAAATTTATATTTCTCCCTTTTTGATGTATGTCTTTAATACAAGACTACTATTTTAAAATCGAGCCGTATAGACCTTAAAGTATAAAACCTTATGGCAAGTCACAACTTTTTTTGGCCTTCGAGACACCTCAGGCACTTCAAAAAAAGTCGGCATCTCCTCAATAACTTTAATGCGGACCTTATTTAAAAATTAAAATTGAATGATACGTATAGTAAACGGCCTCCGATTATTCGGTTTTTGACGAAGGTTAAGGTGATTAAAATATTTAATAACATTAAATTTGCAAAAGCAATGACGAACGAAGAAATAGAAAAAATAATCAACGAAGTATTCCCAGGATTAACACTGTATTATCGTGATACAGAGTTGTCATCGGAATTAATTTCCAACTATCAACCGAAGCAAATACTTTTAGAACCTGCATTTATTGATTGCTCGCATATGGGCGGATATCCAACAGGGAATACACGATATTTAATTGCAAGCAATAAAGCTGCGGACTTAGGTCGTTTGCAACCCGAAGTGGCTAAATACGGAATGATGGTGATTAACGCTGGCTCGTTTTTTAAAGTACTCGACGTGTATGAAATTGACGGCTATACGCAGGTGTTACTCTTACATATCCCATCGCAGGCTGTCGATTTTTTTAAAATTACCAATTCCAACTTAGAGCAAACCGTGATTGATAAATGTCGTGCGCTATTTGAAAAACGCATGACAGACGAAGTAATTCCTGAACTCAACGAAGAAGGTTGGAAACAACGAATCGATTTTCCAGTGGGGATGAGTAAAGACGGAAAATTATATTTTCAGGAGTAATTTATTTTTAATGTATAAAAAAAGTCCCGAGTAAATTACACTCAGGACTGGGTTGGTTTATGGTTAGATTGTATTTTTATCCGCTGCAGCTAATGCAACCTTCTGGATTATCTAATGAACAAGAGATCTCACTAGCAGCATTTACATAGTCAGTTGTGAAATCATCTGCTACTGGTTTTGCTGTTGATGATGGAGTTTCAGGAACTGTACTTGTTGCAGTAACAACCATTGCTTCTGTATTTATCGATGCTACTTCAGCAGCAACTGGCGCTGCTTCGTATTGTTTATCGACAGTAAACTTAATTGCTGATGCAGCAGGTTTTGTTCTTAAATAGTACATACCTGTTTTCAAGCCGCGCTCCCATCCGTAGAAATGCATTGATGTAAGCTTAGCGAAGTTTGGCTCAGCGATAAATAAATTCAACGACTGACTTTGGCAGATATAAGCACCACGGTCGGCAGCCATATCGATGATGGTACGTTGTTTAATTTCCCAAACAGTTTTGTAAAGCTCTTTAATGTCTTGAGGAATTTCAGGGATATTTTGAATTGAACCATTTGCAGAAATGATTTTGTTCTTCATTGAATTATCCCATAATCCTAAACGCACTAAATCCATTAATAAATGCTTGTTCACCACAATGAACTCACCGCTTAACACACGACGGTTATAAATATTCGTTGTATATGGTTCGAAACATTCGTTATTACCTAAGATTTGAGAAGTAGATGCTGTTGGCATTGGAGCAAGTAACAATGAATTACGCACACCATATTTCTTCACTTCTTCACGAAGTACATCCCACTCCCAACGATCTGTTGGTTTTACATTCCACATATCAAATTGGAAGATACCTTGAGATATTGGAGATCCTTCATACGTTGAATACGTTCCTTCTACTTTCGCTAAATCTTTAGAAGCGGTCATAGCTGCGTAGTAAATCGTTTCAAAAATTTCACGATTCAACGTTCTTGCTTCTTCACTTTCAAAAGGATAACGCATCATGATAAATGCATCTGCTAATCCTTGCACACCTAATCCGATAGGACGATGACGCATATTACTATTACGAGCTTCAACAACTGGGTAATAGTTCTCATCAATGATACGATTTAAATTCTTCGTAGCAGTGTAAGTAATTTCAAATAACTTTTGGTGATCAAACTTTCCGTTAATAACGAAGCGAGGTAAAGCAATAGAAGCTAAGTTACAAACTGCAACTTCGTCTGGTGCTGTATATTCAACAATCTCCGTACATAAGTTTGAACTCTTGATTGTACCTAAATTTTTCTGATTGCTCTTTTCGTTACAAGCATCCTTGTATAACATATAAGGAGTACCCGTTTCAATTTGCGATTCTAAGATAGCTGTCCAAAGTTCACGAGCAGGAATTGTTTTTCTTGCACGGCCTTCTGATTCATAACGCGTATATAAAGCTTCGAACTCTGCTCCATAGCACTCATCTAATCCTGGTGCTTCATTCGGACAGAACAAACTCCATTGGTCTTCTGCTTTCACACGCTTCATGAATAAATCGCAGATCCAAAGAGCATAGAATAAATCACGCGCACGTAATTCTTCTTTACCATGGTTTTTCTTTAACTCAAGGAATTCGAAAATATCTGCATGCCAAGGCTCTAAGTAAACTGCGAAAGAACCTTTACGCTTTCCACCACCTTGATCTACGTAACGAGCAGTATCATTGAACACGCGTAACATCGGTACGATTCCGTTACTTGTTCCGTTTGTTCCACGGATATAAGAACCCGTAGCGCGGATATTATGTAAGCTTAGTCCGATACCACCAGCCGATTGTGAAATCTGAGCTGTTTGTTTTAATGTATTGTAGATTCCATCGATACTATCATTTTGCATCTGTAATAAGAAGCAAGAACTTAGTTGAGGTTTTGGAGTACCAGAATTGAATAAAGTTGGTGTTGCATGTGTGAACCAGCGCTCACTCATTAAGTTATAAGTATGAATAGCTGATTCTACATCCGTTTTATGAATACCTACTGAAACGCGCATTAACATATGTTGCGGACGCTCAACTACTTTTCCGTTGATTCTTAATAGGTAAGATTTTTCTAAAGTCTTGAAACCGAAATAATCATATCCAAAATCACGATCGTAAATGATACTTGAATCTAAAAGATCTGAATTGTTCTCAATTATTTGCATCACGTCTTCTGCAATTAATGAAGCATTCTTTCCAGTTTTTGGATCGATGAAAGTATAAAGGTCACGCATTGTTTCCGTGAATCCTTTTTTAGTATTCTTATGTAGGTTCGATACCGCGATGCGCGATGCAAGTTGCGCAAAATCAGGGTGACGCGTAGTTAAAGAGGCAGCTGTTTCAGCAGCAAGGTTATCCAGCTCAGTAGTGGTAACACCATTAAATACCCCTTCAATTACTTTTTGTGCAACTATTTGTGCACTAACATGGTCTGGTGAAAGACCATAGCAAAGTTTCTGAATACGGGCAGTAATTTTGTCAAACTTTACTGTTTCCTGTTTACCATCTCTTTTAATTACGAACATACGTTTAAAGCGTTTTTAGATTGTGGTTATTGTTGTTTAACTAAACTCTTTTGTTTTTTCCGGACTTAAAAGAGGCGACGACTCCGCTGACAACTATTTATTGCCTTATTTAAGTGTTCTAGAAACTGATTTGAGTTTGAAAACCAGCGCTTTCCCGTTTCCGGGTCCGACTGCTGTAGCCGGTTACAAATCAAGTTAAAGATATGCTCATTCCCAAGCCCTATTTATCCACAATTGACTGCATTTTTCAACAAAATAGCGGTTGCAAAATTTATTCGCGAAAAAGCTTTTTTACTTGAAAAATTATCTTATTTAGAAAAAAAGAAAGCAACTTTTAATCCATCCAGTTGCCCCTTTTCTTTCGTATATACTTAACGTTAGAAAGGCAATCAAATTGTATTTTTTATTTCAAATGCGCAATCTTCTGCAGCTTCAAAAATTAAATCGTGCGCTACGCCTGCAAATATTTTTTGTTGTGCCGTTGGAAGTATTTTTTGTAATTCCTCTGCAACTGCTTTATACATTGGAGTACACTTTTCGCCTATCAACAATGTAACAGGCATTGCTAATTTTTTTAGTGCTTCTGCTGATGCGATTGTTGGTGGTGCTTGCTGATACACTAAATGAAAGAGTGAACTCGCATTTGCAATCATGTCTTTTTTTATCTCCTCCGGAAGTGTATTAAATCCTTTGCCACCAATTGCATAATCTAATAACAATTTAACAGCAAGAGCGGGATCTCCTGATTCAAATGCCGCTTTAATATTTTCAAAAGCGTTTATTCTGATATTGATAATTTCCTGATAAATTGGATTGTCATTTACCAACGAAGGCAGCGTTGCTTCTGCAAGAAATAAATGCTTGATTAAATGCGGCGCCAGGATAGCTGCACTCGCTGCAACTAATCCACCATAGGAATGTCCTAATAAAACTACATCCTTCAACTCCAGCGCCTCCATCAACGCAACAAGGTCGCGGCCATGCATATCCGCTCCATACTCACCAGTAGGATTTGGATGATTTGGCAAATGAAATCGCTGCGAATAACTGATCACACGAAAATCGCGAATCAGGTAATCACGTAAAAATGCTACATGGTTACAACTGCCTGCTGCTCCATGAACAAATAAAAATGTTGGGGCACTCGAAGGACCTGCATCAGCATAATGCAGGATGGTATCATTAACAGCAATCGATTTTAATCGCGACATTAAAAATCAGGTAATACAGGTTTATTGTTTAGTACAAGATCCACATTGTCCATCACCTCCGAAGTTAATAATGGAAGTGCATCAATGGCTTTTAAATTTTCTTCTAACTGAGTGACCTTACTTGCACCTAAAATTACGGTGCTGACATTCGGATTTTTCAAGCACCATGCAATACCGAAAACAGGAAGCGACACATTAATATCATCCGCAATTTTCTTAATCGCTTTTACTTTATTGATACGCTCTTCAGTCAGATTTCTTTCTTTCAACCATTCTAATCCTTCGATAGACAAACGCGTATCCGTAGGATTATCAAACAAATATTTTCCCGATAACACTCCACTTGCTAATGGCGACCAGATAGTAGTTGCTAGTCCTTGATGCTTGAACAAATGCAAATAATCATCTTCCATTTTTTTACGCTCCAGCATATTGTACTGTGGCTGTTCCATTACTGGCGGAATTAAATTGTGACGTGCTGCTTCTAAATGAGCTTGTAAAATTTCCTGAGCGCTCCATTCAGAAGTTCCCCAATATAAAATCTTACCTTGCTGAATCAAATGATTCATCGCCAACACCGTTTCTAAAATCGGCGTGTTTTTATCAGGACGATGGCAATAATATAAATCGATGTAATCAACTTGTAAACGTTTTAATGCTGCGTCGCATCCTTCAATAATATGCTTACGACTTAATCCGCGTTGGTTGGGTTTATTCTCTTCAAATCCGAAGAAAACCTTACTCGAAACCATATAAGAACTGCGCGTCCATTTTACTTTACTAAGGATATTTCCCATTACCTCTTCGCTTTTTCCACGAGCGTAGATTTCTGCATTATCAAAAAAGTTAATGCCTGCTTCATAGGCTTTTATCATTAATTCTTCTGCAGTTGTATCTGCTATTTGCTTTCCGAAAGTTAACCAGGTTCCGAATGAAAGTGCGCTTACTTGCAGACCTGTGCTACCAAATTTTCTGTATTCCATGTTCTTAAAATTTTAGGTAAAAATACAACTTACAAACGACTAAATATCGTTTGATGTAAATGAAAACTACAACTTCTACTATTAAGGTTTAATCGATTAGCTATGTTGAATTTTACCAACCAGAAAGTACATATCAATCTTACCTTTATTTTTTGCTTCTATCTTACCCCGGTGTTCGCATTGATACTTGTCTTTTATCAATTCATAGGTAGCACCCGACAAATTAATTTTATTGACTTCACCGCTACTCTCTAAACGTGAAGCTGTATTTACAGTATCGCCCCAGATATCGTACGAGAATTTTTTTATTCCTACAATTCCTGCAATCACAGGGCCTGTGTGAATTCCAATGCGTATTTCAAAAAACGGTTTGTTATTTTTTATTCGTTCTTGTTTTAAACTTTCCATAAACAAAATAATTTCCTGAGCCGCCATTACAACATCAATTGGATGCGTAGTATTTGTAGTTGGTAAACCACCAGCAGCCATATAAGCATCACCTATTGTTTTTATTTTTTCAATATTGTATTTGCCCATTATTTTATCAATGCCTTTAAAACAAGTATCAATTTCTGTTACGAGTTCTTTGGGTGATAGTATTTCAGATATTGTAGTGAAACCTTTAAAATCAGTAAACAATACTGTTACGCTATCAAAGTTTTTTGTTTCGGCCATCCCATTTTTTTTCAGTTCTTGAGCGGTATCAAATGGAAGAATGTTTAGTAATAACTCTTCGGATCGTTTTTTACCTTTAATTAACACGACCATTAAAAGCACAATAAGCACTACAATTCCAGAAGCTGAAATTAAACCAATACGTTGCTTTTGTATTTGCGAATCAGCGATTGCTTCTTTTTGCGCATACTGTAAACTATCCGATAATTTTTCTTTTTCATAGTTAAAATTGAGCTCCTTTTCAACCATTGATCTTTCGTTATCCGTATTCTTTATCGAATCACTTACCTGCTTATAAATCTCAAAATACCTTAGAGCTTCATTAGCATTTCCCATTGCCTTATTGCTCTTATACAAACATTCGCAAGCATCGCTTCGCAACGGCGGAATTTTTAAATCTACTGCATCATCATACGCCGACTGACACCATTTTTTTGCAGTGACATAATCACCCATTGCATTATACACTAGACCATTATTTAATCCAGCAATAATTTGAAATCGTTTGTTTCCGATTTTTTTAAAAATTGAGAGGGCACTATTAGTTGCTATAAGTGATTTTTCAAAATAATCAGACTTTAATTGCTCATCAGCTACTTGCTTATTCGCTTCTATCGTTCCTAATTCATAATAAACGTATCCTATATTTCCGTAGGCAACTGCTGCCTGCGCAGGATTTTTAGCTGGGTTAATAAACTTCAAACTTTCATTATAAAAATCCAACGATTTAACATGTCGTTTTGTAGCTCCATAAATATTTCCAAGCAAACTCAACGATGTTGCTATTCGAACCGAATCACCAATAACTCGATTTAATTTTAACGCCTTTTGATGATACTCCTCCGCTTTAATATTATTTTCTTGTCGTTCATAAATCTGCCCAATTACACTGAAACAATCGGCGATTAATTTATTATCCTTAAACTTCTCACTGATAGTTAAAGCATATTGCGAATACTCAAGTGCCTTTGGATATAAACCTTGTATAAGATACACCCTTGCGCGAGCCAACTTATTTTCTTGTAAATACTTTAAACTATCGTTAGAAATAATTTTACCTATCAATTTACTTGAAGCGTCAAGAACAATCAACGCACTATCGGGGTTAATATTCGTAAGAATTTCAGCGGCTTTTTGTAATGATGCTAAACGAGACTTTATATCTAAGGATGTATTATCACCCTTTTTTACGAATTGTTTTAAATCATTCTGAGCTTTAATCTGAAAGGAACATAAAAACAAGGTCAGCAATGCGATATACTTCATTCAATTAATTTTTGATATAAACAGTGGTTAAAAAAAGAAATAATTTTGGCAATTTACCCAATCCTACAACGAGTTCAAATGTATTTATTTCCTTGTTATTCGTTGATCTTGCAGCGAAGTAAATTATTAAAGTTTTTAGACCTAAAATGAGATTTTACCTTTAAAATTAAAAGTTGTTTTAAATCACTAGTTGTCTTTTTGCTTATTGGTGGCTTAATTGATTGATTTTTATTTGACTTTTACCCCAAAATAGCGTAATTTGCGTCATCATTTTACAGAACAACTATGTTCGAAAGTAATTAAGGTTTCCCATTTACAAAGCCGCCACTTAATTTCTTCAGAACTTATAACGCTTATTATTAAAAAACAATGTTAAGAATCTACTCTCTTATCACAGCATTAGTGCTGTCATGCTCATTAAATGCTCAGGTTTTATCAGGCGAAAAAGCGAAAGCAATCAATAACAACCTTACCGAAGTTCGATATGATCAACGAACTGCCGCACCATTATACATGGAATTTTCACCAAGCTCTAATGTTGTAGCTTCTGATGGTTTTGGAAGTGTTGCAAGCATTTTGGGAATGAAAGCGTCTGATACATGGCAAATGACAAAAAACGAGAAAGATGATTTAGGGTTTACGCATAGCCGTTATCAGCAATATTATCAAAACATAAAAGTGGTAACAGGAGAGTATATTTTACATCAAAAGGGAAATCGTTTGGTTTCAGCTAACGGTGTATTTTATAGTCAACTCACTATTTCTACAACTGCAAATATCAGTGCTCAAGAGGCATTAGATCAGGCAAAGAAAGATATTGGTGCTTCAAAATATTTATGGGAATGTTCAGATGCTGAGCAAATTGCTTTGACAGGAAAAGTTTATAGTCCAAATGGAGAACTAGTTATTCTTCCTTCCATTAACGGAGACAAAAAGCAAAAGGCTATTTTATGCTGGAAGTTAGATGTGTATGCAACTGCTCCACATGCAAGATATAATGTATACGTAGATGCGAATACGGGTAATATTGTTTTTAAAGAAAATAGAATCTGCACAATTACTACTAACGGTACGGCAGTAACTAAATACAGTGGTACACAAACTATACAAGTAGATAGTTTATCATCGACGAGTTACCGTTTGCGCGAATATTCGAGAGGTTCTGGAGTAGAAACCTACAACATGCTAAAAGGGACAACCTACACATCGGCAGTTGATTTTACAGATGCTGATAACTTTTGGAATACAACAACTAACCAGGATGATGCTGCATTAGATGCTCATTTCGGTGCAGAAAAAACATATGACTATTACTTTAATATTCATAATCGTAATAGCTACGATAATCTTGGAAGCGTATTAAAATCGTATGTCCACTACAGTAATGCTTACAACAATGCATTCTGGAATGGAAGTGTTATGACGTATGGCGACGGTAATGGAACTACGTTTTCCCCATTGACGGAATTAGATATTGCTGCTCATGAATTATCACATGGTGTTACAGAATTTACTTCGAACTTAATTTACTCTTATGAATCAGGTGCATTGAATGAATCCTTCTCTGACATCTTTGGAGTTTCGGTAGATTTCTATACTAACCCTGCAAATGCTAACTGGACAATTGGAGATAAATCATATACACCTGCAACACCAGGAGATGGCATTCGTTATATGAATAATCCGAACTTAGAAGGTGATCCAGATACTTATTTAGGTACACATTGGTACACAGGTACTGCTGATAATGGCGGTGTACATTATAATAGTGGTGTGCAGAATTTCTGGTATTACTTATTAAGTACAGGTGGCAGTGGAACTAACGACAAAGGATTTGTTTATAATGTAAGTGGAATTGGAATTAACGATGCACGTTTGGTTGCTTACCGTAATAACTGTTATTATTTAACCAGCGGAGCGCAATATGCAGATGCTGCTTATTATGCAATTAAATCGGCGAATGATATTTTTGGAAACTGCTCATTTAAATCACAACAAGTAAAAAATGCATGGGATGCGGTTGGGGTATATTCTAATTCATTAAACTCATTAGCTACAACTGCTGTTGTTGGTGGAAGTTGTTTAGGAGCTCCATTACAATTAAGTGCAAGTGGCGGAACCACGTTTAGCTGGACGGGCCCAAATGGATTTTCGTCGACTTCGCAAAATCCTGTAATTAGTAATACATCGAACAGCAATAATGGTACTTATACGTGTATTGTTACGGATGCGAATGGATGTAGTGGTTCTTCAAGTACTAAGGTAAATTTAAATAATGCTCCTTCAATAATTGTTTCAGGAGGCGGATTAATTTGCAATGGTTCATCAGTACAATTAAGTGCTAACGGTAGTGTATATGGGCAAGGACAAAGCACAGGAAGTAATTCTACAGCTACCGCAATTCCTGATTACCCTACAACAGGTGCATCATCATCAATAGTTATTGGAGGAAGTACAAATGCAAGTTCAATTATATCTGTTACTATTGATTCCTTGATACACACTTACGATGAAGATTTAAAAATCGAATTGATTTCTCCTTCTGGATCCTCGATTATTTTAGCAAGTGCTGTTGGTACAAGTGGTGACAATTTCATCAGAACGAAATTTGTTCCAGTAGGCACTTCTATTAATAATGGCACTGCTCCTTTTACAGGATCGTTTGCACCATCACAAACTTTCTCATCACTTACTGGTTCTGCAAATGGTACATGGTCGTTGAAAGTAACCGACTTAGGCGCTGTTGATGTTGGCACATTATACAAATGGTCAATTGAATTACCAGCGAACACTATTACTTCTTATAATTGGTCTCCGAGCACAGGCTTGAACAATGCAGCAGTTGCAAATCCTACTGCTAGTCCTGCGCAAGCAACAACTTATACTGGTGTTACAACCGATTTAAACGGATGTACTGCATCTGGTACAACAACTGTTGATATCGGGACATTAACATTATCAGAAAACCATACAGACGTTGCTTGTAATGGAACATCTACGGGAAGTGCTTCAATCAATGTTTCAGGAAATATATCAGGTACTGTATCCTATTTATGGAGTAATGGAGAAACAACATCTAACATTAACAACTTGGTGGCTGGGCAATATACTTGCACTGTTACTAACGGGAACGGATGTACTTCATCACAGCAAGTAGTGATTACACAACCTAATACTTCTTTATCAGGTCCACTCGATTTTATTAATGAAACTTGTGGTGCATCAAACGGAGTATGCAGCATATCAGTATCAGGCGGTGTTTCACCGTATAGCATTTTATGGAATAATGGAGGAACAGGTTCGTCTATTACAAATCTACCAGCAGGCACCTATCAGGCAACAGTAACAGATGCGAATGGTTGTGTATTATTGAACACTGTTACATTAACAAATTCGGGTGTTGGTACAATCGGAACGATTGGAACTATTACAGGGACAAAAAATGGTGTATGTGCTGGATCAACAAAAACATATTCTATAACAGCCGTTACTAATGCTACGTCTTATACATGGACAACACCTGGTAATTCAAGTATCATTAGCGGACAAGGAACGAATAGTATAAAAGTATTATTTGGATCAAGTTTTACAAGCGGCAATTTAACTGTAATAGCAAATAATTCTTGTGTAAGTACAAGTACTGTTTCTACGGCCTTAAAGAGTACCCCTTCAATACCTGGAATAATTAAGGGACCGATAAGTAATGTTTGTGGCGCAACTACCACATACTATATAACATCGGTTTTAGGTGCAACATCCTACACTTGGTCTGTACCTGCTGGAGCAACAATTCTTTCTGGTCAAGGCACTACCTCCATTTCAGTATTATGGCCAGCTACTTCTTTATCATCACAATCTATTTGTGTAACTGCGAACAATGCATGCGGAAGTAGTTTAGCTAAATGCTTAACAGGTATTTCTACTTTACCATTAAAGCCTGTAAAAGTTACAGGACCATTAAGTGTGTGTGCAGGACAAACAAACCTAACGTATAGCATTACCGCAGAACCTGGAGTAACTTATACTTGGGGAGTTCCTACTGGGGGAAGTATTCTTTCAGGACAAGGCACCTCAACAGTAATTGTTAAATGGGGAACAGTTAGCGGTAGTATTCGTGTAACAGCAAGTAATACCTGCGGAGCACAGGCTATCAAATACCAAGCAGTAAGTGTTACATGTAGAACAAGTGATTTGATAAATGACGAAATAACTTTATTTCCTAATCCGAATAATGGAAACGCAACGATAGAATTGGGAAGTGAAAAATCATTTACAGTTTTAGTAAATGATATGATAGGTCGT
>CANGJU010000011.1 GCA_947453935.1 Bacteroidota bacterium | reverse complement strand
GAAACACCATTTACAATTATTACACGTTCCTTAATAAAATCGAACTGCGCGATACTTTCATGTGTGCCTTCAAAACGAATATGCTCATAGATTTCATCCGATAGAATAAAAATTTGAGGATGAGGTAATATTACTTCCGCAATACTTTTTAATTCCTCTTTTGTATACATCGACCCTGTAGGATTACAAGGTGAAGAAAACATCAACAATTTAGTCTTGGGAGTAATTGCATTTTTAATTTGTTCAGCTGTTGGTTTGAAATCAGTTTCAATAGAAGTATTAATGAAAACAGGTATTCCACCAGCAAGTTTAATTATCTGTGAATAGGAAACCCAGTAAGGAGTAGGTATGATTACTTCTTCGCCAGGATTTACTAAGCTCATTACAACATTAGCAATACTTTGTTTCGCGCCAGTAGAAACAACTATTTGGTCGGGCGCAAAATCAAGATTGTTTTCGCGCTTAAACTTTTCACAGATCGCTTTTCTTAAATCAGCATAACCAGCAATTGGAGGATAAAAAGTAAATCCATCGTCAATTGCTTTTTTAGCTGCTTCGCGGATATCCTGAGGCGTTACAAAGTCGGGTTCACCTAAACTTAAATTGATAATATCATGACCTTGTTCTTGAAGTTCACGACTAAGCCTTGCCATTGCAATCGTAGCTGATTCTTCAAGTTCGTTAATTCGTTGCGATAAGTAATTCATATAGCTCAGTAGAGAGAGCAAAAATATCAAAAAAAGTGGCCATTTGTTCCTCTGTAATGAACATTTTTAATGTCCTTTATCACTCAAAATGAGAGGTTTAAATAAACCCTTTCAATTATGACCTATTAATGATAATAGGATAGGGCAAAAATACCTTTATCTGAAAGGGAAAAGTCACACCCATTTTTACGATATTTGACCATCAAAATTTTACTATGAATTTATCGAATGATATCACAATGTTGATAGTGTTTACACTACCTCCTCTGGTAGTGGCTTCAACAGCTTACCTTTTAATCAAGAAGTTTTTACAACGTGAGCAGAATTTAAAACTTTTGGATATTAAAATTTCTAATCAAAAAGATACATTGCCTCTTCGCTTACAGGCATACGAACGAATGGCTTTGTACCTCGAACGTATTTCGCCAAATCACATGTTATTGAATCAGTATACTCATGGAATGACTGTGCGTGATTTTCAACGTTCCTTAATTACAATGGTGCGCGATGAATTCGAACATAATTTAGCGATGCAGATTTATATTTCACCAGCATTATGGAATATCATTCGCAATACGAAGGAGGATGTAGTTAATCAGATTAATCGCTCTGCAGCAGCAATCAATCCGGAAGCACCTGCACATGAGTTAAGTGAACATTTTTTTAATGAAGTATTAGCAAGCGAAAACTTTGCAACACAAAAAGCACTAGCTATTTTAAAATCAGAAGTAGCACAATTATTCTAAGCAATGTCGAACGATACAACAAAAAAAATAACTACCGATTCAGGAATTGAAGTTAATCGTATTTACAAATCCGATGGTGGTGACGATGCCGGAAAATTTCCTTTCACACGCGGAGTGCAGCCGGATATGTACAGAGGAAAATTATGGACAATGCGTCAGTATGCTGGATTTAGCACCGCGGAAGAGAGCAATGAACGCTATCACTTTTTATTAAATCAGGGTACAACGGGATTGTCTGTTGCATTTGATTTACCAACGCAAATTGGTTATGATTCTACGCATGATTTATCAGACGGTGAAGTAGGTAAAGCTGGTGTAGCTATCGATTCGTTAGCTGATATGGAAATTCTTTTTAAAGGAATTGAGTTAGAGAAAATCACGACATCGATGACCATTAATGCATCTGCATCAGTGTTGTTGTGTATGTATATCGCGTTAGCAAAAAAGCAAGGTGCAAATCTGGCAAATATTTCTGGTACGATACAAAATGATATTTTAAAAGAGTATGCTGCAAGAGGGACGTACATCTATCCTCCAAAGCCTAGCATGCGTATCATTACTGATATCTTTGAATATTGTAGTAAAGAATTACCAAAGTGGAATACGATTTCAATTTCAGGTTATCATATTCGTGAGGCAGGAGCCAATGCAGTTCAGGAATTAGCATTTACGTTAGCTGATGGGAAAGCATATTTACAAGCAGCCATCGATAAAGGACTTGATATAAATGTTTTTGCTAAGCGATTATCATTTTTCTTTAATGCGCACAACAATTTATTTGAAGAAGTTGCAAAATTCAGAGCAGCGCGTAAAATGTGGGCCAAGATTACAAGCGATTTAGGTGCGACTGATCCGCGTGCAATGATGTTGCGTTTTCATACACAAACAGGAGGTTCAACTTTAACTGCACAACAACCGCAAAATAATATTGTTCGTGTTACAATTCAGGCATTGGCTGCAGTGATGGGAGGAACGCAATCGCTGCATACAAACGGATTTGATGAGGCACTTGCATTACCTACGGAAGAAGCTGCACGAATTGCATTACGTACACAGCAAATTGTTGCGTATGAAAGTGGCGCTACAATGACGGTTGATCCATTAGGTGGTAGTCATTATGTGGAAGCATTAACAAATGAAGTAGAATCAAAAGCGTGGGAGTATATTCATAAGATTGATGAGATGGGAGGAGCGGTAGCAGCAATAGAAGCTGGTTATATTCAAAAAGAAATAGCTGCATCAGCGTATCAGTATCAGCGCGATATTGAATCAGGTGATAAAGTAATTGTAGGTGTAAATAAATTTACCATTGAAGAACCTCCGTTCGAAAACTTATTTACTGTTGATGACACTATTCGTCAAATACAGATTGATAAAATCAACCATGTAAAAGCGAAGAGAGACAATGAGCTTGTAAAAGAAACATTACAGGCCTTAGAAAAAGCGGCTATTGACGGAAGTAATGTGATGCCAAAAATATTGGACGCTGTAGAAGCGTATGCAACGCTTGGGGAAGTTTGTGATGTGATGCGTGGCGTATTCGGAGAATATACAGGAGGGTAATTACTCCTCGTATTTCACTTCTTCATTGGTGGAGTCATTCACGAATAAAAAAATGTCTTCGTTATCTTTTTTCATCAGATAATGTTCGCGTGCGTATTTTTCAAGATGCTCCGGGTCCGACATTAACTCTTGCATATCAGCTTTGTTCTTCTCAATCTCTGAAGTGTAGTAAGCTTTATCAGCTTTTAATTTACCGAGTTCACTTCTGTAACTGTAAAGAGTGAACATATCATTTTTATCAAAGAATGTCATCCAGATTAAAAATACGAAAGCAGTCATGAAATACCGGTTCTTTAAATAAGGAACCAATTTTTTAAACTTGACATTTTTCAGGTTGAATTTCATGTGGATAAAAGTAAAAATGATTTTTAAAATAGCAAGTGTGAAATCAACTTATATTAAAGAAAATAACTACCGTCAATTGTCAATTACTTCGAACAGCTGACGGTAGTAATAGGTTGCTATTATTTCCCAATATGAATATTTACATTCTTGTGATGTGTGGTATCACCATCTTTTTCAATTTTAACTTCTTTACCATTAACATTCACTTGTATGGTTGTTTCTTCTTGATCTTCATTTTCTCCTTTATAATTTGGACCGCAGCTAGAACATTCTAATCCACCACCTGTCATTGTCCATATTTTATCAGTCATATCCCCATCGTACATATTGGTAGTGTTTTTTATATCATGTAAAAGTAAGTCGAGGTCGTGGCCAAGATAAACTGATTTACCGGTAGGTACTTTTAGTACTAGATGAAGTGATTGTCCGCGGAACTTTTTACCTGGCAAAATGCTAAAATAATTTGCAAGTGAAAGTGAGCTGTCTGTTTGATTGATTTTATATTGTAGTTCTTTTGTTCCTAGTAGCGCATCTTGTTTACTGCTTCCGCGTGATGAAATTTCTTGCACCAATTCAAACTCATTTCCATCAGCTCTTACAATATCTAAATCGACTAATGTTAAGGATGCGGTATCCTGATTCGAAACAATATTAAAATTATTATTATTTCCACTTACACCAATGAAAATATCAGAAGTATTTTCATTAATCAAAACATCATTTAAATAGAGTGTATCGCCTTTGGGTTGCAGAATCGGCATCGTAACAGTTCCTGTTTGTTTAGATCCAAAGTTTTTACTGATGGCGATAGTAATATAGGATACTAGTATAAATCCTATAATCCATAAAACACCAGCTGTTGTTCTTACTTGACGAGGCTCTTTGCGAATATTAAATAAGTAACGAAGTGCTCGGTATAATAGAAGTATTAATGGAATACCGATAAGCAAGCCAATGCCTGTGATTGCTATGGCCATTTGTGTAGAAGACAAAACAAAATTGCTTAGAAACACTGGGATATTTGCATCACCCAATGCGCCAGTTATTCCCAATAATGCCATCATCAATCCGAAAAGTAATAAGAATAAAATAACGGAGATTACCGCACCAATAAACTTTGCAATGAATTTTAAAATCTGTAATGCAATAGAAATTACATCTTCAACAAATCGTGATAAACGAGTCGTGCCTTTTTGAAACAATGGCTTTTTGCCTTTTACTCTTTCGGTTAGATCATTCACATCTTCTTCTATCGTTTCTTTTATTGTATCCAGATTAATAGGCTTTCCCTTCATAGCTAATT
The DNA here is from genome assembly GCA_947453935.1 of Bacteroidota bacterium. GTDB lineage: Bacteria > Bacteroidota > Bacteroidia > AKYH767-A > OLB10 > CAINEC01. The sequence continues at coordinate 34,108 of CANGJU010000011.1, read as the reverse complement.
TTTCAGAGGCATTATTTGCTTTCGGAATTACAATCCATAATATGATGTAAAGTAAAAGGCCTGCTCCAAAGTAGATTACTGAAAATACGATTAGTAAACGAAGCCAAAGAGGTTGTATTCCGAAATAATGTGCTACACCACTACATACACCTCCAATAATTTTATCATCTGGGTCGCGGAATAATTTTTTATCAGCGCGTTCTTGCTTTGTAGATTCGCCCTCTGATGATTGTTCATCGGCTCCGGCAACCTCCGATGGTTTACCAAGTTGTTTCATTACTTCTTCTACATCAGCATCGGTAACAACCATTCTGCTGTTCGAAATTTTTTCAGAAAACATTTCTGCTATTCTGATTTCAATGTCTTGAATAATTTCATCACGGCCATCTGAAAGGGTGAAGTAACTTTTTATGTTCGACAAATAACTTTGTAATTGTTCGTATGCGGTTTCTTCGATGTGAAATACGATGCCGCCAATATTTACGGTGACTGTTTTTTTCATATTATTTAGACGTTGTCATGTTAACGGCTTGCGCCAATTCATTCCATGTTTGATTTAAAGAGTTAAAGAATTCCTCGCCAATAGGTGTCAGCGAATAATATTTTCGTGGTGGTCCGCTCGATGACTCTTTCCAGTTATAGGCAAGAAGTCCTTGGTTTTTTAAGCGGGTTAATAGCGGGTATAAGGTACCTTCTACCACGATGAGCTTTGCATCTTTAAGTTTGCTGATAATATCAGAAGGATAAACTTCTCCCTGCGATATGATGCCGAGTATGCAAAACTCCAGTACGCCTTTCCGCATTTGCTGTTGTGTGTTTTCGAGATTACTCATGCTTTTTATTTGATGGGTGCAAACATATGGTATTTTTATAGTACTATGCAATACAAGGTACTGTAAAAATTTTAAATTACTGAATTTCAGTGATAAAAATTTCAAATGATTGATTAAAATGTCCGATTTAGTTTAAAGTAATTGTTTTCATCCACGTATTTACAAGCAGTTATTGAGAACAATATTTCGGACACATTTGGATGATATGTACCAAATATTGCATTTTTGGAACATGTTATTGCGATATGGGACAATTTGCACCACATCTGAATTTATAAAAAATGTCCAACTCCCATTTTAACTTTAAACAATTCTCCATTCAACAAGATCTTTGTTCCATGAAGGTTGGGACCGATGGAGTGTTATTAGGCGCTTGGACAAACACTGATAATGCAAGTCGTATTCTAGATATTGGAACTGGTACTGGACTAATTGCCTTAATGCTTGCACAGCGTTCTGATGCAATTATTACCGCAGTGGATGCAGAAGAAAATGCCTGTAATCAAACCAAAATTAATTTTAATGCATCGCCATGGAAAGAACGTTTGAGTATAGTTCATGCTAAAATTCAAGAATATCAAACTGATGAAAAATTCGATTTGATAGTTTCTAATCCTCCTTATTTTACTGGCTATTTTTCTTCAGATGATTTGTCGCGCGATATTGCACGCTCAGCTGATGTTTTATTGCCTTATGAAGATTTAATAGCAGCAGCAAAAAGTTTGTTGAGAGTGGATGGAAGGCTTTCACTGATTCTTCCTGCTGATCAGCAAGAAAAGATTGGAAGTATTGCATTAGAAAACGGATTTGTTCAATCACGTTGTACAATTGTTAAAACTAAAATTGGTAAAGACCCTAAACGCGTATTGCTGGAATGGGTAAATTCAAATAAAGAAATTGAATTTATTTCAAATGAATTGATTATTCAGGCGGATGATAACGGTCGTGTATATACGCCCGAATACATTAACTTGACAAAAGATTTTTATTTAGCATTCTGATTCTGTAAAAGAGATTCCCAATTCACCTAATTCTTTTAATATTGGTTGATACAATTCTTCAATTACCGGAATTTGAACTCCCTTTAATTTTATATCACCTCTCAAAATATGTCGAGCAGCAATTGCCAATGGTAATCCAACTGTTTTTGCCATTGCAGTGTTTGTCGTATCGTCTCCTTTAACAACCAGCGATGATGTTAAATGTTTTGTTACACCTTTTAATTCATATTTGAAAATATGCTGCATCACAATCATGTCTTTGTCGCCTTCTTTTAGCACCCATTTTTGCTCTAATAAATGTTGTAATATTTGCGCAGGACTAAAGTTCTTTAAATTCGTTTTTATGTTTTCAAAAACACCGGTGTAGGATATCATACTCATGATTTCTCCGTTGTTATCTAGTCCGCATAAGTCTGCAACTTTTTCTGCAATCGTATTTCCTTTCACGGATGAGGGTAATAACGAATCAACAATCTGAGCAAAAGTTAAATTCTCACAGTTTTCTATTTTATAAGAATCGTCAGTAAGTCCTAATGTAACAAATACCTGCCAGGCAGTACAGTAATTTTTATAACGAAGTGTCCCTCTTAATAAAGTTGGAATAGTGTCTAATCCATATTGCTTTCGGTAGCTCAACGAATCACGGTTGGCATATCCGTCAAATTCACCATGTCCATCAACAAAAACTTTTTCAATTTCAGAAAACAAGCGCTGATAAGGAATGTATTTATATTCTCCATTCGAAATATACTTGGCAGTTCCTTGTCCTGCAACAATAACATTTCGTGGGTTCCAGGTAAATTTATATCCCCACGGATTATCATTCGATTCTGGCGCAACTAATCCTCCGGTGTATGATTTAAAAGAAGTGATTTCTCTACCTGAATTTTTAATTCGATGAATAATTTCCATCGCCGACATATGATCGATGCCTGGATCTAAACCGCATTCGTTCAATAATAAAATATTTGCAGCGATGGCATCTTGATGTAAACTTTGAATTTCTTCAGAGACATAACTTGCTGTTACAAGATTCTTTTTAAATCGCACACAATCGCGGGCCGCCAAAATATGTAGGGCAGGCGGAAGTAAAGAAATGACTAAATCAGCATTTTGAATTTCTTTTTCACGTTGTTCAAAGTTATCGATTGAAAACTCAAAGGCTATTGCATTAGGGTGGTTGTTGACCTTAGATTGAGCTGCTGGCAATGATAAATCGCCGACTTTTAAAATAAAACCATCAGAAGTTGAGTTATTTAATAAATACTGTATAAGCGTTCCGGATGATTTTCCAGCCCCAAGTAAAAGAATCGTTTTCATACATTTAATGCTGATGCGAATTTAGAAATTATAATGAAACTCGATTATTATGAAGATTAGTTGGAAAGTGATAAATTTGCAAACTCAAAATAATTACTAATATGTTCAAGAAAATTTTAACCTTAGCTATTGTTGTTTCATTCGGACTAATAGCGAATGCACAAACAGCAAATTTGATTTTGTTTACAGAAAATGGTGAACAATTTACTGCAATTATGAATGGAATCAGACAAAATGTAAAGCCTGAGACCAATGTTAAAATTACAGGATTAAATGCAGAGTATTACAAACTAAAAGTAATATTTGACAATCAAGCATTGGGAGAGAAAAACTTTAATATTAACCTTGCTTTAGGCGAAGAAACAACTTATTGCATTAAGAAAAATAACAAGGGTGAGTATGTAACTCGCTTTATGAGTAATGTTCCTCTTGACCAGGCTCCATCAACACCTGCTTCACAATCAGTTGTTGTATACAATGCAAATCCTGCTGCTTCATCTAATGGAAATTCCACAGTTACTCATCAGCAAACAACTACAACCACTACAAATGGTACTGCTGATCCTGATAATGTAAATATTAGTTTAGGGATAAATGTAGACGGAATGGGTGGAGGTATAAATATGAACGTTTCAGGTGCTGATATGGGAAGCAGTTCTTCAGTTCACTCAACTACGACAACTACAACAACAACAACTCATTCTTCTTCTGGAAATTTTGATGACCATTCAGGCCATAATCATCCTCATACTCCTGCACCAGCTCCGGTTGTTTATTTACCAGGATATAATGGTCCGATTGGCTGTCCAGTTCCAATGTCGCCGAATGATTTTTCCGATTTAAAAAGAACAGTAAATTCAAAAACGTTTGAAGACACAAAATTGACAATTGCAAAGCAAGTAGTGTCGTCGCAATGCTTATTAACTAATCAAGTAAAAGAGCTCTTAGGCTGCTTTACTTTTGAAGCCAACAAATTAGAAATGGCTAAAAATTGTTATTCTCACACCTATGATATTGGTAATTATTTTAAAGTAAATGATGTGTTTACTTTCGAATCATCTATCGAGGAATTAAACGAATTCATCGAATCAAGAAAATAAGAAATAGGCCTCGTTAAGAGGCCTTTTTTATAGGTATGGAAAAACAAAATTATTATATCAAATGGGCGGCAATATTAGCAGCAATTGCGGTTTGCTTTGGTGCATTAGGTGCTCATACCCTCGAAAAGCTATTAGTGCCTAAGTCGCTTATAGCCTGGGAAACAGCTGTTCGTTATCAACTTATTCATGCTGTTGTAATATTGATTATCTCCTTGAACGATAAGCTGATTAGCGAAAGGAACATACACCGAATATTAAATTTTCTTATTCTAGGGATTTTGTTTTTTAGCGGTAGTATTTATTTATTATCAACGCAATCACTAACTGGTTTTAACGTTTATTTCTTGGGTCCAATAACACCAATTGGTGGAGTATTAATTATTACTGCTTGGATTCTTGTATTTTTACACGCAGTAAAAACAAATAAAACAAAATGAGATCACTTCTATTTGCCGCGGCTTTCTTTACGATAGCCTGTAATCCATCAAAAAAAGCTAGCTCAGTCACTATTACTGAGGTAGAGGAATCCCAACAAGCAGAGCAAACTGAAATGCCTCCTGCTCCAATGGAAAAGAATGTACGATTAGTGGTTACGTTTGCCAGTATAGGTGCCGGAATCGACCCAAATGGGAAGACAATGCTCGATGGTTATATCAAATCTTTCAAAGAAAAATCAGGTAAGCTAGTTAAATACGGAACGTTGGCTTGGGGACGAGAAGGCGAATATGATTGCGAATTTTCGCTTAATGAACTGAACTTGAATGAACAAGCCGACTTTGTGAATGGGCTTAAAAAGCTGTTTGGTGAAAATCAACTTATTCAAATTGAAGAGAATAAGCCTAGTCGTTTCAAATAAAGAAAATTGAATGATTTTCATTGACGCAAGTAAGATTTTTCCCTTTCTTTGCACAAACTTTCAGAAACCAATATGAACAATTACGGAACTAAGAACCCAAATGCTTCTTTAGAGTCTTTAGGTTTAAAAAATGTAGCCATGGCGCATTGGAATTTAACGCCTGCTGAACTGGTAGAAGAAACTATCATGTTAGGCATGGGTTCGTTAACAGATACAGGCGCTTTAGCAATCGATACTGGTGAGTTTACTGGTCGTTCACCCAAAGATAAGTTTTGTGTGGTGGATGCTGAAACAGAAAATACAGTTTGGTGGGGAGATATCAATTATAAATTTGATGCTTCCAAGTTTGAGCATATTTTCCAAAGAATGCAGGCTTACCTTACCAACCGTGAGGTATATGTGCGTGATGCTTTTGCTTGTGCCGATCCACGCTATCGTTTAAATGTACGCGTTGTAACTGAATATCCTTGGCAAAATATTTTCGTAAACAATTTATTCTTGCGTCCAACGCATGATGAGTTAATGACGTTTGATCCTGAGTGGACAATCGTAAACGCTCCAGGTTTCCATGCAGATCCTGCAATTGATGGAACACGTCAACATAACTTTGCTATCATCAACTTTACTAAGAAGATGATTTTAATAGGCGGAACAGGTTATACAGGTGAAATTAAAAAAGGAATCTTTACTGTTTTGAATTATGTTTTACCTCAGCACAAAGGTGTTTTAAGTATGCATTGTTCAGCTAATATCGGTAAAGATGGAGATACAGCTTTATTCTTCGGATTATCGGGTACTGGTAAAACAACATTAAGTGCAGATCCTAACCGTGGATTAATCGGTGATGATGAGCATGGATGGAGTGATGATTCAGTATTTAACTTTGAAGGTGGATGTTATGCAAAGTGTGTAAACCTTTCGGCCGAAAAAGAACCGCAGATTTTCAAAGCAATTAAGTTCGGAGCTTTATTAGAAAATATCGAGTGCTTCGAAGGAACAAGCACAGTAGACTACGATAATATCTCGAAAACAGAAAATACACGTGTTGCTTACCCAATCAATCATATCGATAATGCGGTTGAGCCCTCTGTTGCTAAGAAGCCTAAGAATATTTTCTTTTTAACATGCGATGCGTTCGGAGTATTGCCTCCAATCAGCCGTCTAGACAATGGTCAAGCAATGTATCATTTTATTTCTGGTTACACTGCTAAAGTTGCTGGTACTGAAATGGGAATTACTGAACCAACAACTACGTTCTCTGCTTGCTTCGGAAAAGCATTCCTTCCTTTACATCCTGCTAAATATGCTGAGTTATTAGGAAAGAAATTAACAGATAATCCTGAAATTAAAGTGTGGCTCGTAAACACTGGTTGGTCTGGTGGATCTTACGGAGTAGGTTCACGTATGAAGTTAAGCTATACGCGTGCAATGATTACCGCAGCGTTAAACGGTGAATTTGATAATTTAGAATTCGAAGAGCTTCCAATTTTCCGTTTACGTGTTCCTAAATCATGTACAGGAGTGCCAACTGAGATTTTAAATCCACGTTTAACATGGGCAGATAAAGCAGCCTTCGATCATACAGCAAATGAATTAGCAAATAAATTCGTTAAGAACTTTGCTCAGTATGCCGATGGTGCAAGTCCTGAAATTCTTGCAGCCGCTCCTGCAGCCGCAGTAGTAGCTTAATAACAGCAAACAAAACAGAAGGGGCGTTAGAAATAATGCCCCTTTTTCATTCATATGCAATTATTCTTTTGTGATAATTTAGTCTTGAATAATGAAGTGATTCTCTCGCAAGAAGAGTCCTATCATGCTGCGCAGGTATTGCGTATGCGTAACGGAGAAATCATTCATTTAACCGATGGTCTCGGACATTTATTTAAAGGTGAATTGATCAATGTTGATTCTAAAAAATCGTTGGTGCGATTAATAGAAGAAATTCTTCAAAAGCCTGCATCCACGAATTTGCATATTGCCATAGCTCCAACAAAAAATATCGACCGCTTTGAATGGTTTTTAGAGAAATCAACCGAAATAGGCATTACTCAAATTACGCCATTGCTTTGTCGTTATTCTGAAAGAAAAGAAATAAAGCTTGAGCGATTAAATAAAGTGATTGTCTCTGCTGCCAAACAATCGCATCATTTTTTATTTCCAATTTTAAATCCGCTTGTTAAGTTTGAAGATTTTATCAAATCAAAAACAAGTGAAAATAAATTTATTGCACATTGCGAATCGTCAGCTAAAAATGATTTTGGAAAATCAATTGTATATAAAAAAGATGCAATCTTGCTAATAGGTCCTGAGGGCGATTTTTCAGAACAAGAAATCCAATTAGGAATCAGTAATAATTATTTTCCTGTTTCACTCGGCGAGTCACGTTTGCGTACTGAAACAGCAGGTGTTTATGCCTGCGCAGTTTTCAACGCACTCTCACAGGATTTATAAATGTAAAACACTAAATTTGATTGATGAAAAAAATAATCGGATTAATTCTTTTAACAGCGTTTTTTATCTCTGCTATAAATCCTTCAGAGCCTACCGTGAAAATTGCTTTGTTGAAATATAATGGTGGTGGGGATTGGTACGCTAACATGGAAACATCATTAAAGAATCTGATTGTATTTTGCAATCAGAATTTAGGCACTACAATAAATCAAGAACAGGCAATAGTAGAAGTAGGAAGTCCTGATTTATTTAATTATCCCTTTGTTCATATGACAGGTCACGGTAATGTTGTGTTCACCCAACAAGAAGCGGATAACTTACGAAAGTATTTAATGGGTGGAGGATTCCTTCACATCTCAGATAATTATGGCATGGATAAATTTATTCGTCCGCAAATGAAAAAAGTATTCCCCGAATTGAATTTTGTAGAGCTTCCTTTTAATCATCCCGTTTATCAGCAAAAGTTTAAATTCTCTGGTGGATTGCCCAAGGTGCATGAACATGATAATAAAGCACCACAAGGATTCGGTTTGATTTACAATGGACGATTAGTTTGCTTTTACGATTATGAATGTGATTTAGGTGATGGCTGGGAAGATGTAGAAGTCCATAGAGATTCTCAAGAGAACAGAACCAAAGCGTTAAAGATGGGAGCTAATCTTATTCAATACGCTTTCGAAAATTAATAGCAGATAAAAATGCAGAAATTAATAAGTTGGTTGTTGATTGGTCTATGCTTGCAGCTGTTTGTGCCGCGAGAGTTGTGGCATGAGATGACTGGCCATCATGATACTGCTGATGTGGCTTGTCATGTGCACGAAAGTGATGTTTCTGCAGAACATGATCATTGTTTGATATTTGACCTAACGGGTGATCCTATTTTGTATAACGGAATTAAAACAATTTGCTTTTTACAAGTTGTATATGTTCTGATTTTATTTGGGGTGTTGGAATTAATGACTCGCTATTATACATTTTCATTTTCTAATAAAGGTCCACCATTCGCTTGATTAGTTTTTTATTAATCAATCAATAATTTTTATTTTTTTAATTTAACCAATCTATGAAAAGAATTTTCTTTTTCATTGTTGCTATTCTACTATGCAACGATGTGAAGTCACAGTTAGTCTTAAAAGGGAAAGTGTTAGATAAGAATACGAAAGAAGCAGTCGTAGGTGCTTCCGTTATTATCCCTGAATTAAAAATCGGTACCAGTACAAATGAAAAAGGTGAATTTAGTTTTACGAATTTTTCTGCCAGAAGAATGATGTTGCAAGTGAGAGGTATCGGATATGGAAGCATTAATGTTTATGTGGAGATGTTAAATGATCAAACTTCACTTGAACTATTTTTTTCACCACAGATTTTAGAAAAGGATGAGGTAGTAATAACAGGATCTGCGTTTGCAACTAATCATGCACAATCAAGTGTAAGTGTTGATCCAATTGAAAAATCGCAGATTCAAAATACTGCTGCAACAAATATTACGGAGGCACTTACGCAGGTTGCAGGTGTTTCTTCTATATCGAGTGGTGGAGGAATCGCCAAACCTGTTATACGTGGATTAGGGTATAACCGTATCGTAATTATAAACGAAGGTATTCGTCAAGAGGGACAACAATGGGGCGATGAACACGGGTTGGAAATCGATCAGTTTTCGGCTGAAAGAATCGAAGTGTTAAAAGGTCCTGCTTCGCTATTGTTTGGTTCAGATGCAATAGGGGGTGTGATAAATATTCTGGAACCGTTTCCTGCACCATTAGGAACTATTAAAGGCGAATTGGTTAGTCAATATCAATCAAACAATAAACAATATGTTGCTAGTGCTATGGCCGAAGGTAATCAGAATGGACTAGTATGGCGATTCAGAAAAACGAATAAAAACTCAGCAGCTTATTCTACACCGAATGAAGTCATTTATAACTCTGCATTTAATGAAGACAATGCAAGTTTAATGTTAGGCATCAATAAAAAATGGGGCTATCAGCATTTTCATTTTAGTTCCTATCAAGCGCAGTTTGGTATGATAGAAGGTGTGCGTGATTCCTCAGGGTTGTTTATTACCCATGATGGAAATTCTGTTTCTAGCGATGATGCATTAACGAGAACGATTGATTTGCCTTTTCAAATGGTGAATCATTATAAACTATCATCATTAGGAAGTTATTTTATAGGTAAAGGGAATTTAAGAACTGTTTTCGGATGGCAAAATAATCAGCGTAAGGAGTATGAAGATGATGTTTCTGTTCCTAATATGTATATCGACTTAAAAACAATTACTGGTGATTTGAAATATTATTTTCCTCAACAAAATAATTGGGATATAGTTGTTGGTATTAGTGCGGGCCTCCAACAAAATAAAAATAAAGGTGCAGCGTATTTAATACCTGATTTTTCTTCAACTGATTTTGGCGTTTTTTCATCCATTAAAAAAATAAAAGATAAGTGGTCTAGAAATTTCGGATTGCGTTATGATTGGAAATCGATAAGTGCCGATAGTTTATCTGGTATATTTACTTCTTTCGAAAGGTCCTTTAATGCAGTAAGTGGTTCTTTAGGGTTTACCTACGAAGCAACAGATCAATTACATTTTAGATGGAATGCAGGTCGCGGTTTTCGTGTCCCAAATATCTCAGAATTATCAGCTAACGGAGTACATGAAGGAACTTTCAGATACGAAATTGGTAATCTTGATTTAAAACCTGAATCGAGCTGGCAATTTGATGCAGGATTAGGTTATGAGAGTGAGAAAATAGGAGGGGAGTTTTCGCTTTTTTGCAATGCATTTAATCATTTTATCTATTATCGAAATAGTGAAAATCAAACAATAGCCGTTGATAATATAAATTATCCTGTTTTTAGATATGTGCAAGGCGATGCGTTGTTTTATGGCGGTGAATTGTCAGTTGACTACCATGTAACAGAACATGTTCACTTTGAAAACAAAGCATCTTATGTTTGGGCTATTAATAAAGAAACAGATTTAGCATTACCTTTTATTCCTCCATTTCATCTGAATTCTGTTTTGAGTTATGAATTCATTAAAAACCAAAAAGGTAATTGGAAAAGTTTTAAATTAAAGGCACAGTTCGATTACTTTTCAAAGCAAAATAGAATAGACCAGTTTGAAACAATAACGAATGCATATACACTAATGGGTGGTGGCTTCTCCGCTCGTTATCAGTCGAAGAGTAGTTGTTTAGATTTTTATTTGATTGCTAATAATATTACCAATGAAGTTTATTTTAATCATTTATCAAGATTAAAGTATGTTGGGATAGAAGGGATGGGAAGGAATCTCACAATAGGATGTTCAATACCCTTTGGTATTTTGAAAAATAAATCGTTGTAGTTTGCCTATCTTCGCTCTATGTTATTGAAATCAGATTTACGATTAGTTGTTTCTACCTATGCAGGTCTGGAAGAGCTATTATCAAAAGAACTTCGTCAGTTAGGCGGACGCGATGTAGAGATTCATACGCGAGCAGTATCGTGTATAGGTGATTTAGGATTTGTCTATAAAGTAAATTTCAGCAGCCGACTTGCTTTGCGTGTCATGATTAGTCTTACTTCATTTCCAATAAAAGATGGTGATGAATTGTACGAGCAGGTTTTAAAGCTTGATTGGACAGAGTTAATGAAGGTCAATCAGACATTCTCAGTTCGATGTACATTAAACTCCGATTTGTTCGATAATAACTTATATCCAGCATTAAAAGTAAAAGACGCGATCGCGGATTGCTTCCGTAAAGAAACGGGTAAACGCCCTGACGTTAGTAAGACTGATTCTGATTTAGAGGTGAATGTTTTCATCAACAAAAATAAATGTACGCTCTTAATCAATAGTAGTGGCGACTCATTACATCGAAGAGGTTATCGTGTTGATGTAGATAAAGCGCCACTAAGTGAAGTGCTGGCAGCAGGTATCATTATGTTATCAGGTTGGGAACCGCATAAACCATTAGTCGATTTTATGTGTGGCTCTGGAACAATTCCTATTGAGGCCGCATTAATGTCTGCTAACATTCCTCCTGGAATTTTCAGAAAGAAATTTGCTTTTGAAAAATGGTTAAACTTTGATGAGGCATTATTTAAAACAATCCGTGAAAAGCAGCTTGAGCGCATTAATGAGCAACCTGTACGTATTTATGGAAATGAAATCAATAAATACACGTTGGAGAAAGCCAAAGAAAATGTGGTTAGTGCAGGAGTAGAAGATATGGTAGAGTTGTCTTTGGGCGATTTTCGTGATTTTGAAAGACCGCAGGGAAATGGAGTAATAATTATAAATCCTCCATATGGTGAAAAGTTGCAAGTAGAAGATATTGAAGCTTTGTATAAAGAGATAGGCGATAAGTTTAAAAAGAGTTATGCTGGGTATAAAGCATGGATTTTTACTGGTAGTCCCGAAGGTGCTAAATCAGTTGGATTGCGTTCTAATCGAAAGATTGCATTGTTTAACGGACCTATTGATTGTCGCTTACTCGGATACGAATTATTTGAAGGAAGTAAAAAGGACCTTTATCAAAATAAAGAGTAAAATAAAAGCGGCGATCTGAAAAGATCGCCGCTCTGCTATTAGGCTAATAATAATTATTATTCAATTACAGCTCCATCAACTAAGATTCGTCCGCAATGTTCGCACACGATTACTTTCTTACGCTGACGAATGTCTAACTGACGCTGAGGAGGGATTTTGTTGAAACATCCACCGCATGCATCACGATCAACAGGAACCACAGCTAATCCGTTTCTTGCATTCTTACGGATACGGTGGTACGCAGTTAATAAACGAGCTTCAATAACATCAGAAGATTTATTTGACTCAACTAAAAGTTCTTGTTCTTCTTTTTCTGTTTCAGCTACGATTGATTCTAACTCTGACTTCTTATTTTCTAAATCTAATTTTCTTTCCTCTAATGCTTTTACAGAAGCTTCAACAATTAAATTCTTCGATGCTAATTCAGCGGTATGTTCTTTAATACGCTTTTCGCAAAGTTGAATTTCTAATTGCTGATATTCGATTTCTTTATTTAATGAATCGAACTCACGATTGTTTTTTACGCTTGATTGTTGAGATTGGAATTTCTTAATCGCAGCTTGAGCATCTTTTATCGCTTGTTTCCGATTTTTGATTTGCTCATCTAATTCAGCAGCTTCTTCTGTGTAGTTTGTTACACGAGTTTGTAATCCAGCAATTTCATCTTCTAAATCCAATACTTCCATTGGTAATTCACCACGAGTAATGCGAATTCTATCGATTTGACTGTCGATTAATTGTAATTGATAAAGGGCACGAAGCTTATGCTCAATACTGTTGTCACCTTTGTCGATTGAACGAACAATTGGTTTTGGTTTTTTTGGAACTTCAACTTCTGCTTCTGCTGCTTTCTTAGACTTTCTAGTAGCCATGATTAAATGTAATTAATTGGATTGGTATTAATCTCCGTTAAACGGAGGGCAAATGTAGGAAATTTTTCGCTAAGCCAATCACCTAAAAGCTCAATTGTGTATTGTTCACTTTCATAATGGCCAATGTCGGCAATTATAATACTGCCATCCGCATCAAAAAACTGATGATATTTAAAGTCTCCAGTTATGAAAATATCCGCCCCCGCACGCTTCGCTTCTTCTAATAAAAAGCTTCCTGCTCCACCACAAACAGCTACCTTTTTTATACTTTTATTGACCATGTTTGTATGACGAATACAGTCTGTTTTCATTTTGGTTTTCAATGATTTAAGAAATTCTGCAGTGTCCATTTCAGATGGGAGATCTCCAATCATTCCAGCCCCGACTTCTTGCCAATTATTAGCTAATGCAATGAACTCATAAGCCACTTCTTCGTATGGATGTGCCTCTTGCAAGGCTTTAAAAACCTGGTGTTGCTTGTGGCTTTCCAATATGACTTCAATTTTAGATTCATGACCTTTAAATCGGACATTTTTTTCGCCATAAACAGGGTTACTGCTATCTCCTCCCTTAAAAGTGCCTTCTCCTGTCGTGCTAAAACTACATTCAGAGTAGTTTCCAATATGGCCTGCTCCCGCATTAAAAAGAGCTTCTTTTACTTTCTCTGCGTGCTCGTGTGGAACATAGGTGCTTAGTTTAAGTAATTTATTTTTCATCGGACTTAGAATGCGACAATTGATAAGCCCAATTTTCTCGGCAATTTTTGCATTTACTCCGTGGATGACATTATCGAGATTTGTATGGATAGCATAAATGGCTATGTCGTTTTTTATGGCTTTGATGATGGTTCTTTCGATGTAGTTTTTGCCATTTATCTTTTTTAGGCCACTAAAAACAATGGGGTGGTGTGCTATAACTAGATTATAACCATGTCGGATAGCTTCGTCGATAACGTCTTCGGTACTATCAAGACAAATGATAGCTCCCTTTATTTCCATTGAAGGATGTCCACAAATTAACCCTGAATTATCGTAACTCTCTTGCAGCGACGAAGGTGCTTTTTCTTCAAGAAATTGAATGATCTCTTTTAATTGCATAATTGATTTTGTAAGTACGACAAATTTAATCACTCTGTGTACTTAAAAAGTTATATTTTTGAAACTATGCGAATTTTATTGCTCCCTTTCTCGATTTTATATGGAATGATTGTGCGTTTCCGGAATTTTCTATTTGATAGTGGGATATTAAAGCAGCATTCTTTTACGTCTTTTGTCATTAATGTCGGTAATTTATCCGCAGGAGGAACGGGCAAATCGCCACATGTGATTTATTTAATTAACCAACTCAAAAATAAATACTCAATAGCAGTTTTAAGTCGTGGGTACGGACGAAATACGAAGGGATTTCGCTGGGTGAAACCAGACAATAGTCCTTTGCAGGTAGGTGATGAACCTCTTCAATATGCACATCTTTTCCCAAAGTTAGATATTGCAGTTTGTGAGAAGCGGGTAGTGGGTATTGAACATATCGAAAAAGAAAAAAAATCCGAAATTGTTCTGCTGGATGATGCTTTTCAGCACCGCTATGTGAAGCCCGATTTGAATATTTTAATTACAGATTATTCCAACTTGTTTTACAATGATCAATTGTTGCCAACTGGTCGTTTGCGCGAACCTAAAACTGGTGTAAAAAGAGCTGATGTTGTAATTGTAAGTAAGTCGCCAGAAAACATCAATGCAAATGAAATGCAGCAAATAAGTACTAAAATAAAAAAGTATGGAGTGTCGCAAATTGTATTTTCGTATATGCGTTACAGTGAGTCGATGGAGTTTTTATCCGGAGAAAAAATGCCACTAGCTTATTTAAGAAATTGTAATGTAATTTTGGTGGCTGGTATTGCCAATCCGAAACCGTTTATTGAGTTTGCTATTTCAGTTTCAAAATCGGTTAATGAATTTATATTTAAAGATCACCATCCTTTTTCATCTGGCGATATTATTAAAATTAAGAATGAGTACAATCAATTGTTAATTCAAGATTCGCCTGTTGTTATACTTACAACTCGTAAAGATTTTATGCGATTTAATACATCTGAACTAAAACATCTTTTACAAAATTTACCTCTTGCATTTATTGATATTGAGGTTTGTTTGCATGAAAATAACGATTGCCATGTAATGGATCTGATTCAAAATTCAATTAATCAAAAGAGCAAATGAGAAAACTGTTACTACCCTTTTTGTTGATTCTAGCGGGAACAACGCAAGGCCAAGTTTATCAATCATTGAATATGAATCTGCAATCGAATTGGTTTGATTCTACTGTAATTGCTGAACCAGCCTATGGTATTAAGTATAATGGGATATGGGGCTACGAAGCTAACGGGCGTGAGTATGCGTTAATTGGTTCTACTGGCGGAGTTTATTTTATTGATATCACTAACCCACAGAACCCGATGAAGTCAGATTTCGTTGCAGGCCGTAGGGGTGCATGTATATGGAGAGAGATAAAAACTTATAGTCATTATGCATATTTAATTAGTGACGATCAGTCACCTAATAGTTTCCAAATTGTGGATTTACAATATTTACCAGACTCCGTTCATATAGTAGCCGACTATTCTTCCCTTTTTGAAAGGGGGCATACGTTGTTTGTTGATGGGAACAAGTTGTATGTAGGACTTGTTCGCGGTGGACAATTCACCCAGAATGCTTCTATGGCGGTATTTAGCTTAAATAATCCGGAAGTACCAGCATACCTAAGAAGCATTAATGATGATTATCCTACTTTGCTTCCTGGTAATCAGGTTCATGATATGTTTGTTCGTAACGATACGGTTTATGCTTCATGTGGTTATGATGGACTTTTTATTTTCAAGTATGATTCTATGGCGAATCAATTTCAGTTAATTAATTCTCTTACATCTTATCCTTCTCAGGGCTACAATCATAGTTCAGCTTTAGCTGATAATGGCACCTTAATATTTATGGATGAAGTGCCAGCGGGTTTGCCTATTAAAGTGCTTGATGTAAGCGATCTTCAGAATTTAACAGTAACAGCTACTTTTAGTAGCAATCCTATTGTAACACCTCATAATCCTTTTATTATTGGTAATACATGTTACGTGGCTTATTATCTCGATGGACTTCAAGTTTTTGATGTTTCAGACCCTTATAATCCAACGCAAACTGCCTATTTCGATACGCATAATCAAGAGCCATTAGCTGGGCCTTATCCAACTTTAGCTTACCAAGGAGCATGGGGCGCATATCCGTTTTTTAGTAGTGGAAATATTGCTGTTTCCGATATGCAAAATGGATTGTTTGTTTTGAATCAATCATCAAGTGGTTTGAATAATTTAACTCTTGATAATGTTAATTTTTATCCAAATCCAGCATTGTCAAACCAATTAATTACAATTACTAGTTTGAAAAATAATCAAGCTGTAGTTGTTGAAATTTATGATTTACAAGGCAATCTTATTTTTTCAAAGGCTTGTTTTAATAGTAAATCTTTTGATGTTAAATTACCAGATATAGCTAGTGGATTATACATATTGAAACTTAATAATGGTACGGACCAAATAAGTAAAAAGTTTATCATTCGATAAAACAAAAAGAGACCCGACTGGGTCTCTTTTCATGCAAGCAGTAATTAAGGGTTTAATTATTAATTTGATTTTAAAACTCGTGTTACATTTTTGAAATCACCTTGTTCAACTGTAACCATATAAATTCCATTCATAAGGTTCTTTCCGAATTGAACTGTATTCTGACTACCATCAAAATTAAATGTTTCAATTACTCGACCGCTTAAATCAGTTACTGTAACAATAGCAGGTGTATTCGTTAAGTCGCTGTTTAAAGTTAAGTTGAATTCTGAACTAGATGGGTTAGGGTAAATTTGAGCATCAACCGCAGTTCCATCAAATCTAGATGCAGTAGATAAAGTTGAGTGATTAGGGCGAAGTGTAGCAACACCAATCTGACAAACGTTTCCATAGCAAAACGGTCTTCCATTAATTACAGGACGAACGCGTACGTTATAAAATTTAGAAACTTGTAATGCAGGGGATACCGCAGATAAATTACACCATCTTGTATTTGATAAATAAGTCCATGTAGTTCCAGGGTATAAAGTTTCTTCAAACTCAAATTCGTATTGTGGTGCATACTGATATGTTAAAACAAGTTCTGCTTGTACACTATCTGCAAGACTGTAGTTAAACACTCCACAAAATGGCGTGCGTAATTCAATCTGACGAATAGAACGAACAATTGTTGATGATGTAAATTTACAGCCACCACCAAGTTGAACTGTTAAATAGACAGTAGAAGTATCCAATATTGGACCTCCACCACTACCATCTAATAAAACAGTAGCATTTTGAGTTGCAGAAACCCCACCAGTTGGTGTTCCATCAAACCATGTCCATTCATAGTTGGCAAATCCAGGATCAGCAGTTAATTGAAATGTTGCAGGTTTACAACCGATTAATGGTGTAAGAGGTGTAATCGCAGGTTGGTAACCATTGTCGAATACATTAATATCAACAGATGTACTAGCAGAATAAGTGCATCCATTAGTATTTGTTGAAGTAGTTAATACATAAGTGCCAGACTGACTAGCCCAAATATTAGGTGTAGTCTGTCCTGTGTTCCATGAGTAATTATAATACGGTCTTCTGTATTTAGCAATTAACTTAACTGAATCTCCAGGGCAAACGTTTGGATCGCCCAGAACGCTTATTAATGGACGAGGTTCTTTAATAACAGTGTAGGGTACAAGAGCGCTTGATACTTGACGTACGCCATTATACAAAGTAGTTCCAGTTACACGAACACGGTACTGGCCTCCTTGCGTAATGGTAATAGTAGGAGTTGTTTCTCCAGTCGACCATAAATAGGTAAACGGACCTGTCATTCCTGACGTTACGGCAGAAAGTGTCGCTCCATCACAAACAGTTGGACCTGCTGGGGAAATAGATACACTTGCGTTTTGAGCATTTGCTTCAAAAACGAAAGCTGTAGTTAAAATTAATAGTAGATTTTTAAGATTCATAAAAATAATTGTTTGTGTTTTTGTTTACGGTTATTAGATTATATATAAGCAAAAGTAGGGTGATTTTGAATAGTTGTATTGTAAATTTCTTGATTTTATTTGCATTTTTTAATATTTATTTGTTAATAACTACAAAGTGCATTAAAAACGAAACAGAGAACTGTAAGGTTCTCTGTTTCGTTTGTTATAACAAATATTCGGATTAATTTGTTTTTAAAATTCTAGTTATATTTTTAAAATCACCCTGCTGAACAGTAACCATATAGATACCATTCGTTAGGTTTTTACCAAATTGAACTGTATTTTGACTACCATCAAAATTAAATGAATCTATTGTTCTTCCACTAAGGTCGGTAACAGTAACTACTGCTGGTATGTTAGCCATATCACTATTTAATGTTAGATTGAACTCTGAACTTGATGGATTAGGATAAACTTGGGCATCAATCAAAGTTCCATCAATTCTTTCAGCATAAGATAATGTTGTATGATTTGGACGAAGTGTGGCAATTCCAATCTGACAAGTGTTACCATAGCAGTAGCCAACTCCATCAATAACAGGGCGCACGCGCACGTTATAGAATTTATTCACTTGAAGCGCCGGAGATACATTGTCAAAACGACACCATTGATCGTTTGATGTGTAGGTCCATGTTATTCCAGGGTGACTAGTTTCTTCAAATTCAAATTCATATTGAGGAGTAGATAGGTAAGGTAATACTACGCCGCACTTAATACTGTCTGTACTATTAAAATTGTATACTCCACAATCTTGAGTTCTTAATTCAACCTGACGAATCGAACGAATTACAGTTCCTGCAGATGTAAATGAGCAAGCACCATTTAATTGAACAGTTAAATAAACAGTAGACGTGTCTAGTGCATACCCTACTGCACCATCTAATAATATAGATACTGATTGATTACTTGAAGAACCTCCCGTAGGTGTTCCATCGAACCAATGCCACTCATAACTTGAAAACCCTGGGTCTGCACTTAGGTCAACAAAGCCAGGTTTGCAAACAGTTAATGAAGATAAAGCATTGACTGCTGGTTGATACCCATTGTCAAATACATTGATATCAACTGTTGTAGACGCTGAGTAGTTACAACCACCTGCATTTGTTGAAGTAGTTAAAACGTAAGTTCCTGATTGGTTAGCATAGGTGTATGGAAGATTTGAGCCATTGTTCCATGAATAAGAATAGTAAGGTCTTCTTCCTTTTGCAATTAATTTAACAGAGTCATTAGGACAAAGATTAGTGCTTCCTGCCACAGAAATAGTTGGATGAGGTTCCTTAATTACAGTATAAGGAACTAACGCACTTGAAATTTGGCGTACACCATTATACAAAGTAGTACCAGTAACACGTACACGGTATTGACCACCAGTCGTAATTACGATTGAAGGCAATGTTGACCCATCAGACCATAAATAAGTGAAAGGTCCTGTCATGCCAGACGTGTTTGCAGTTAATACAGTACCTTCACATACAGTTGGGCCCGCAGGTGAAATAGATACAGTAGCATTTTGTGCATGTGCATTTGTTACGAATAGTAATAATAATGCGCCAATGCAATTAAAAGTAAATGATTTGATCATAGTATTTTAAGTTTAAAGTTATTGCTATAAAATTATAGCCAAACAAATGTACGGAATGCAAATTTGGATGTAAAGAAAAATCTGTTGTTTTTTGGCTTTTATTCACATAAGTGGTGTTAATAAAGGGAAAGCTTGGGTGGATTTTTTTATTTCTTTAATTAATTGAAACTCTATTTTTATAGTCTCGAAGAAAGGCCTTCATGTTGAAATTTATCAAATGTTTTAGTGTGCTATTTTTTGCATTCTCTGTTGCATACGGACAACGGTTGAATGTGGTCAATTATAGCCAAAGCAATGGCCTGCCGGGTAACCAAATAAATAGCCTGATTCAAGATAGGAATGGACTAATCTGGATCGCTACTATGTCAGGCGCGGTAACTTTCGATGGGAAAAATTTTTCCAATCCAGATAACTGCCCAGAGCTTTCAAATAATCCAATAAAGTCGATATATCAGGATTCAAAAGGGAACTTATGGTTTGGGTCAATTCGAAAAGGTTTGTTTAAATTTTCAGGTACGAAATTTACCATTTTTAATTCTGAAAACGGATTGCCTAGTGATATAATCAATGTTGTTAATGGAGATGGTAAAAATGGAGTATGGATAGGTACAAGTGATGGGCTTTCTCATTTTGATGGTCAAAAGTTTATTAATTATACTGTTCAAGACGGACTTCCGAGTAATATCATTTTTGATGTGCTTGCCGATCAGAATGGTAAAGTATGGGTAGCAACAGCAAATGGTGTTTCAGTCTTTATCAATAATAAGTTTATTAATTATTCTTCGGGAGTTGCAGGCTTTAATAGTAATATAGTTTATTGTATTGAGCAATTAAATAAAGATGAATTTGCATTTGGAACATACGATGGATTATCGATTCTGAAAAACGATAAATTTTATAATTATAATAGTACGAATGGATTGCCAAATGATAGAGTTGAGTCATTGTTAAAAGACGAAAATGGAACACTTTGGATTGGAACTTATGGCGGAGGCCTTGTGAAAAAAACTAGTGAGCTGTTTGAAGTTATTTCTTTGGGAGAAACTGTTAATAGTAAAATAGTAACCTCATTATTAAACGATCGTGAAGGTAATTTTTGGGTCGGCACCTGGATGGGCGTATTTAAGTATGATAACAATCGATTTGTTACTTATAATGCAGAAGATGGCCTCGCAAACAATAATGTACTTTCAGTTTATTATGATTCCAATAGCAATCAGGTCTTGTTAGGTATGCTTGCCGGAGGACTAAATATCATTAAAGAAGGTCAAGTGCGTTCAACAAGTCTTGGTGGCAATAGTGTTTGGTCAATAGAAAAAGAAAACAATACCACTGTATGGTTAGGTACTACAAATGGCCCTGTTTTGTATGATTTTAATTTGAATAGAATTGCTAATCCAATTGCTGAATTGCAAAATTCAATCGTTTATGCAATTAGAAAAACAAAATCAGGTATAGTATATTTTGGAACTGATAAAGGGTTGTATAAATACACTAGACAGCAACTAACGTTGTTGAATGCACGAAATGGATTGAAAAATGAAAATGTTCGAACTATTTATGAAGATGAAAATAATGTGATTTGGGTTGGTACAATGAAAGGAGTGTTTCAACTTAATAATGATGTTGCAACCTCTTTTAATGATATTTTTAATTTAAAAAAGACACCAATTACTTCAATTATTAGCGATGGCAAGGGCTCAATAATTATTGGCGGCTACGATTTAGGATTAATTGTTTTTAATAACACTAAACCTGGTCAGGAAAAATTATGGGTGCTAGATGCTAACAACGGACTTTCAAATAGCAAGGTGCTATTTACAATGTTTGATAAGGATCGATTTCTTTGGATTGGCACTACGGTTGGCGTTGATCGTTTTGATTGGAATTCTTACTCACTAAATTCAAAAGTTAATCTTCAGCATATTAATAAAAGCAATGGTTATAATGGTGTAGAAACGAATGCTGCTATCCAAGATAATCAAGGAAATATTTGGATGGGCTCAGTAAACGGAGCAATTCGATTTAATCCTAACACTGGATTTATTAAAACGTATCTTCCTACTTTGTCACTTTCTAAGGTGCAGTTGTTTTTTGAAGATGTCGATTGGTCAAAAAAGAATTTTAATGTCAATTCTCATACAGGTTTACCAGTCGATTTAATTCTTAATTCCTCAGAGAATAATTTGAATTTTGTTTGCAATGGGGTGTTTTTAACAGCGCCAGAAGAATTGCGTTATCGATTTTTTTTAGAAGGTTTTGATAATCATTGGTCACCTTTGACGAAATCGAATTTTGCGAATTATTCTAATATCCCGCCAGGAAAATATGTTTTTAAAGTTCAGGCTACTGCTAACGGTTACGACTATACCATGCCAGTGACTTTTGCTTTTGAAATTAAAGCTCCATATTATCAAACAATCTGGGCCTATCTTTTTTATATTATTACAATCTCTTCTGTTATTGTTTTCTGGTACCGATACCGTACGCGTGCACTTCGAATTGCAAAGGAAATTTTAGAAGATAAAGTAGAAGATAGAACCAAAGAGTTACAAGTGAAAAATGTTGAACTCGAAAAATTGTCGTTGGTTGCTTCTGAAACAGATAATGCAATTATGATTTTTGATGCCAATCAACAACTGGAATGGGTTAACGCTGGATTTGAAAAGTTGACTGAGTTTTCATTGAATGAATATAAACAGCAAAGAGGCGTTTCGTTAAACGATATTTCTTCTAATAAAGATGTTCCGGTTTTTATTAATGATATAATTAACGAGAAAAAATCAATCGTGTATGAGTCTGAAATTTTAAGTAAATCTGGAAGTCATTTTTGGCTATCTTCTACTTTGACTCCTGTTTTTGATGGTGACGGTAATTTGAAAAATATTGTTGTAATAGAAACAGATATTACACTGCGCAAGCAAATGGAAGAGCAAATCAAGGCCGCATTGAACGAAAAAGGTTTACTGCTTCGCGAGATTCATCATCGTGTTAAAAATAATCTTCAGATTATTATTAGCCTTTTTAATTTGCAAACCAGTTATATCGATGATGATAAAGCTTATCAGGCATTAAAAGAAGGGCAAGATCGTATTAAAAGCATGGCCCTCATTCATGAACGTTTCTATCAGTCTGATGGAATTTCTCAAATCGATTTCGATGATTATTCCCGAAAGCTAATTGAACATCTTTACTCTTCATTTAAAATAAATCCAAGTTCAATAATTGTAGATTTTAAAATTGAGAACGTACGACTTGATATCGATACAGCAGTGCCATGTGGATTAATTATAAATGAAATTGTTTCAAATGCGTTTAAACATGCATTTAGAGATAAAGTTCAAGGGCATATTTATATTGTGCTGCAAAACAAAAATGTGGGAGAGTACTATCTGGAAATAAAAGATGATGGTGTTGGCATGCCAGCAGAATTTAATCTTGAAACCGCAGACTCTCTCGGATTTCAACTAATACAGGCTTTGTCTGATCAGTTGGATGGTAAATTGGAATTAGTAACTTCGCCAAATAACGGCTTAACCTATAAACTGAATTTTAAAAATATTAGCTAGTTTTAACCTATGAGCAAAACCAGAATTCTTGTTGTTGAAGATGAAAGCATCGTTGCTAAAGATATTCAACGCACTCTTGAAAAGTTAGGATATGAAGTGCCTGCAACAGCATCCTCTGCTGCATCCGCATTTGAAAAATTAGAAGAGGTAGAACCAGACTTGGTATTTTTAGATGTTAAATTAAAAGGAGAACAAGATGGAGTTCATATAGCAGAGCATATTAAAGATCGCTACGATATTCCAGTGATTTTTCTTACATCTTTTGTTGATCAGGAAACAATTGATCGAGCCAAAGTGACTGAGCCGTATGGCTATCTTGTTAAGCCTTTCAATGAAGGTGATTTGAAAACAACTGTGGAAATGGCACTCTTTAAATTCTCAAAAGATCGAGATCTTCGAATGTCAGAACAACGCTTATCAAATGCCTTAGGTAAAATTGAAAATGCTGTTTTTGTAACGGATCAGGATTTACGTTTAAATTATATCAATGAAAAGGCACTTGCAATTTGTGGTGGATTAAGTGGAATGGATTCAGTTGGTCTTGATATTTATTCACTGATTGGAATTGAAAAAGAGGGAGGTGTTGCAATTTCAAAAGATGATTTAAAAAGCACTGTTGTAAGAGATAATATTCTTTCATTATCTAATGCTTATGTGATTATTAAAAAAGATAACAGCAATATTCCTTGCAATTTCACTGCTTCTGCTGTGCGCGATGAAAAGGATAATTTCTTAGGAGTTGCAATTGTTGTTACCGATGCAAGTGAGTCAACCGCTCCTACATCAACTCAAACAGCACCTTCTACGGTAATGGATAATCAAGTGGTGCAAAACTCTTTCTTTGTTAAGAAGGGTTCTATGTTGGTTAAAGTGTATTTAGATAATGTGCAGTGGATTCAGGCAATGGATAATTACGTGATTATTCAGACGAATACAGATCAGTTTATTATTCATTCAACAATGAAAGATGTAGAAATGAAATTGCCTTCTTCAAAATTCCTACGTGTACATCGCTCGTACATCATTCCGCTAGAGAAAATTACTGTATTAGATGAAAACTCGGTGCTAATCGGTGATAAAACAATTCCTATTGGAAAATCTTATAAAGATGTATTTATGTCGAGATTAAATTTCTTGTAACCAAATTTGATTTAAAATAGAAAAGCCCGGAGGTAAACTCTGGGCTTTTTTAGTATTTGTTGATTAATTATTTATTCTTCTTCGCGCATGTTATGAAACACATTCTGCACGTCTTCATCTTCTTCAATCTTTTCAATCATCTTCATCACCTCAGCGCGTTGTGCATCATCCACATCTGCATAGGTTGCAGGAATACGATCTAGCTCAGCACTGATGATAGTTATTCCTTTTTCTTCTAATGCTTTTTGCATCGGACCAAAATCAGAGAAAGAAGTGTAAACAGCTACTTCGTTTTCATCTGATTCAAATTCTTCAGCACCAAAGTCAATTAATTCTAATTCTAAATCTTCTAATGTGCGAGTGCCTTTTTCAATTGTAAAAATTCCTTTACGGTTAAAAATAAAATCCAGTGAACCTGTCTTTCCTAATGAACCTTCTGCACGATTGAAGTACATACGAATGTTCGCAACAGTTCGTGTGTTGTTATCTGTAGCTGTTTCAACTAATACAGCAACACCATGTGGAGCATACCCTTCAAAAATTACTTCGTCCATTGCTTTGGCATCTTTGGCCGCAGCGCGATGAATAGCTGCTTCCACACGGTCCTTGGGCATGTTCAACGCTTTCGCATTTTGCATTACCATTCTTAAACGTGGATTTCCATCAGGACTAGAACCTCCTAACTTTACAGCAATAGCAATCTCTTTTCCGATACGAGTAAATGCTCTTGCATTTTTTGCATTGTTTGCAAATATTTTATGTTTCCTTTTTTCAAATGCGCGTCCCATTGTGAACTGAATTTATAAGGTTAAATATAATTGTTTATACGTTAAATCTGAAATGCATTAAGTCGCCATCCTGTACAATGTATTCTTTTCCCTCTACCGCTAACTTACCTGCATCTCGACAGCCTGATTCAGAACCATACTTCAAGAAATCATCATAATGAATTACCTCTGCTCTGATAAATCCTTTTTCGAAATCTGTATGAATTACACTCGCCGCCTGTGGTGCTGTCATGCCTTGATGAATTGTCCATGCACGAACTTCTTTTTCACCAGCAGTAAAATAGGTTTGAAGTTTTAATAATTGATAAGCCGTCTTAATCAATTTCGCAACGCCTGACTCAGTTAATCCTAAATCATCCAAAAATGCTTTTCTATCTTCGAAGCTTTCTAATTGTGAAATATCGGCTTCAATTGCTGCAGCAATAATTAATATATCTGCGTTCTCACCTTGAATAGCATTGCGTACTGCGTTTACATGTTCGTTTCCGTTTACCACAGAACCTTCGTCAACATTACAAACATAAAGCACGGGCTTGGTAGTTAACAACATTAAATCATCTACTATCTTCCATTCTTCTTCAGATAATGGTGCCGAACGTGCCGACAATCCTTTTTCTAAATGTGCTTTTAAGGTCAGATAAATTTCGAATGTTTTTTTAGCATCTTTATCGGTACCTACTTTTGCAGCCTTCTCAATTCGCTGCATTCTTTTCTCTATCGTTTCTAAATCTTTTAATTGTAATTCGATGTCGATGGTTTCTTTATCTCTTACAGGATTTACCTGCCCATCAACATGTACAACATTAGGGTCATCGAAGCAACGGAGCACATGCAAAATAGCATCACACTCTCGGATGTTTCCTAAGAACTGATTTCCTAATCCTTCGCCTTTGCTTGCACCACGAACAAGTCCCGCGATATCTACAATCTCCACTGTTGTAGGAACTACTCTTTGTGGCTTTACTAATCGCTCAAGCTCATTAAGTCGGTCGTCTGGTACTGTAATTACGCCAATGTTTGGTTCTATTGTACAGAATGGGAAATTGGCTGCAACAGCCTTTGCATTCGATAAACAATTAAATAAAGTCGATTTTCCAACATTAGGCAATCCAACTATCCCACATTTTAATCCCATGATTCAAATTTTAAGTCTGCAAAAATAATTTAAAAAACGGAATAATCAGCCCTTATTTTATCTCTAAAAAGGACTTTAAGCAGTTTTGATTTTAATCTTCGAAGAATTCAACCTGATGCATTCGCAAAAAGTCTTTTATAACGGATACATGCACACATTGGCCTACGTGTAAAAAGGGAGAATTGCTGACTTTCTTTACCTCGCTGCCAAACGGAATTTCATAATCAACCAAATCAAAGCCTAAATGTAGATGTTTAGTAGAACTCTGCATTCCATAAATTACTCCTTCGTGATCGAATAATGGTCCACCACTCTGACCTCTTAGTCCTGGAGAGCTCATTTCTATACCAACGATTTTTCCGTTCGGTGCCAGCATACGCGTAACAATACCTTCAATTGGGAAACTCGGCGACCATGGATTTCCTTCTTTGGTCCATTCAATTTCATCTGTTTTGTAATTGTACTTGAAATTGTTGAATTCAGGAAAAGGAAACCCTAAGCGACAAAGCTGTTTGCCTTGGCGTATATCATTGTCATCCGATTTAAATCGAGCGTACCCTTGATATAAAGTTTTTGTAAATCCTTTGAATACAAGAATTGCTAAATCCTGCGAAGGATGCATGTGACAATCTAGCGAGGTAATTTTATCAAAACAACCTAAGAAGCTTTGCTTCATTTGTACAATAGAATTGTCTCTGAAGTTGAATTCAGTTTCAATATCCTTTAGATTGTTATTGTAATGTTCATCGTTCTTTAAACGAAATCGCTTCTGTGAAAAAAGCAAATACTGCTGATTGATTTGTTCAGCTTGAAGAATATGTTCTGCTACATGTCTACAGGTAATTGCAACACCCTTATCATTTACAAAAAACAAAGTGGCCGATCCTGGCATCACGTGGTTGCTTGGGTACAATCGCATAATACTATGGATGGGTTTTGTGAACCTGCTTACATCTTCAATTGCTCTTACAAACATTTTTCTATTTTTACATACGAAATCAAAACACCCAAACTTATGAAAAGAGAAGTTAGTTATGGAATCTATTACGGCGGGTTTTCAATACTGTTGATGTTAGTAATGTATGTAACAGAATTGAACCGTTCCAGCGCTGCAAATTATTTAAATTATATCAGCCTGCTGGTGTTAGCCTATTTTATTAGTCAATTTGTAAAAGAATTCAAGGCGGAAAATGAAGGGTTCATTTCTTTCTCAAAAATATTTAAAGGAGGACTATCTATCGGTGTTTTAGGAGGTGTTCTATCTTCTATTTTCTTTTATGTGCAGGTTAAATTCATCGATACCGGCTATATTGATTTTGTTATGAATCAAGCTATGGTAGAAATGCAGAAGAAAGGAATGTCAGATCAAATGATTGATCAGAATATGAAGATGGCTGCAAAATGGACAACCGCTGAATTTTTCTTATTGATGGGAATAGTAGGATCATTGTTCATTTCTTCCTTTGTTGCTGTAATTATGGCTTTCATAATGAAGAAGCCAAATCCTAATGAGATAGCTTAATTCTGAAAAATATTTATTGTAAACTAAAACGTCCTGAAGTAAATACTACAGGACATTTTTTTATAAACTTTCGATGGTCTCTTTAATTATCTGAATACACTCTTTCAGTTGTTCTTCGTTAATCACAAGCGGTGGCGCAAAACGAATAATATCTCCGTGTGTTGGTTTAGCTAATAGTCCGCGTTCTTTTAATTTCAAACATACATCCCATGCATCAATGCCATCCTTCTCTTGAATAACAATTGCATTTAACAATCCTTTTCCTCTAACAGCTGTAACTCTGTCTGATTTTATTTCACGAAGTCCAGCTCTCAATACTTCTCCTAATCGTTCAGCATTTTCTGATAGTTTTTCGTCTATAACTAACTGCATAGCCGCAATTGCAACTGCGCATGCTAACGGATTTCCACCATAGGTACTTCCGTGTTCACCTGGTTTAATGGTCAACATAATTTCGTTGCTCGCTAAAACAGCAGATACTGGCATCGTGCCTCCTGATAATGCTTTCCCTAGGACTAAAATATCTGGCTTCACATTCTCGTGATCACAAGCCAACATTTTTCCTGTTCGCGCTATTCCTGTCTGAACCTCATCAGCAATAAAAAGCACATTGTATTTTTTACATAATTCAGAAACGCCTTTCAAATATCCATCATGAGGAACAACAACACCTGCTTCACCTTGTATAGGCTCAACCATAAAGGCAGCAACATTTGGGTCACTGATTACATTTTCTAATGCTGCTAAATCGTTATAAGGAATCAATTCAAATCCTGGCATAAAAGGACCATATCCATTATAGCTGCTTGGATCATTCGATGATGAAACAGCAGCTAAGGTTCTTCCCCAAAAATTTCCTTCTGCAAAAATTATTTTAGCTTTATTTTTCTCGATGCCTTTAACTTCATATCCCCATCTGCGAGCCAGTTTGATTGCGGTTTCGCCTCCTTCAACACCGGTGTTCATTGGAAGTAACTTGTCATAGCCTAATAATTCAGTCATGAACTTTTCGTACTTGCCTAATACATCATTGTAAAATGCTCTTGATGTTAATGTAAGTTTAGATGCTTGCTCTGTCATTGCTGCAATTATCTTCGGATGACAATGTCCTTGGTTAACGGCAGAATAAGCAGAAAGAAAATCAAAATATCTTTTTCCATCAACATCCCATACATAAACACCTTCTCCCTTTGTTAAAACAACTGGAATTGGATGGTAGTTGTGTGCTCCGTATTTATCTTCGAGGTGAATAGCTTCTTCACTTAGGCTTGATGTAATATTCGTATTCATAATTCAAGTAATTGTTGCAAAGATAGGGTTTTATAAGGCGAAAGTAAACAGAGGCGACTATCGAATAACGGTAATAGTACCTAGTTTCTCGTAAACGGTCCTTAAGTCGTAACCCGAATAACGAAGTCGGTAAAAGTAAACACCCTGTGGTACGTCTACATTTTTGTATTTACCATTCCAGGTGTCTTCAATCGAGTGACTTTCAAAAATTAATTGCGACCAGCGATTTAGTAATAGTAGCGTGTAGTCTTTTATAAAAGCACCTTGTGCCTTCCAAACTTCATTCAAGTCATCTTCATTAGGAGAAAAGGCATTTGGTAAAAACAATATTGGTTTTTGAATTAATTCAATTTCGTTCGAGTAGCTAGTTGCATTGTTCCCTCCTTGATTTTCTTCAGCTCGAATTCGATAATGAAAAACGCCATTTTTAAGTGGTAAATCATCATCTAAAAATTCTAATGTTGATGTTGAATTCATAAACAAATCAGAATAAGGCAATCCAAATGTTTGCTCTGATCTTTCAATATAATAACCAGCAACCTGATTATTCCAGTTAATATATTCGTTCCAGTTTAATCGATGCTCATAAGGATATTCTTCGCCTTCTAATAATATACTGCACTGTTCCTGGCATGGAGGGAATATGTTCTCACATTCATCTGTCACATAAATTTTATAGCAATAAGAAGTTTCGTTGGTGTAAACTTTTTCATCGTTAAAGTTGTCGGCATTGTAATTTTTTAGTTGCGCTATTTCTTCCCAGCTACAAGTATCACAACTTAGTTTGCGTTGGATATGCAAGGTTGAAGAATAAAAATCAGGGTTGTTTTTCCAGGTGATATTTATTTTGTCATGCTCAGGAACGGTCACTGTTATTAGCTCTGGGATTTTCACAAAGCTGCTATCACCACTGCATAAGGTATCTGAAACAGGACCTTCAATACCACAGCGATTAGTTCCTGTAATGCAATAGCAATATTGGTTTGTAAGATTGTCTATTGCAGCTGAGTCGTATAGCGTTACTGCTTTTGGAACATTAATTATTGGCGTAAATGCCCCTCCGTTAGTGCTCCTGTAAATAGTAAAATAGCTGAACAGGCGATTAATAATTGTATTGTCGTTTGCAATTGTAATTGCAATGGTGTTTTTATCCGTTGCTTGAAGACACAATAAATTTTGCTGTGCAATTATTGGTGTTGGCTTGACAAGTATCGAAAATTTGCCAATGGACGTAAGAGGTAGTGGACATCCATTGTCTGATAATTCATATGTAATAATATAAGCTGAATCTCTTCCTTGATCGCAGGACGTGTTCCAGCAAAATGTAGTACTTACCGATGATTGTCCAACTGTATCATAACTAACAGCATAAGGTGCTTGAATAGTTGTGTTCGGAGTATTAGCGAATATTTCTCCTGAGTAATTTAAAAATAATGAATCGCCGTTCGGATCATTGGCAGTGACATTAAAACATAAATTATCTCCTGCATATAATTCATAGTTTTTATCAATCACATTGGCAGATAAATTAGGTGCAGTGTTCCCACTACATGGAATAGCTGTAATTTCAATTTCTCTTCTGATTTCGCCAATCTGAACTCCATTACGGTATTCTTTTACACTAACAGCCATTGCATATAATCCCGTTCCATCTGTTTGTCCCTCGGCTAATCCTGTTTGTCGGTTTATAACTAACGGCATCGTAGTTCCGCAAATGCTGTTTAATGAATAGGGTGGTAGCCAGGTACATGATGTGTAGGGTACCGGCTGTGGAATTTGGTTTCCTGCCGAAGGACTAAAGGGATTCGGTGTTCCTGATGATGTATGTCCACCTTCAAGTGGTGAGGTGAAAGTATAGACGAGCGAGTCGCCGTCTGCATCAATGGCCGTAAATGGTAGTTTGAAATAAGATTGCGAACAAACGTAGGGCAGAGGTGGTACAGTAAACTCAGGACTCGAACTTTGTAACGCAGGGTCTGGTATTGAACAATAAAAGGCCATACCTGCCTGACTTGGATTTTGAATATTGACTACGGTTGTATTTCTGCAGCATCGTTCCCAAACTAAATAATAACCTAGCGGTCTATTAGGCAATTGAACTGATCGTGTATAAATTCCTTTTTGCATGCATACCGATGGCGGAGCCACACAACCAGGGCCTGAGTAGGACAATGCTTGAATAGTCCCTAAGTCTAAGTGAATTGTATCATACAACGAATTATCATCTGCATTAAAAATTCCTATTGTAATATTTTGATCAAACGGAGAACCTTGAGGATTAGAACAATCGCGGTAAAGAACTAAATCGATTTCAAAATTATTATTGCCTAAGTACTTCGTCGTAAGGTCCCCACCAGCAATATGCAAAGAAAAAGCACAACTGCTCACTAAAACAAAAAGAAATAACAACGAAAGTTTTTTCATTTATTAGGGGTAAAGGCAGCTCAAAGTTACCTATTTTTATCTCCGTAAAAAAATAATATGAAGCCAGGAGATATAATTGAAAATTTAGAGGTGATTGATATCGCTGATGAAGGAAAAGCAGTTTGTAAAAATGAGGGTATAGTCATCTTTATCGATAAGGCAGTGCCTGGCGATATTGTTAATGTGAAAATTCGTAAAAAACATAAATCGTTTTTTGAAGGAAGTGTTCATTTGATTGTTCAACCTTCAGCAGAAAGAACAACTCCTGTTTGTAATCATTTTGGTACATGTGGTGGTTGTAAGTGGCAACATTTTTCTTATAACATGCAACTTCGATTTAAGCAAAAACAAGTGGAAGATGCAATGACTCGAATCGGTAAATTAGAAAATCCGAATATTCTTCCAATCATCGGCAGTGCGGAGCAAACTTTTTATCGCAACAAACTTGATTATAGTTTTGCAGATAGAAAATGGCTTACACGTGAAGAAATGAATGTAGATGAGCCTGCCTTCGAACCTGGACTCGGATTTCATATTCCAGG
Organism: Bacteroidota bacterium; assembly: GCA_947453935.1. Taxonomy (GTDB): domain Bacteria; phylum Bacteroidota; class Bacteroidia; order AKYH767-A; family OLB10; genus CAINEC01. The sequence goes on along the minus strand of CANGJU010000011.1, from coordinate 2,061 downwards.
AAAGTTTGACAAAGTACTGGATATAAGTCAATGTTATTTGCAAGCAGATCCATCAAACGATATTCGTTTAAGCGTACGTAAGTATTGCGTTGATAATGAAATGCCGTTTATGAATATTCGTAAGCGTGAGGGAATGATGAGAGGATTAATCATTCGTAATACGACCATCGGTGGACTGATGGTGATTGTGATGGTTTATCAGGATGAGGATGGCAAGTTAAATGGATTGTTAGAGCATCTGAAGAATAATTTTCCGCAGATAACTTCGTTGTTATATGTGATAAACAATAAAGCCAACGATACTATTCATGATCAGGAAATTCATTGTTATCATGGAAAGGAATATATCGAAGAGCAAATGGAAAATTTGACTTTTCGTATTGGTCCAAAATCCTTTTTCCAAACCAATGGTAAGCAGGCGTTAGTACTTTACCAGGTGGCTCGCGAATTTGCAGGACTACATGGTAATGAAGTTGTGTATGACTTATATACAGGTACAGGAACTATTGCCAACTTCGTTGCACATCAATCTAAAAAAGTGGTGGGTATCGAATATGTGAAAGAAGCGATTGATGATGCAAATGTTAATTCAAAAATTAACGGCGTTAGTAATACAGTGTTTTATGCAGGCGATATGAAGGATTTATTAACGGATGATTTTATGGAGCAGAATGGAAGACCAGATGTGATTATAACCGATCCTCCGCGCGTAGGAATGCATCAGGATGTAGTAAAGCAATTATTGAAAGTAGCATGTAAAAAAATTGTTTATGTTAGTTGTAATCCTGCAACGCAAGCCCGCGATCTTGAAATGCTTAGTGAGAAATATAAAGTAGTAAAATTGCAACCTGTCGATATGTTCCCTCATACAGCACACGTAGAAAATGTTACTTTGCTGGAATTGATAGAATAATTAAGAATGAAAAATGTTATTTGTGCTTTACTGGTTTTGTTTTGTTTGAATGTCTCTGCGCAGTCAAATACTATTCGTTGCCTCGAAAATTTTAAAGGGAATAAGGATTTTCTTTTTCTTCGTTTCGATCATTATGGGGTAGGGACAAAAAAATCTAAGTACTTAAAAACGAGTAATGGCTTAGAAGAAGTATCAAACATTGATAATTATAAGTTGCATTTCACAACTGCTGATAAAGCGCCTTCTTTATTTATCAAAATCGAAGTTTCTGATTCTTCTGCGTATGAATTAGATAAGGCAATTATTGTCGATAATTATAAATTGTTGTTGCAAAGCACTAAGCATGTTAGTCAAAAATTAGATACGTTAAATTTGAAAGGCTATAACTTTTATGGATATACGAAAACTGAAATTGACTCAGCTGTTTCTATTGCCTCCTATGTTTATTTTACGAATAACAATGAATCGATTTATTTTAATTTTTTAAATCGCTCAGGTAGAACAGTGTTGTACAACAGCCTGCCTGATTTTATTGAAGAGCGCAATTTACTCATGACCAATTTTGTTGAACTACTAAAAAAATGTAACTAATATGTCTTGCTGGGGTGTTTCAATATTTCAAGATAGAGATGCGATGGATCTCTTAGAAGAAATATTAAATGGCGGTAAAATGGTCGATGATATCAGGTCGGCATTTAGTATTGTCATCGACGATTATCAGGAGTATACTGAATATGAAATGTGCTGTGAGGCTGTTTTAGGAGCTGAATTAGTTGCGGCATCAATGGGCAATATTTCAAAACATTTTCCCGGTCAAGAATATTTTGAAGGAGAATATACCGAAGGAGTAAAAATCAACCATCCCGATTGGGACGAGCTTTCAGATTTTTCAAATAAAGATTTGCGCTTACTTGCAATCGAAGCAATCAAAACAATACTTACTTCCGACCATTGTGAATACCTCGAATTCTGGAATGAATCCGAACACTACGATGAATGGGTTGCTGAGATGAATGATTTGCTTGAGCGACTGCAATAAAAAAGGCTATCATGTTATGATAGCCCTCTTCAACTAATTATTTATTTTTTTATAAGTGAATTACTTCGCCATAAGCCATTGCAACGGCTTCCATCACGGCTTCCGACAT
>CANGJU010000010.1 GCA_947453935.1 Bacteroidota bacterium | reverse complement strand
TAGCTGCCTGCCGTTAGTGCTTCGTTAATTGTAGCAGCATGAGCATCCATTTCTGTTGTTTCATTGACAGCTTCAATCTTACCCTTTTCATTTAAACGGTATCCTTGATAAGCCTTGTGTCCATGTTCAAAACGTGCTGATGAAAAAACCGTTAAGCCTCTCTCTCCATTATATACAATCACCGGAAGAGGAATAGAGGTATGCCCCCATAAATGCCAATCATGACTATCGGCAATATGCTCCATGATTAATTTCCCTGCATTTAATTTTTCTTCGCCTTCCCCATGAGCCGCAGTTGCTCCATGCGCTTCAGATACAGAAACATTTTCATGATCACCAGCATATGATGCGGTGCTGAAAGAAATTGTTAAAAAACAAATTATTGAAAGTATTACTAACTTGCTGATTTTCATTTTGATAAACGATTGTTTTGCGTTTTCAGGGCACAAAGGTAGTGAAAATTAAATCACTAACAACACAAATACTATCTGACATTAATAAGATTGTGAGCAGAATCCCTTATTCAAACTTTTTTCAATAAAAAATCCGCTAATAAATTGTTAGGTTTGCAGTCGCCTCACGCTAATTATGAATCCATTCTCCGAACTGCATTCTGTTAAAGCCAAATACGATGTGGTTTTTAAAGATGCTTGTCAGCAGTTTAAAAACTTAGAGCTGGCAAGAGCAAGGGCGACCCATGCAAGGTGGAAAGCAATTGAAAACCTTGACACTTACCTAATTGAATTTGAAGCTAACTTCATTAAAAGTGGGGGTAAAGTAATCTGGGCTCAGGATAGTTTAGAGGCCATTGATGCCATTGTAAAAATCAGCAAAAACGCAGGAGCTCAGTCAATTATAAAATCGAAATCCTCCACAGCAGAAGAAATCCTCCTGAAAGAACGAGTTGGGATTGAAGGATTCGACATCATTGAAACCGATGCTGGGGATTATATTGCCGATAGCATGAATGATCACTCGGGCCATATGGTTTTACCCGCAGTTCATAAATCGGTGGATGAAATTAATTCTCATTTCGGACTGAACAACTTGTCGCCCGACCAATTGGTTGGTGTTATTAGAGAGCGTTTGAGAGAAACTTATTTGCAGGCGGCTATTGGTATTACCGGCTGTAATTTTCTAATTGCAGATCCTGGTGCAGTAGTTATAACTGAAAATGAAGGGAACGCTCAACTTTGTGCTTCTATCCCCAAAACACATATTGTTTTAACAGGTATTGATAAAATTCTTCCAAGTTTAAATTACCTCGATCTATTTCTTCCTTTGTTAAGCACCTATGGAACAGGCCAAAAAATAACCACTTACAATAGTATAATTACTGGTCCGAAGCAGCCAGAAGATTTAGATGGTCCTGAGGAGTTATATGTAATAATCATTGACAACGGACGAAGCAAGGTGCTGGAACATGAGGTACAACGCCAAGCCTCAACCTGTATAAAATGTGGGGCTTGTCAGTTTAATTGGCCAGTATATATGTCGAATCAAGATGGCCATTTTTCAACTCCTTTATCAGGAGTTACAGCTCCGTTAATAGACAATTTTGAATCACAAGAGGAAGCAGTAAGAAACAGCCTTTTAGATGGCAATTTAATGGACATTTGTCCTGTGAAAATTGATATTCAAAAATTATTAATTGAAAACAGGAAAGAGTCTGTAGAAAAAGGATTCGAGCCAAGAGCCAATAAATTGTTTTATTTCTTTTGGAAGAAGGCGATGCTTAACCGTGATATTATGAACTGGAAAGGGATTAAAGCCGGTAAATACATCATGGAAGGCCTTTACAAATCTGACCGTGGTTTGAGAGAAACGCCTTCTATTGCTCCGCAATCATTTAACGAACAATGGAGAGAGAAACACAATATTAAATAATCAGATTTTGGAGATAATAATTATTCATCATGCGCAAGAAATGCATGCTTTTTCAAATGGGCAACTTACGGAAAATAAGTCCATAGGATTTGTACCTACCATGGGAGCGCTTCATCCTGGTCATATATCATTAATAGAAAAAGCTAAATCTGAAAACGATGTCGTCGTTTGTAGCATTTTCGTTAATCCAACGCAATTCAACGACCCTAAGGATTTAGAGAATTATCCTCGGATGCCTGATGCAGATATTGCACTATTAAAAGCTGCCGGCTGCGATCTTGTTTTTCTTCCAACTCCAGTTGAAATTTATCCTGATGGAGCTCAACTATTGGATATTTCTTTTGGTTTTATGGAAGAAACGATGGAAGGCGCCTTCCGAACAGGTCATTTTAAAGGAGTAGCAACAGTTGTTAACCGACTTTTTGAAATTGTTCAGCCAACTACTTCTTACTTCGGAGAAAAAGATTTTCAGCAGCTAGCCATTATTCGAAAAATGGCTTCAATGCTTAAACACTCCACCGCTATTGTTGGTTGTCCTACTTTACGGGAATCAGATGGACTTGCCATGAGTTCACGCAACTTGTTGCTTACACCTGAACAACGTAAAGCGGCACCATTAATCTATAAAGCTATGGAAATGGCTAAAGAGTTTATCCCACATCATAGCCCGGCAGCTGTAATTGAACTCGTTAAACGCTACATCCAAAAAAGCCCGTATTTAAGTGTTCAGTATTTTCAATTAGTCAACCCTGAAACTTTAGAAGATATTACCAATTGGGAAGAAGGAACAGCCGTTCAGGGATGCATTGCAGTTTTAACCGAGGGCCCTCGCTTGATTGATAATATCCGATATACTGTTTAATTGTTTCGTCTAATAACTTGGATTCTTTACCTTTGTGGCCGTTATGACAATACAGGTACTTAAGTCGAAAATTCACAGAGCGAAAATTACGCAGGCAGAACTACATTATGTTGGTAGCATTACGCTTGACCAGGATTTAATGGATGCTGCCAATCTCATTGAAGGAGAAAAGGTTCATGTTTTAAACATTAATAACGGAGAACGACTTGAAACCTATGTTATTACAGGTGAAAGGGGTTCCGGTCAGGTTTGCATAAACGGACCAGCAGCCAGAAAAATGCAGGTGGGTGATATCGTTATTGTAATTAGTTATGCCAGCATGGATTTCGAAGTGGCTAAATCATTTAAGCCTACACTTTGCTTCCCTGATCAAAATAATCGCCCAACAAATTCATAAGCTTTGAAAAGCCTTACATCCATCCTTAAAACCCTTTTATTTTTATTAATTGGTGGGGGATTGTTATGGCATACGTTTAAAAATCAGGATTTATCGCTCATTTTTTCGAGAATCAAGAATGCTGATTTATCATGGGTAGCCTTATCGATATTCGTTTCTATTGCTGCTTTAATCAGTAGGGCCATGCGCTGGAAACAATTAATTGAACCTCTCGGCTATAAACCCCGATTATCCTCTGCATTCAATGCTGTTATGTTCGGATATGCAGCCAATATGGCCATTCCTCGATTAGGAGAAGTAAGTCGCTGTGGGGCATTAAGTAAGTCCGACGACATACCATTCGAAAAGTTAATTGGAACGGTTATCATCGAAAGAACCTGCGATGTAATTATGTTGGTGGTATGTATTTTATTGTCGGCGCTATTTGAGTTTGAACTACTCGGCGGATTTTTATCAAATCATATTTTCAATCCTATTATAAATGCCGTAGGGAACTCGTATTTATTAGGCATTATCTTATTGGTCTTTGTTATTGCTTTTATAGTTGGGTATCGCTTTATATTGAAACATTATCAGCAACATCCGTTCATTGTTAAAGTAAGAACCTTTTTAAAAGGGCTGGCCGATGGATTAATTGCGGTTACCCGTTTAGAAAATAAATGGCTGTTTATATTTCATTCGTTATTTATATGGACTATGTATTTCCTTATGACGTATGTATGCTTTTTTTCACTACCTGAAACAAGCGGACTATCGCCAATGGCGGGACTCTTTATAATGGTTATCGGGGCAATTGGTATGACCGCTCCGGTGCAAGGAGGAATTGGTGTTTATCATTTATTGGTTTCAGAAGGAATTATTCTTTATGGCTTAACGCCCGATGATGGAATTACCTTCGCGACATTGGTTCACTCCGGACAAACCTTACTTTTGGTGCTTTTGGGAGGTATTTCTATGATTTATTTGTTTTTCTTTACCAAACCCATTTCAAGTATGAAGTCATGAGTTTTAGTCAGAATTTGAAAAATAAAGTACTTTCTCGCGAAGCTTTGATAAAAAAAATCGAAGAGTGGCGCAGCAAAAAATGTAAGATTGTGTTCACAAATGGGTGCTTTGACCTACTGCATATGGGGCATGTGGACTATCTCGCAAAGGCTGCCGACCTTGGCGACTATCTGATTATCGGGGTGAACACAGATGCTTCGGTAAGTCGAATCAAAGGACCAACAAGACCTATTACCGATGAAACATCGAGAACAACTGTACTCGCCGCCCTAGAGAGTGTTAGTGCCGTAGTACTTTTCGACGAAGAAACGCCCTATGAGTTGATTAAAGCCCTGCAACCAGATGTATTGGTAAAGGGGGCCGATTATCAAATTGATCAAATTGTTGGGGCTGATGTTGTTTTAGCTCGTGGAGGAGAAATTAAAACCATTGCCTTTGTGGACGGATATTCAACATCAAGAATTGAGAAAAAGATTAAAGGGCAATAATTTGAAAAATGTAATGTTTTGCCGTTTTTTATGCGCACCTTTATGGTAGTGAGCGTATATATGCCAAACAAAAAAATTAAACAGACATGAAAAATTTACTATTGTTGGCTTTCAGTTTTATGCTATTAACTGTAGCCGGATGTGAAAACAACGATTTACTGTTATCAGAAAAAAAGCTTAACAGTAAAATTCAAAACAACTGGAAAGTACTTTCAGCAAGTACAACAACCGACTATAATGAGATATGGTCGTTCCGTGATGGGAAAGTTGTAATTATAAGCAAAGATGAAACAGGTGCTGAAAAAACAGTTACTGGAAATTATTCTGTTGATGCAAAAATCAATAATGCTTATGTTACGTTAAGTGGATTCACTTATCCAAATCAAATTGCATCACATTGGTTAGCTTCTGAGCTAAATAGAAAATGGACAATCGTTGAATTAGATAACGGGGTTATGTATATATCAGGAATTGATGATAAAAATGTAATTCGTTCAATTGAATTCGCACAACGTTAATAATCTTTACTTCAACAAAAAGGGACGGCTTATTAAACCGTCCCTTTTTTCATTTTACAAGATCCATTTCCTGAATCAGTCGTTTTGCTTCACCGTATTTATCAATTACAAATAACGTGTAGCGAATATCTAATGTGATATTGCGACAAATTTCCGGATTAAATAAAATGTCACTCATTGTACCTTCCCATACACGATCGAAATTAGTACCTATTAACTGGCCATACGCATTTAAAACAGGACTTCCTGAATTACCTCCCGTAGTATGATTCGTTGCAATAAATGCAACCGGCACTGTTCCATTTTGCGCATACGCACCAAAGTCTTTTCGTTGATATAAATCGAGTAATTTAGGCGACACATCAAACTCTTCATGACCCTTACTATACTTTTCCATAATACCATCCAACGTTGTAAAGTAATTATATTTTACTCCGTCGCGAGGGAAATAACTCTTCACATTACCATAAGCAACACGTAACGTGCTATTCGCATCGGGATAATATTTTTTGGATGTATTCATCTCTCTTTGCGCTGCCATGTATAAGCGATTTAGTCTTCCTAACTCTAACGTGATACCGTTAACCTTTGCAGCTATTATCGTTTTATAATGAGCCGCGATTGGCTCCATCAATTTATAAGCAGGGTCGTTTAAAATCTTTTTTACCATACTTGGTTTATAAGAAGACAAGAATTTTTCTACTGCAATTGAATCGCTAAAAATTGTTTTCGAATACACACCGTTTGACCATTTCACAAAATCGCCTTGATATTTTTTACGTTGCTCTATAAAATAAGCGGGCTTCAAACTATCGGGTACATTTTTATCAAACATCAATAACAACGATTGAAAAAATTGTTTGTCGGTAGCTTCATCATAATCACGATAAAAGTCTGAAATAGTATTAAACAGTTTATTCTTTTCTGTTGCTAATTTATTTTCATCAATTTGCTTCGCAAGAGGAATATCTACCAAACTTTGAAAGTTTAACGAATAAGTTAATAGTTCAACACCATACGCTGCTTCTGAATAGTAATTGTTAGCTGAAATATAGGGTCTGTTTGACGCATAAATTTGTTTTAGCTTTGGTAACACCTCTCCATATTTCTGCATTTGTTTCGGATTATTATTTAACCATTGATTAAACGACTGTTCAAATTCGATTTTCTTTTGAAGTCCGTTTGATTCGGTTAACCCTTTTGATTCGCCTTGCCATTTTTTCCAGCCATTACTTACGCTGCTTTGTTTTGCTGCATATTGAATATGTAATTTTTCGCTGCTACGCATTGCATCATCCATAATGCGCAGTTTCTCTGTTCTTACTTTAATACGCTCTGGATTTGTTGTCTTTAAAATCATTTCTTCCTGATAAGAAGAAATGTACTCTTGAGTACGACCAGGAAAACCATACACCATAGTAAAATCGCCTTCTTGAACACCACCAATATTTATTGATAATGCTGCACGAGGAATAAATGGAATATTCTCCTCGTTGTACTCTGCGGGCTTGTTTTCCTTATTTGCGTATATGCGGAACAGTGAGAAGTCGCCGGTATGACGAGGCCACATCCAGTTATCAGTATCACCACCAAATTTTCCAATAGATGAAGGAGGTGCGCCCACCATACGAATATCTTTAAACGTTTCTGTTATGATTAAATAAAATTCATTACCAGAAAAAAACTGACGAACCTTTGCTTCGTAATGTGTTCCTTCAACCGCTTTCTTTTCTATTTGTGCAGAAAGCTCCTTGATTTTTTCATTTCGTACTTGCTCGGTCATTCCATCTTTTAACACTTCATTAAACTGTGCTGTTACATCATTAATACTTATAACAAATGAAACAGTAAGACCAGGACAAGGCAATTCATCTTTCAATGTTGAGGCCCAAAAACCATCTTTCAAATAATTATGCTCAACAGTCGAGTGCGACTGAATTTCACCAAAACCACAATGGTGATTAGTTAGCAACAATCCTTGCTTTGAAATAATTTCTCCTGTGCAGCCACCACCAAACAAAACAATAGCATCTTTTAAACTGCTATTGTTTACACTGTAAATATCCTCTGCCGATATTTTTAATCCTCGCATTTGCATATCAGCAATATTTAGCTGCTGAAGTAATTGAGGAAACCACATTCCTTCATCTGCTTTCGAAAAGAAAGAACAAAACAATAAGGATATAACTAAAACGGTCTTTTTCATTTTCTGATTTTTTGCAAATATATTTTTATCATTTGTATAAATAAAAAATCCCGCGGGATGCGGGATTCATTATAGTTTGATTACTGATTAAAAAGGTAGATCACCAGCGTCTGATTGCGTAAGACCTTCCATTGTGTTGTTAAGCACTTGCTCTCCGAAAGAATCGCCTTGTGACGACATTGGTTGAGATGCAGGAGCCGACATTGATGTTAAACCGAATGCACGTACATCGGTGTACCATCTTCCGTTATACTCTCTTGACTCTACTCTGAAATTTACTTTAATTGTTGAACCAATTGCCATTCCCTTAAGTTGGGTAATTAGCTGTTCGTTGAATGCAGTGAATGCTATCTTTTTAGGATATTGATCCATTGTTTCTCCGATAAAAGTTTGTTTTACCCAGCGACCATTTTTCCCTTCGCCAGATTGTTCTGATTGCACTTCCATTAATTTGCAATTTACTTCGTAACTCATAGTTATATTGATTTTAATTATTTTCTTTTTCAAAGATACAAAAAAGCCTCGGTGATTTTAATACCAAGGCTGATTTGTGAATAAATTTTGAGGTCTTAAATAAGCTCTACAGAACGACGAATAAATCCGCTCAGTGCTTCCCCTTTTAACAATCCCTGTGAAAGCATTGCAAGGTCAACGGTCTGACGAATCATTTTTTGCTTTTCATCCTCTGTTGCAGCACTTATAACCTTTTTCATTAATGGGTGATTTGCATTGATGATCAGATTAAACTGCTCACCCATGCCGGTCATAAATTCATAGCCACCACCTGATGCTGCCATCTCTTTCATACGACGCATAAACTCAGGTCGGGTGATTAATGCAGGTGCATCCGTTTCCGAAAGTCCTTCTAACTGAACAAAATATTTTTCCTTTTCAACTGCTTTTTCAGTCAGCTCTTTAATAGCCGTTTGTTCCTCTTCGGATAATAATATCGGACGCTTATCTTCTTTCTTAATCAGATTATCAGCAGTGTCGGCATCTACACGAATAAAGGATGTATTCTCGAGTTTATATTCCAGGAAATTAACAAAATGACTATCAATTACACCATCCATTTGTAACACATCATACCCTTTGTTTTTTGCTGCCTCTACAAATGCATATTGCTCTTCAAGATTTGATGTGTAGGTGTAAACAATTTTATTGTCCTTGTCTGTCTGATTTGGTTCTACTGCTAATTTATACTCATCAAAGGTGAAATATTTTGCATCGGTATTTTTTAGTAAGCAGAACGACTTTGCACGATCATAAAACTTCTCTTCGCTTAACATTCCGTATTTGATAAACACCCCGATATCGTCCCATTTCGCTTCGAAATCAGTTCTGTTTTCCTTGAATAATTCTTCCAGCTTATCCGATACTTTTTTAAGAATATGATTACTTATCTTTTTAACGTTTGAATCACTTTGCAAATACGAACGACTCACATTTAATGGAATATCTGGTGAGTCAATTACCCCATGTAATAAAGTTAAAAATTCAGGAACAATTCCTTCTACAGAATCAGTGACAAACACCTGACGACAATACAACTGAATTTTGTTTTTCTGAACTTCTAGATTTTTTTTCAGTTTAGGGAAATAAAGAATTCCCGTAAGATTAAATGGAAAATCAACATTCAGATGAATATAAAACAATGGATCTTCTGCCATCGGATACAGCTCCTTGTAAAACGCTAAATAATCTTCGTGCGTTAATTCACTTGGCTTTTTAACCCATGCAGGAGTTGTATTATTAATTAGCTCTTCTTTAAACTTAATCGATACAGGTAAAAAGCGACAGTATTTGTCGAGCATTGTTTTTATTCTTGCTTCCTCTAAAAACTCCAACGACTCTTCATTGATGTGGAGGATGATATCTGTACCACGGTCTGCTTTTGTATCGGTAGTCATGGTATAATCAGGACTTCCATCACATGTCCAGCGAATAGCTTCTTGCTCAGTAGCTTTAAAGGAGCGGGAATAAATTTCTACTTTATCAGACACCATAAATCCAGAGTAAAAGCCTAATCCAAATTTACCGATTAAATTACCCTCTGTCTGGTCTTTATATTTATTGACAAACTCCTCTGCGCCTGAAAAAGCAATCTGGTTAATATATTTTTCAACTTCTTCTGCTGTCATTCCTAATCCGCGATCGCGAATTGTAAGTGTTTTATTTTCTTTGTCGATGATGACCTCCACGACTAAATCACCTAGTTCGGTTTTATTTTCTCCTATGGAGGTTAGAGTTTTAATTTTTCCTGTTGCATCAACAGCATTGGCTACTAATTCACGAAGGAATATTTCGTGGTCGCTGTAAAGAAACTTTTTAATAATTGGAAAGATGTTTTCCGTTTGTACATTTATTTTTCCTGTGGTCATAATTAATTTTTTTGGCGCGCGCCGTTGTCAATTAAAATGCCACCAGAAATAGGTGACAATTTGACCTCAAAAATACAGTTATAATTGCGTTAATTAAAGCAGTTTTGTCATCAATAATTTATTTTGTCACGAACTATTTTAGAGATTTGTTCGTTAATAAGATTGTTAGCAATGATTCTGACAATAAATAATCCGATTAATAAATTTTTAAACTTCGCATATTCAAAATAATTCACATGATTAATTCCCCTCGTTTTTACACTGTATTATCCTTAACAGCCCTTTTTCTTTCCCTATCAATTAGTAAATCTACAGCGCAGATTAGTCCTACCGCCGAAAAATTAGATGCCTTAATGAGCATGATTAATTATGCCTATGTAGACAGTATCGATGAGAAAAAGATTTCTGATGATGCAATCCGCAATTTATTAAAAGAACTAGATCCACACTCCGTTTATATTCCAGCAGAAGAATTAAAAGAAGTAAATGAGCCCCTTGTAGGAAACTTCGAAGGAATCGGTGTTCAGTTCAGTATTTTGGAAGACACCATCATGATTACGCAAACTATCTCTGGTGGTCCATCAGAAAAACTTGGCTTGCGTGCTGGTGATCGAATCGTAAAAATTGACGGAAACAGTGTTGCTAATATCGGAATAAAAAATAATGATGTACTTAAGAAATTAAGAGGAAACAAAGGAACTAAAGTAAGGGTTGACGTATACAGAAGAGGCAATAACGAATTAATTCCGTTTACTATTACCAGAGATAAAATTCCATTGTACAGCGTTGATGCTGCTTATATGGTGACCCCTACAATTGGTTATATTAAGATTAGTCGTTTTGCTGATAGTACAGTTGAAGAGTTTAAGCAGGCGTTAGAGAAATTAAAAGCGCAACACGTTGAAAGTTTAATTATGGATTTATCTGATAACGGTGGTGGCTATCTGAACAGAGCTATTGAATTAGCAGATGAATTTTTAAGTAACGGAAAAGAAGTCGTTTATACCATTGGAAGAAATAATCCACGTCAGGATAATTATTCTACTTCTGTTGGCGGATTTGAAAAAGGAAAAGTGGTTGTATTGGTTAATGAATCGTCTGCATCTGCAAGTGAAATTGTTTCTGGTGCATTACAAGACTGGGATCGCGCACTTATTGTTGGAAGAAGAACATTTGCCAAAGGATTGGTTCAAAAACCTTTTCCACTACCTGATGGTTCGGCTGTGCGTTTAACTATTGCGCGTTATTATACGCCTTCTGGAAGATGTATTCAAAAGCATTATGAGCCAGGTGATGAAAATTATGATATGGATATAAGTATGCGCTATCAGCATGGAGAGCTTTATCATGCAGACAGCATAAAGTTTATTGATAGCTTGAAATGCAAAACAATGGGCGGTCGTGTTGTATATGGTGGCGGTGGTATCATGCCTGATGTATTTGTTGGATTAGACACAAGCATGAGCAGTAAATACTACGATGAGCTTAGAAGAAATGGAACTCTAAATGAGTTTACATTAAACTATGTTGATGCTAATCGTGCGATGTTATTAAGCAAATACAAAGATGTTTATCAGTTTAAAAATGATTTTAAAATCACGAAAGATTTTCTAGATGATTTTATAGCATATGCCGAAAAGAAGAACATTAAATCTGATAATGCAGGGTTTAAAACATCTGAGAAATTAATCACCACGCAATTAAAAGCACTTATCGCCCGCGATCTTTGGGATACGAACGCTTACTATGTAATCATTAACGATATTAATGTGTTTATGGTAAAAGCACTGCAGTGCTTACAAGATGATACCTTCAAAAAGATGAAAGTAAACGATAAATAATCAAGTTTATAAAAACAGTAAGAGGGCTTTTACAAAAGCCCTCTTTTTTTATTTTATCTTTTTTTGTTCTTATTTAAAAATTAATCTTTCGAAAAATATTCTGGTCCTTGGTAAACTCCCGTTTCTAATTTTTCTAATTGCATTAGAACATCGTTTGCTAATGAGCTAGCTCCGAAGCGAAACCAATCAGGATTCATCCATGCTTCGCCTAATGTTTCGCGTAACACAACTAAATACTGCATCGCAATTTTAGCTGTTGCTATTCCACCAGCGGGCTTCATGCCTATCATTTTTCCTTCATTAAAATAAAAATCTTTAATCGCTTCAAACATCACCAATGTAACGGGTAGGGTAGCCGCTGGTTGAATTTTTCCTGTAGATGTTTTAATAAAATCAGCTCCGGCATACATGGCAATTTCTGATGCTTTACGAACATTATCCAGTGTAGATAATTCACCTGTTTCTAAAATCACTTTTAAATGAGCCTCGCCGCAAGCCTCTTTTATCGCAGCTATTTCATCAAACACAAAATTGTATTCGCCGGCTAAAAACTTGCCTCGCGAAATAACCATATCAATTTCATCTGCACCCTGATTTACAGCAAATTTTGTTTCTTCTATTTTGATTTTCTTTGTGCTCATGCCGCTTGGAAAAGCTGTAGCAACCGATGCTACTTTTACTTTCGAACCCTCTAATTCTTTTTTCGCTATAGCAACCATGTTCGGATACACGCAAACAGCAGCAACAGGAGGGACATAGCTTAACTTATCATGCGGACGTAATGCCTTTGCACAAAGCTGTTTTACTTTTCCAGGAGTATCTTTTGCATCCAGCGTTGTTAAATCCATCATGCTAATGGCCATTAACAAAGCGTCTTTTTTACTCTCGTTTTTAATTGATCGTTTTGTTAGACGAGCTATTCTTTCTTCTATTCCTATCTGATCAATAGGTGGTGAATTTTTCGCTGCTATATTTCCGTTCATATGTTCTCTGAAAAAGTTAAAATTAATGAATTAAATCAGACGATTGTATTTTCAAGTTGTCGTTTAATAATCAAACGTGAAGTTACAAATGCTGCAAGACTTCCAATTGATAAAACAATGAAGGCTACCAAAACGAAATCGTTAAGTTGCATTGCCACAGGATAACTGCTTGTCACAAAATTTTCTGCATCGCCGAGTTTAATAATTTCAAATCGTTGTTGCGCATAACAGACCCCTCCACCCAGCAGCATGCCTATGCCAGCGCCAAAAATAGAAATGAGTAATCCTTCAATAAAAAATACTTTTTTAATAAAACTCACCGATGCACCCATGTTTATCAGCGATAAAATATCTTTCTTTTTATCTATGATTAACATTGTTAACGAACCAAAAACATTAAATGTGGCGATGAGTAAAATAAAACACAGTATCAAATACACGCCCGCCTTTTCCGACTTCAAAATCTTATACAAAAAATCATGTTGCTGAAATCTGTCCTTTACATTGAAGTTTGCTCCTGTCAATAACTGAATCTGCTGTGCTGCAACTTGCTGGTCAATACCTTTTTTTAGTTTTATTTCTATCGATGATATTTTCTTTTCTTCGCCCATCATCTCTCTTATAAAATCAATAGGCACAATTGCAAACTTATTATCAAAATCCTGCTGCACCGAAAACACTGCAGAGGCTGCGATAGTCCGTTGAGAAAAAGCTTCATCAGGATTCATCAATGCGGATGAAGGATCTATTCCTTTCTTCGGTAAATAAACATTTATCCTCGATACTGGATCATTCAATTTTAATCCGAGTGAATAAGCAATGCCCGCCCCTAGAATCATAAAGTTTAGGTCTCCATGTCGTAACATCGGGCTACCATCAATAATTTTTGTTTGCAGGTCGCTGCTTTGAAAATAGGTAGACGACACCCCTTTCATGGTAGCAATGAATTGTCGCTCCTTATAACGCAGCAATACATTTTCTTCTAACGTGTACGTAGTAACGCTAACCGAAGAGAGCGCCTTTATTTTTTCAATTTGAGCATCTTCAGGATTAAAAAACTTTCCTTTTGCAGGAGTTATTACAATGTCCGGATCAAAACTATCGTACATGTTTAAAACCAGATTGCCAAAACCATTGAATACCGATAGCACAATGATTAATCCCATAGTGCCTACGCATACGCCTGCAACACTGATTTTACTAATTATATTGATAAGATGGTGTGACCGCTTGGCAGCAAAATATCGTCGAGCGATTTTCCAGGCTAGTCCTACTTTCATTGCTTATGCTTATTTCCAGGCTTTCACTATCAAACCTGTTCCTGTTTTATGAGTAAACATTACATCACACCAATTCAAAACATATGCAATGGGATACGTGATGATGTAATAAACGGGAAGAATGATAAAAAACAATTTTGTTACTCCAAGCATAAGAATAGGATACTTCATTGAGAGGCGCCAGCTGATTTTTCCGGGATTACCATACTGATACCTTGCTTCTACTTTTGAAAATCCTGCTGAACGAAGTTTGTCTTCAATTTCTTTGATGTTATATCCATCACGCACATGCTCTTCAATAAATGATGCTTCCCCATCGCCATGCACATCCGAACCACCTTGATCACTCGGAGTAGAGATTAACAACATGCCACCTTGCTTAAGAGATGCATAAATATTTTTAAATACCTGAACATCTTCTAAGATATGTTCCATCACATCAACAGATATCGCAAGGTCGTACTTATTTGGATGTTCAAACTGCGTTAAATCACCAACAACAAATTTCACTTGTTCTCCCGATCCGATTGAATTGAAAAACTGATTACAATCCTCCACTTGCTCTTCTTTTACATCCATAGCCAGAATTGTCGACTTTGGTAATCGGGCATTCAGCCAATACGAATGCTGACCATATCCTGCACCTGCGTCAAGAATCTGTGCATCTGCTTTAGCACCACGTTGCCATTGCTTTAACTCTTTATGCACGTGCCACGCCCTGAGTAATAATAAGTCCAAAAGACCATAAAACATCTTACGTAAAAACGGTGTTTTATTGAACACATTCCCCAGGCTTCTTTTTATTGGATCGTATTGCATAATGTACTTTGCTTAATGACGACGAAGATAAATAAATTACGTGAGTAATTATAGGCGCTTACTGTCGCGAAATAAATTAACTTCTCTATCTTTGGCGGGTGAAAAACTATATTCGTTTACTACGATTTATCAAGCCTTATAAAGCGCAAGCATCATTATCAGTCTTGTTTAATATCATGACTGTTTTCTTTTCGCTTTTTTCACTCACGATGATAATCCCTTTTCTGAACGTCCTTTTCAGTCAGAATAGAAATTACACCTTAATGCCCTGGTCGGTAAGCGCCAAAAGCCTTTTAAACAACTTCAACTATTACCTCGGAAATTATATAGTTGAGCATGGACAGTTAAATGCATTAATGCTAATCAGCATGCTTGTGGTTATCATGTTTTTTTTAAAGAACCTGACTCGTTATATGGCGATGTATTTTTTAGTACCGATTCGTAACGGAGTGGTCAGAGATATTCGCAGAGATGTTTATCAGAAAATATTAAGTCTTCCAATTGGATACTTTACTGATGAGCGTAAAGGAGACATGATGGCACGTATGACCAGCGATGTACAAGAGGTAGAGTGGGGGATTATGAATTCGTTAGAAGCAGCCTTTCGTGAACCATTAAATATCATCGTGTTTTTGATTACCATGTTTACGATGAGTTCAGAGCTCACCACATTTGTATTGGTATTGTTGCCTGTTGCTGGATTAATCATAGGTCGTATTGGAAAAAGCTTAAAGAAGAAATCGGTGCAGGCCCAAGAAAAAATGGGAGAGCTGTTAAGTAACATCGAAGAAACTCTTGGAGGATTACGAATTATTCATGCTTTTACTGCGGAAAAATCAGCCTCTAAAAAGTTTGGTGGACTAAACAACCAGCACTATGGTTTAATGAATAAAATTGGACGCCGCCGTGATTTAGCATCGCCGGTGAGCGAGTTTTTAGGAACAGTGGTGATGACAGTGGTGATGTACTTTGGAGGATTGCTTGTATTGGGTAGCGAGTCGAAATTAGAGCCAAGTGAGTTTATTGCATTCATCGCTATTTTTTCGCAGGTAATTACTCCTGCTAAGAGTTTAACAACGGCATGGTATAATATTCAAAAAGGATTAGCTTCTTCTGAAAGAATTTATAAAATATTAGATGCAGAGGTATTAGTGAAAGACCCTGAGCATCCTGTTGAGGCAAAACCTTTTTCTAATAAAATACACTTTGATGGTATTAGCTTTTCGTATGTAAAGGAAGAAGGCAGATCGGTATTAAAAAATATTTCTCTAGAAATTCCCAAAGGGAAAACAGTGGCACTTGTAGGGCAATCGGGGAGTGGTAAAACTACATTAGCGGATATGCTTCCCCGTTATTACGATGTAGATAGTGGTAAAATTACGATCGATGGCGTGAACATTAAAGATATGCGCGTTTCAGATTTAAGAGGACTCATGGGAATTGTTACGCAGGAATCGATTTTATTTAACGATACGGTTTTTAACAACATTGCCTTCGGGATAGAAAACGCTACGGAAGAAGAGGTGATTGCTGCTGCTAAAATTGCAAATGCCAACGACTTTATTACAGCAATGAGCGATGGATATCAGACAAGCATTGGTGATAGAGGAAGCAAATTAAGCGGTGGTCAGCGACAGCGATTAAGCATTGCTCGTGCAGTATTAAAAAACCCACCGATATTAATTCTTGATGAGGCGACATCGGCATTAGATACAGAATCAGAAAGACTGGTACAAGAAGCATTGATTAATCTGATGAAACAAAGAACAACATTGGTTATTGCACATCGTTTATCGACGATTGTACATGCTGATGAAATCATTGTTATGCAGAGTGGTGAAATTGTTGAACGAGGTACACATCAAGAGTTATTAAACAAGAATGGTTATTACAAACGTCTGTTTGATTTGCAAACCTTTTCATAGTACATTTTGCAAAACCGAAATCCATATTTAGCATTACTTGCCTTGTGTTTCCTCTGGGGAACCACCTATCTCGCTATACGAATTGGCGTAAAAAGCTTTCCTCCGTTTTTATTTTCTGGTATTCGTTATATGATATCAGGCCTTGCTATCTTACTTTGGTTTTACTTCAAAAAAGAGGTTATATGGCCCACGCTTCAAGAACTAAAACGCATTGTTGTAACAGGGTTATTCATCTTTGTTGGCGGCAATTTGTTCCTGGTTCTTGCAGAACAATCTGTCACAAGTGGTATGGCCGCCTTAGTAAACTCGTCTTTTCCCATCTGGATTGTTTTAATTACACGTATCTGGAACCCCGAAGAGCGTATATCTAATTTATCCATTATCGGCATTCTGATTGGCTTTGTTGGTCAGTGGTTGATATTTTATGAGCAATTGTATTTGCTAAGTAATGGTGCTTATTTATTAGGCTTTGTTTTGCTTTTTGTTGGATTAATAAACGGAGCACTCGGATCAGTTTATATGAAAAGGTTTCCGGTAAAGATTAACTCTGCGTTAAATGCAGGATTACAAATGATGATTTGTGGTTCTGTAACAACAGTAATAGGATTATTGATAGGAGAAGGAAAAAAAATTACGTTTGACCCTACAGGATGGTACGCCTTATTTTATCTGGTAATTGCAGGATCTATTTTAGGATATAGCTTATTTGTATATGCTATAGACCGACTTCCCGCTACAATTGTTTCGGTCTATGCTTACATCAACCCGATTGTTGCTATATGGCTGGGGCTTGTAATACTTAATGAGCCTATTAGTGCAAAAACATTAATTGCAATAGCCATTACGCTTGTTGGCGTTTTTATCGTGAACAAAGGAAGAGCAACATCAAAAGCCTCTTAAATTGTAAGGACGTTTTTATTTATCTATCCATCAACTGGCCCGACTTCTTCGCTTCTAAAAAGTATTTGAAAGGTACTAACAACATTCCAAAACATTCACCATGTTCTTTATTTAAATACTTATGATGAACCTTATGTGCTTTGCGAATCGCTCTTAAATAAACATTGTTGGAGCGTTTAAATAATCCGATGCGCTGATGAATAAAAATATCGTGAACTAGGAAGTAAGCGAGTCCATAGGCAGCAATACCTAACCCAATATACATACGAATATCATAACCATTCATCACTCCTAAAAAAATCAAGATCATACTTGGAATAGCAAAAATCAAAAAGAAGGCATCATTCTTTTCAAATATTCCTGGTTCTGTTTGATGATGATCTTTATGCAGTATCCATAAAAATCCGTGCATCACAAATTTGTGTGTAAACCAGGCTACAAATTCCATAATGAAAAATGTTGCTAAAAACACTAATATGTTGGTTGCCATAATTATTTTTTATAAGTAACAAAGATGGTTTTATTTTGTTTATAATCATCTACCTACTTATTGTTTTTTCACTTATTTTTAGTCAATATAAACTAACTTAAAATGAAAAAATTAATTGCTTATTGCTTTGCCATTCTGTTGTTATCGTCATGCGGAAAAGACGGCGCTCCTGGCGTAGCAGGCCCTCAAGGTCCTCAAGGCCCATCTGGAAATGCTAATGTGAATTCATCAACATTTATTGTTTCTGCTACTCAATGGCAGACTAATGGAACATCAGGAATCGACTATGAAAAATATGTTGATCTTAACGATCCATACATTACACAAGACATCTTAGATAACGGTGCTGTTTTAGTTTACTGGGTAACAAGTACAGGAATTAATGTTCAGCTTCCATATCAAAATGTTTATCCAGCAGGAAGTACGCCTTTTATTTATCAGCCAAATGCTACTGTTGGTGTTGCAACTGTTGAAGCATATTATACAGACTGGACATCGTTTAACTTTAATGCAAGTAGCCAGATTAAATTTAAAGTGGTAACTATTGATGGCTCATTAAGAGTAACCCATCCAGAAATAAACTGGAAAGATCCTCAATCAATTGTTAAAGGTTTAAATCTTCAATTATAAAACAAAAGCCCCGATTATGCATCGGGGCTTTTTTAATTTGTGTTTTATTTTTTGTTAAATCGCATCAGTTCTTTTTCCTCTTTAAATAGAGTTAGTTGCTCTGATTTTTTTCCGTTAATGTTAATGCTTTTTATTTGAAAACGATTAGCGGTTTTTGCCTGCTGAATATATTCGCCAAATAATTCGGGATTACAATTTGTATTTGTACGACCCAGAATATTTAATAAAATGAAATCATTTTGTGCAGTGTACAATCCATACGTTGTATCACATTCACAATTCATATAAATAGCATTGTCAGCAGAAAATATTTCAAGTGTAAACATTTTGGAAGTGTCTTTTACCAGAAGCTCCTTTCCATTTAATGATGATAAACACCATTTCTTGTCTTCCAGTTTTGTTACACGTCCGAATGGTTCATCTTTACGCGATTTACAGGAAGCTACTAACGCAACAAGTGCAAAAATTATTAGATAGTTTTTCATAATTAAATTAATCTTCGAATGATTCAAGAATAGTTTTTACTTCTTCATCGGTAGCTTTTAGTTTGTCCTTACAAAGCTTGATAAGTTCATTAGCGCGCTTAACCAGTTTAGCCAATTGGTCGATTCCCACCTCTCCACTCTCTAATTCCTCTAAAATATTTTCAAGCTCTTCTTTAGCTTTATCATAAGTCATTTTTTCTGCCATCGTATTATTTAATTTTTTTACTTTTTATTGTTCCTTTAAAAACCACTGTTTCTATTTCACTATCCAAAGGTACTTCATTAGCATCAAAAACGGGTTTGTTATTATAGAGTGTATAACTGAATCCTCTTTTTAAAATATTGATTGGATCGAGGATTAAACTTTTTTGTTGTGCATTATTCAAATAGTTTTCTTCTTGTTTGATTACATTTCCAACTTTATTCTTTAACAAACTTGCATCAAAGGTAAGTTGGTTTAATTCTTTCATAGTTATACTTTCTGATAAAAAACGTGTTTTATCTTTTGCATAAACAAGCTTACCACTTTCGCTAATTAACTCTTGATTAACTGTTTGTTTAATTACGGATGCAAGATTATCAAAAAACATTTTTTCATCTAGCATTGTTTCATTTACAAGAGATACAACAGCGTTCATTAGTTCAGCAACCGATTCTTCTTCTGATTCTATACAAAGATTCGCGTAAGCATGAATACCATCACGCAGATAATCGATTTGCTCTTTAAATGAATTCGCGTGTTGAATAATAAAATCGGCTACAGCAGTGGGCGTTATTAAATTGAGGTTTGCCACTTCATCAACAACAGAAACATCTGACGTATGGCCTATACCCGTTAAAACGGGCAGCGGAAAATTAGCTACTTCGTGAGCTAATAAATAATCATTGTAACAACTCAAACTCGATGTTTGTCCACCACCTCTAACAATCACCACTGCATCTAAAAATTTAAAGCAGGCATGTTCTTTAATAATAGTAAGCGCTGCTATAATATCTCTTGGTGCATTGTCGCCTTGCATGAGAGAAGGAAATAATTTAGTATGAAAAACAATTCCAGATTTATTATCATTTAGTTTAGTTGTAAAATCTTTGAATCCATCTGCATCAGATGAAGATATGACAGCAATGTTTTGAATAACGGATTGTAATGGTAATTGTTTATTTAAAAAGTAAACGCCTTCTAGCTTTAGTTTATCGACCGTTTTCTTCCGTTCGATGGCCATTTTGCCTAGGGTATAGGCGGCATCCACTTCATGAACAATAAGACTCATTCCAAATCGCTCATGAAACTGGACCTCTACTTTACATAAAATCTCCATATTTTCCTGCAGCTGTTTTCCGGTTTCGGCAATAAAACGTGAGTGTATAAGATTAAAATTATTCGCCCATATCATCGCTTTAAATTCTGCCTTAGGCTGGGTGCTTCTATCGTCTTTCTCTCCTAATTGTAAATAACAATGGCCTTTATTTATTTTTAATCCTAAAATTTCAGCAGAAACCCAATAGCGCTCCATCGAAAAATTCTTTCGAAAAACTTCTGAAATTTCTTTGGCAAGATCAGAAAGGCGAATACAGTTTTTTTCCATTGTTGCGAAAATACAAATATTGACTGGCAGTAAACATATTAGTAACCCTGTATTTTCTAAAAGTTTCTCTCACTAATTTTTATATTTGCATCCGCTTCAAATGGTCCCGTAGTTCAACGGATAGAATAGGAGTTTCCTAAACTCTAGATAGCAGTTCGATTCTGCTCGGGATCACGCTTTGGTTTTAAAAGAATTTTTTAACTTTGATTATAATATATTATGGCAAATCAGATTGTTTTACTGGTTTTGATAAATTTCTTGATTGTTTTTTGTATCTATTTTTTAGGAGGGTTTCTTTTAAATATTTTACATCTGAGCTCAAACAATAATACCAAGAATAATTTTATATCACTCTTAGTTGGCTATATCTCTCTTATTACATTAATTGCAATTTTTGTTACCAAGGGAGTGACCTCTTTTGTTGCCTTAATTCCCATTTTAATTTATTTAATCAAAACAAAAAAGAATCGGTCTTATAGTCCTATAATATGGGAAATTAAAAATTTAAAATCTGTAATTTCCACCCTTTCTCTTTTTACATTTCTTACAACATTAGTACAGCTATTTATTTATACTGGGTTTAACACAAAAAGAGTTTTTATTCCTGAAATTCACAATGATTTTATTTTTTATTCAAATGTATCCGCACATATCCTGCAAACGGGCCAGGAAAATTATTATTTAAACTCGAATGTTTCTGGAATATTTCTCTATCATTATTCTGAAATGTATTTGACAATTCTATCACATTATTTAAATGGCGGCCCTTTTATTCAGAATTATCTTTACAGCACCGTCCCAATTTTTTTTACATTAGTCTGGTATGGGTTTTATACAGTAGCGCTTCCTTTTTGGGAAAAGAAAAACTCGTTTTATTTAATGCTAATTTCTGCAAGTTGTTTTTTTATTGCGCCCATTCGTGATTTGGTTTATCCTTTTCAAGACTATTTAAGAGGAGATATTTACGATCTTGTTTTTTCTAGCTATTACAAGCTTTCTATTATCCTCTTGTTTGTTTTAGGATTTTATCATACCATTAACAATGCTGAATATAGAATAATTATTCTACTCGCATTAAGCATTGTTTATCCAACAGTTTTACCAGCAGTTATTGCACTATTAGCAATGTTAATTATATTAGAGCTAATTAAAAAAAGGGGTGCATCAATTTCATTTTTACTATGTCCATTATTCGTTTTTATATTACTTGCTTTAATGCTATACTTCTTTAAAATTAAAGATGTAGGTGGCTCGTCTGTTGGTTTTATTAAATTATATGTTGGCGATATTTCAGAGTATCTACGAACAATTATCAATATTACAGGATCAAGTGTATGTAAGATTTTTCTTTCCACTTTGCCATTTACTATTTTATTAGTGCTAACCATAAGGTCTATTATAAACAAGGGGCTACTATTTTTTATTGGCTGTTCGATTTTGTTTCAAGGGTTTGGTCTATTAGCATGGTGTTTATTATTTAGAATGCCGGATTCGGTTCAGCTTTGGTTTAATATTTACCTTCCTGTTTTTTCACTACTTATTTTTCTTGCATTGATTTTTGCCATTAGGGATAAAAGATTCTGGGTTAAATCACTAGGGTGGATATTAATACTAGCAAACATTTTTCTGCACTTCCCCTTTAAGAAAAATTATTCTATTGCCAATGATCAACAGAAGAAAATCCTTGATAAAATTCAATCCTCTAATAACAATCAATTTGCGTTCATTAAAGCTCCTGTTGAATACAATTCTATTTTCGCAAAGAATGTAAGTTTTGGAATTATCGGAGGCTATTTTTCTTATTTTAATGAGTCCTATGCGCCTATATGCATAAACAGTACAGAAATCGCTATTCTTTCCGAATGGGAAAACAATTTTATTAAGGCTGCGCCATTTACAAAATGGGCAAATCACCAAAATGAACCATTAGAAAAACTTCAACTTGCATTCATTAAACAGAATAATATTCGCTTTGTATTAGTGTCAACCAAGGCCGCTATACCAAATCTAATTAAGCAAAATGCTGTGACACTTATGAATGATTCCATAAATAATTTTCAATTAATCGAAATAAAACAATAGTTCATCATTACAAACTAAACATAAATGCTTGTTATAAATCAGTGCGTGGTTTATTTCCAAGTTATTTACCTATTTTTATTCTTTGAAAAATGTCTATGAATTTCAAACAACCGCATATAATAACTTTCCCTAAATATGGAGAAGGCGCAATTGGTTATATTTCAGTTGCAGACAACAATACTTTGCCCTTTAAAGTGGAAAGGGTTTTTTGGACATATTATACTCCAGAAAGTATAGTAAGGGGACGACATGCACATTTTAAAACTGAACAAATACTTATTGCGGCAAGCGGCAGAATCATTGTCACTACCGAAAATGGTGCTGGACAAATCGAAACCTTTATTTTAGATTCTCCAGAAAAAGGAGTTTATATTCCACCATCGGTGTGGCATACAATGCAGTATACTCATTCATCTATTCAAGTAGTATTAGCATCTACAAACTTTGATGAAAAAGACTATATAAGAGAATACGAGATGTTTAAAAAAACATGGGGTCAGTAAATCATGGAGGATATATTCATTCACCCTAATTCAATTGTTGAAACACAAAATATTGGTACACATACGCGTGTATGGGCGTTTGTGCATATCCTAGATAAAGTAACGATTGGAAAAAATTGTAATATTTGTGATCATTGTTTTATTGAAAGCAATGTAACCATTGGAGATAATGTTACCATTAAATCGGGGATTTATATTTGGGATGGTGTTACCATTGAAGATGATGTGTTTTTAGGACCTAATGTTGTTTTCACAAACGATATTCGACCACGGAGTAAAAAATATATTACAGCAGTTAAAACGCTCGTAGGAAAAGGGGCTTCCATTGGTGCAAATTCAACTGTTTTAGCCGGAGTTAAAATTGGCCAATATGCAATGGCTGGGATTGGATCAGTAATTACTAAAGATGTTCCTGACTATGCGCTTGTTTATGGCAACCCTGCAAGAATAAATGGTTGGGTTAATAAGAATGGAGAGAAGTTAAAAAAAATTAATAATGATACCTGGTCAGATGATAACGGTGTATTATATAAAATAATTTCTGATCAACTAACAGCAATATGAACATTCCTTTTTTATCCTTCAACGATATTAATAAATCAATTAAGGAAGATCTTAAAAATGAATTTGATCGCTTTATTGATGATGGTTGGTATGTGCTTGGAAATAAACTAAAAACTTTTGAGAGCGAATTTGCTGCATATTCAGGTACAGAATTTTGTTCTGGTGTTGGTAATGGACTTGATGCATTAATCATTTCTCTTAAAGCACTTGGAGTAGGTCCAGGCGATGAAGTAATTGTTCCATCGAATACTTATATCGCAACATGGTTAGCCGTTTCATATGTTGGGGCTACACCTGTTCCTGTTGAACCAAGACTAACAACGTATAATATTAATCCTGAAGAAATAGAAAAAAAAATCACCTCTAAAACAAAAGTCATCTTACCCGTGCATTTATATGGGCAGGCTTGTGAAATGGAAGATATTATGGTTATTGCAAATAAACATGGATTAACCGTTATTGAAGATAATGCGCAAGCGCAAGGAGCCACATTTAATAACATTAAGACTGGATCATTCGGAAATATTAATGCAACCAGCTTTTATCCTGGAAAGAACCTTGGCGCATTTGGAGATGCTGGTGCAATTACGACCAATGATGAAAAGCTTTATCGCTTTGCAAATATTTATCGTAATTACGGTTCTGAAAAAAAATATTATAATGAAATTAAAGGCATCAACTCAAGGCTTGATGAGATGCAAGCTTTGTTTCTGTCTTTAAAATTAAAGCTGTTAAATAGCTGGAATGCCGAGCGCGAAGCAATTGCAGCAACCTACCATAGTCTTCTAGAAAATGTTGACGAAATCATATTACCCCAACTTGCTAATAATGCTACATCCGTTTATCACCTTTATGTTATTAGAACAGAAAGGCGCGATGAACTTCAAAGCTTTTTAAATCAAAATTCGATCGGAACACTTATTCACTATCCTGTTCCTGCTCATTTGCAAACCGCCTATTCAGAATTAAATTATAAAAAAGGCGATTTCCCTATTGCAGAAAAAATTGCTTCTACTTGTTTGAGTCTTCCAGTTTATCCAGGATTAACAAACGAACAACTTGTATATATTACAGATGTTATAAAAAAGTTCTTCAATGCCTAAATTATCGATCATTATCCCTTGTTACTACAGCGAAAAAAATCTGCCCTCTACAACGGCAGAGCTTTTAGAAAATGAAAGTCGCTTTCCTGGTGATATAACATTTGAATATATCATGGTTGATGATGGTTCAAAAGACAATACATTAGAACTATTAAAATCATTTAAGGAGGCGCATCCCGATAAAGTTACAATAGTAAAGTTGTCGGGCAACTTTGGATCTTATAATGCGATTCAGGCAGGAATGAAACACGCAACTGGGGAAATGAATATCGTAATTACAGACGACCTTCAGGATCCACCAGAAATAATGTTGCAAATGGTAGATTACTGGAAAAAAGGATTTAAGTTGGTTATTGCAAATCGTAATGAACGAGAAGATGCTTTTATCAATCGTTTCTTTGCTATTATGTTTCAAAAAATGATTAAGCGATTTGCGCTTACTAATATGCCTAAGGGAGGTTTCGATTACTGTTTGTTCGACAAAAAACTTAGGGAAGAAGTTGTAGAATTAAATGAATCAAATACCAATAGCTTATATTTACTCCTTTGGCTTAAATATGATTTCGTGTCTATACCCTATACTAGGCGTAAACGTGTGATTGGAAAGTCGAGATGGACAGTAAGTAAAAAAATCAAATTGTTTATTGACTCCTTTGTTTCGTTTTCCTATTTCCCTCTACGCTTAATAACAATATCGGGATTGTTTTTAGGGTTGATTTCATTTGTGTATGCCGCCTATGTTATTTTTGCAAGGCTAAGCGGATTGATTTCTGTTCAAGGCTGGACGACTATGATGGTTGTTTTTTTATTGGTTTCAGCATTTCAAATGATGGCCCTAGGAATCATTGGAGAATACTTGTGGCGTAATTTAGATTTATCTCGAAAGAGGCCGCCATATATTGTGGAAGAGGTCATCTAAAAGATTTTATCTGGAAGAATAAACTGTTTTCTTTGTTTCAAAAAACGTTTAAAACAATAAAAGCCCTGAAAAAATTCAGGGCTTTTATTGTTTAATTATTCCGTTACCTTTTACTTATTCTTATTTATTTTAAATTGTTTTTCCAAGCAGCTTCCATTGTTGGCCAAGAGGCTCCTAGAGCGGCTGGCTTTAATAACATTTGCCATTTTAATAGAAGGCTGTTGTACATTTTGAAATCAGTCTCATCATTAAGGGCTGCTGCGATTTTTTTCCCAGCCTCCGTGTTTTCTGATTTATATGCTTCTACAGGTGTTGAAACAATTACAACGCGCATATTATTAAACAGCTCTCCCTTCTTTTTACAATCTCCCAACATTGCAACTGTATTTTTCAATAAGTTGGTGTCCAGTTTTTTAAAATTGGAGTTCAACATTGCTTTTACAATCTGAATGGTTGCTAGTTTAGATTTATTATTGGCGCTTACCATATCAGCATTTTCATCAATAGCCTTTGGGGCTACCATTTCTTCACGATCTCCACTTTGATTTATTTGAGAAAATCCGAATGTTGTAATTGCACTTAAGCAAATTATTAATACTGTCTTTTTCATTTTTAGAATTTTTTAGGTTCCTTGTTACGCTGTTTCAAGGACATTGTTGCAAACTCGAAAATAATAAAATCTTTTTATTGATCACTATTTACCATTGGATTTTGCCCTAAAACAATTATGCTGACCGCCAATATACTCTTGTTCAAACAACTATGTTTCTTTATTTAAATTCTTTTTCCTACATTTCAACCCTCAACTTAATAACTATGAAGAAAAACTCTCTACTTTCAATTTTGGCGCTTTCTTTTGTCGCTCAAGTCTCGTTTGGTCAGTTAAACCTTTCCAAACAAGCAACTTCATCCGATGAAAACAATCAATTAATCATAAGATTGTCATCCGAAGAAAAACAAAGCTTTAATCCGACAAAAGCCGAGGAATCTCTTGGTTTAGACAACAACACAAGCTTTACATTATTATCGAAAGATGATGATGCAATAGGAGTTTACTACCGTTATCAGCAAAAAATAAATAATGTTCCCGTAGAAAACAGTATGTTGATTGCTCATACACAAAATGGTCTTTTAAATTTACTAAGTGGAAATATTATAACATCAACTGAATCGTTCAATAACAGAACTACTGCAACTATTTCTACGAATGCCGCTATTCAAATTGCAACAAGTCTTGTTCATGCAAAACATTATGCATGGGAAAATGATCAAGAAAGTAATGACGAAATCAGAAAAGCAAATGCACCATCTGCTGAACTTGTATGGTTTTGCTCTGACAATTATTTAAATCCTCAAAATCTAGTTTTAGCGTATAAAGTTGTTATTTATGCTACTGAACCTTTAAGCAGAGCAGCATATTATTTAGATGCTAATTCAGGTGCTTTACTTGGTAAAAAAGACATGCTCTATTTTGTAGATGCAACTGGAACGGCTGCAACAGTTTACAGTGGAACACAAAATATTCACAGTGATTTAAACGGAACCTCTTACCGTTTACGTGATTTAACAAAAGGAAATGGTATCATCACTCTTCATGGTGAAACAAGCACGCATAGTGATTATTCAAGCACGACGGCAAACTGGTCATATACAACGAATGATAAGTATGCACTAGATGCACATTATGGAGTATCTCAAACCTATGATTTCTATTTCACAAACTTTAACCGTAATAGTATCAACAATGCAGGATTTGCATTAACAAGTTATGTAAACGAAACTGCAACAACAAATAATGCTTATTGGGATGGATCAATTATGCATTATGGTGTTCGTTCTACCAATGGTGCAGGTATCACAGCAATTGATGTAACTGCACATGAATTAACCCATGGTTTAACGCAATACACTTCTAACTTAACGTATAGCAACGAGTCGGGAGCAATGAATGAAAGTATGAGCGATATTTTTGGAAAGGCTGTTCAGTTCTGGTCGAAGCCAAATGATATCAATTGGTTATTAAGCAACGATATGAATTGGGGTATACGAAATATGGCTACACCAAAAACGTATAGCCAACCAAATTGCTACCAAGGGACATATTGGTATACAGGAACTGCTGATAACGGGGGTGTACATACGAACTCAGGCGTAGGAAATTTTTTCTATTACTTATTGGTTAATGGTGGAAGCGCAACTAACGATAAAGGGAATGCATACTCGGTAACAGGACTTGGTTTAACAAAAGCAAACGCAATTGTTTACCGTAGTGAAACAGTTTATTTAACTCCTACTTCTAATTACGCTGCATGGAGAACTGCTTGTATAAATGCAGCTACTGATTTATACGGTGCTGGCTCTGTCGAAGTAAATCAGGTAATGAACGCATGGTATGCAGTAGGTGTTGGCGCACAAGGCGCAACAGGTACATGCAGCACTCCTTCAGGATTAGCGGCATCTTCTATTACCGACTCAACAGCAACTGTAAGCTGGACTGCAGCAACAGGAGCTGCTTCGTATGCATTACAGTTTAAAACAATTGCATCAACAACATGGACAACCATCAATACAAATAATACATCTGCTAATTTAACAGGATTAACAACAGGTACATTATATAACTTCCAAGTGCAATCACAATGTACAACAGGTGGTGCTTCTCTTTATAGTGCTGCAACTAATTTTATAACTACAGGTACAGCGCCTGTCACTTACTGTACATCAAAGGGAACTAGCGTTACAAGAGAATACATTAATAAAATAGCTATTGGTACTATTAGTAATACAAGTGGTAGCAATGCAGGGTATGGTAACTTCACTAACTTAAGCACCAATCTAACGGGTGGCAGTACCGTAACTATTGTTTTAACCCCTGGTTATGTTTCTACTTCTAGAAGAGAATACTGGAATGTATGGATTGATTATAATAAGAATGGTTTGTTTACGGATGCTGGAGAAAAAGTAACCTTCGGAAATGCAACAGGTGCTTTAACAAAAACTTTCGTTGTTCCAACAACTGCTTTAAATGGAACAACACGTATGCGTATTCAAATGCAATATAATGCATATCCTTCAACATCTTGTACAACCTATACTTCAGGAGAAGTGGAAGACTATACAGTTAATATTGTTGGTAACGTAGCGTTTAATAGAGTTGCGGAAAATATCAGCAACTATGTATTATTCCCTAATCCTACATCTGATGTTATTCACTTAAATATGATTGCTGAAAAATCTGAAAGTATATTATTTAGTATTTATAACAGCATTGGACAATTACAATATGCTGTAAATTATCCTTTGACAGAAGGTATGAATTATGTAGAATTTAATACTTCTGAATTAGAAAAAGGAATTTACATTTTAAAGATTGATGGCGAACAACCTAAAACAATGCGTTTCGCGGTTGAACGTTAAGAGTTAGGCTATTTCATAAAAAAGCCCTGTAGTAATGACTACAGGGCTTTTTATTTATATCATAATGATGTTACTTTTCTAAAATGGTTTCAATATCCGGTAAAAAATACAATTCGCTTTTCATTACTTTTCCGTCTTCTCTGTAAATTGGTTTTCCATCAGCATCCAGCTTACTCATATTCGAACGATGTATTTCTTCGAACACTTCAACAATCTTATGTTGCAATCCGTGAGAAATAATAGTTCCACATAAAATGTAAAGCTTATCGCCTAATGCATCTGCTACTTGCACAAGATCATTATTTTTTGCAGCCTCTAAGTATTCATCATTTTCTTCAGCCATTAGGCGGTGGCGAAGATTAATCGTTTTCTCGTCTAATGCAGCTGTAGGCTCCGATTTATGATCAATGCCAAAAGAAGTATGAAATTCTTTTACTGCATTCATGATTTGATGAAAGTCAGACATAGTATTATTTTTTAATGAATGAATAATTTATTGTTTTATCGTTTTCCGTAACAGTAATGAAATAAGTTCCTTTCGGATATTTTGATAAACCTGTTAGTGTAGTTCCGGTAAATGAAGCATTCGACTGTATTTGCTTTCCATTCACATCGAACAATGTAATAGTTGCATTATGTAATGGTGATGAAAAATTTAGTTCGTCATTTACAGGATTTGGATAAATGCTATTAACGACAGCTTGATTTTCGTTAACACCCGTTACTGATACATACGCTCTGATTGGAACTTGCACCGTCGCGTTTAATGAATTACCATTTAAGATAAAATTCAAACTGCCAGAAAAATTACCTAGCGCTGCGTTGTTTAGTTCAACATCGATTGCAATAGATTCACCTGGTTGTATAGTCGTATTTATTCCTGAGTTATTAGCAAATGCTAGTTTATTATTAGGCGTTAAGGATAGCCCTGAAACCGTTATGGCCTGGTTACCATCATTCACAATCCAGAAACGGTACACATTCGGAACGCTGCCATCGATAAATCCATAATTGATAGTGTCCTCCGGTAAAAGAAAAGTGTTGTTTGATGGCGCTGTAGAAAAATTCGAAATGGAATTAATGCGATCTAAAAATTGCGGATAATCGATAAATGGATTTCTATTTTTCTGATACGTATAAATATCGTCGCATCGTCTGCGCTCTGCTTGAGAAGGTAAAAATGTTTTATGCCACTGTCGTAAAATTTGTTCCTGGCTATCTAAATAACTACTGTAATTCTGATAGCGGGTGACAAAGTAAAACATAGCGCGTGCAACATCTCCTTTGTGTACATCGCGTGGCTCAAACGTGTTATTGTTTTGATCAAACTTACTTCCACCAACGCTCCATGTTGGATTTGTTACAACTCCAAAAGGATAGTTAGAGCGCTTATTATTTGCTGACTCATCGGTTGGAAATAAATGAAACATGTCCGAGCGCATCGGCTCCAACGAAGAAAACAAACTCTGAGGAAAAGTGTGTTCTGTATTAAAGTTATAATAAGGATCGGCTGTATTCTGACATTGAACTCTATCAACATAACCTACAATTTGTCTTCCAGTATAAACGCACTCGATTGTATTTTGCGTAGCTCCCTGTCCGTTAGCTGCCTGATTATCGATAATCATAAACATGGTATCCCGGGCACATGGAGACGTTGCCGGAAATGGAGCAGAATATCCAAGTGAACGATAACCTTGTCCTGTAATTACTTTCAAAGCCTGCTTTAAACTCTCTTCTTCAAGATTTTCAGTCGTATCGTAATATGCATTCGAATAATGTCCTTGCCCTCTTAAATCAACACGTGCGTCTCCTTTCGGTCCGTCCGTTCTAATAATCATTTCACAATTATGATTGATGTTATGTGAAGGATAAAAACGCACCCAAATTCCAACAGCAGCACCTGGTGCTAAAGTATATTGTTGTTGGTTTACAGAAAAGGCTGCTGCACCATACACTTTCGTAAAAAGATAATCGTATACTTTAACTGGGTATGCATTGTTGTTGGTTAGCCATACCTGTTGACTATCCACCGACAACTCATCAACACTTCCAAAAACTAATTGAGAAGGCGACACTTGTAACGTTTGTGCCTTAACGAAGTTTGTCATGAATAACAGGACAAACAAAAATGTTTTTATTTTCTTCATTAAGCGATAATGCTTCCGTTAGTTGTATTAGTAGCAGGTTGAACAAATATCAATTTTCCATTCTCATCTTCTGCCATCAAAATCATTCCGTTCGATTCGATTCCTCTTAATTTACGAGGAGCTAAATTTGCAAGCAATGTTACTTGTTGTCCTACGATATCTTCAGGTTTAAAATGCATAGCAATTCCCGATACAACGGTTCGTTGATCTATGCCTGTATCAATCGTAAGCTTTAATAATTTATCGGCCTTCTCTACTTTTTCTGCAGCGATAATGGTCCCAACGCGTAAGTCCATTTTCGCAAAATCATCATACGTAGTGGTTTCCTTCAAAGGTTTTAATGCTGAAGACTCTTCTGCGGAGTCGACTCTTGCTTGCTGAGCGGAGTCGATTCTTGCTTGCTGAGCGGAGTCGAAGCAAGCCTCATTCGCTTTTTTAGAAGCCATTAATTTATCAATCTGTTGTTGCACTGCTTCATCTTCGATTTTATCAAACAATAAAGCTGCAGTACCTAGTGTATGTCCTGTTGACATTAAACTTCCTGTAAACGCATTCGACCAATCATACTGAGGAATGTTTAACATACCTCTTATTTTCGCTGCTGTGAAAGGTAGAAATGGTTCACATAGACATGATAACGCAGCTGTTATTTCCAACGAAATATGTAAAATCGTTTCTACTCTTGTAGGATCTGTTTTATACAACTTCCAAGGTTCTGTATCAGCTAAATATTTATTTCCTACGCGTGCTAAATCCATCATATTTGCAAGCGCTTCACGGAAACGATATTTTTCCAAGCTCTCTTTCACCTGATTTGAAATTGTAGCTATCGATGCTAAACAAGCTTGGTCCATTTCATTTAATGTACCTCTTACAGGAACTTTATTCTCAAAATATTTTCCTGTTAACACCAATGTTCTATTCACAAAGTTTCCAAGTACCGCTACTAATTCATTGTTGTTTCTATCTTGAAAATCTTTCCAGGTAAAATCATTGTCTTTGGTCTCAGGTGCTGTTGCACATAACACATAGCGAAGCACGTCTTGCTTGTCTTTGAAATCAAGTAAGTATTCATGCAACCAAACTGCCCAGTTTCTAGAGGTAGAAATTTTATCTCCTTCTAAATTTAAAAACTCATTTGCAGGAACATTTTCAGGAAGGATATAATCACCATGCGCTTTTAACATCGCAGGGAAAATGATACAGTGAAAAACAATATTGTCTTTTCCAATAAAGTGAATCAGCTTCGTATCCTTGTTTTTCCAGTAGTTCTCCCAGTCATTAGGCAACAATGCTTTCGTTGCAGAGATATAGCCGATAGGTGCATCAAACCAAACATACAACACTTTTCCTTCGTTACCCGGAATCGGCACTGGAACACCCCAATCTAAATCACGTGTCACTGCTCTTGGCTGCAATCCCTGATCTAACCAACTTTTACATTGTCCAAACACCGACTTCTTCCACGAATCTTCTTTACTCATCAACCACTCATTCAACCACTCGTTTTGCATTTTATCGAGAGGAAGATACCAGTGCTTTGTTTTCTTTAATACAGGTGCTTTACCACTTAGTTGGGAGTGTGGATTAATTAACTCCTTCGGACTTAAACTAGTTCCGCACTTTTCACATTGGTCGCCATAGGCACCTGGGTTGGCGCACTTAGGACAAGTCCCTGTAATGTAACGATCTGCCAAAAACATATTCGCCTCTTCATCAAAATACTGTTCGCTTTCTTCCTCTGTAAAAACACCATCATCATATAACTTTTTGAAAAAGCCAGAAGCTGTTTCATGATGTACAGCATCAGAAGTACGGTGATAGATATCGAAAGAAATTCCGAATTCCTTAAAAGCATCGCGCATCATTGCGTTGTATTTATCGACAACTTGCTGAGGAGATACTCCGTCTTTCTTCGCACGAATTGTAATTGGAACTCCGTGTTCATCGCTTCCGCAAATAAACTTCACATCTCTATTCATCAAACGTAGATAGCGCACGTAGATATCAGAAGGTAAATAACAACCTGCTATATGGCCAATATGTAAAGGACCATTCGCATAGGGCAGGGCTGCTGTAACTAAATATTTTGACATTCTTCTCTTATTTTCTCTGCAAATTTACTTTTTCCCTGTCACTTTTATGGATGGTTAAGAGAGTATTTTTATTCACACATCGGGGTTTCTCTTTAATTTTCTGAAGTATTGATTTACTTTCGTGGCGATATGAAAATAATTCCTCCGTTTCTAAAGGCTGGCGATGTTATTGGCATCTGCGCTCCTGCACGTAAAGTTTCTCCCGAAGAAATGAAAGATGGCATTGCTTGGTTAACTCAAAAAGGTTTTCAAGTAAAGGAAAGCGAGCATTTATATAACAGTCAAAATCAGTTTTCAGGTTCTGACGAAGAGCGAGCAAACGATTTACAAACCTTGATTAATGATCCCGAGGTAAGGGCGATTATTTTTGCCAGAGGTGGTTATGGATGGGTTCGTATAATTGATCACCTAGATTTTTCTTCGTTGGAAAAAAATCCGAAATGGTTAATTGGATTCAGCGATGTAACCGTTCTTCATTCTCATCTGAATATCCATCATAGCATTTGTACTTTGCATGCGCCAATGATGATTAATCTGATGATTGATAAAAGAAACGAAGAGGCTGCAAATAAAATAATCGATGTTATAACGGGTAAGAATATACGCTATACTGAAGCAACAACAAATTATTTAAATCGCGAAGGCTCTTGCGAGGGTGAATTAGTTGGAGGGAACTTGTCGTTGTTGTATGCACTTGCTGGCACTCCAAGCGATTTAGTAACAGAAAACAAAATTCTTTTTATTGAAGATCTTGATGAGTATTTGTACCACATCGACCGAATGATGATGCAACTCAAAAGAAGCGGCAAACTTAAAAATCTGAAAGGATTAATAATAGGTGGTATGAGCGATATGCGTGACAATGCAATTCCGTTTGGAAAGTCGGCAGTGGAAATAATTTCAGAGGCCGTTGCAGAATACAATTACCCAGTTTGCTTCGATTTTCCTGCGGGACATATAGACAGAAATCTGCCATTAGTATTCGGTGCAAACGTGAAATTAAAGGTAGAGAAAAATGTAGATTTAACTTTTTTATATGATTCAGCATCTTGAAGTCGGGGCGCAAGGAGAGTTGATTGCGCGTAATTTTCTCGAAAACTTAGGCTATAGTATATCAGAGCAAAACTGGCGATTTAAACATAAAGAAATCGATTTGATTGCCTTGGATAAAAACGATTTGGTGATTGTTGAAGTGAAAACGCGTAGGTCGAGGAGACATGGAGAAACAGAAGATTTTATTAGCTATAAGAAAATTAGTTTTTTGGCCGAAGCAGCTTGCAAATATGTAGAACGTTTTAAGCGTGATTTAAACATTCGGTTTGATATCGTTACCGTTTATCTTTTAGGAGAAGAAGTGGTGGTAGAACACACGAAAGAGGCTTTTCATCCTTAATTCGTTTTATCGGCTTTTTATTCCGACCTTTGCGGGATATTAAGTACCACATGAAAAAGTCTTTTAAGCCACGTCGCAATGAATCGGGCAGCGATAAACCAGGACCAAGAAAAAGAAGCAGTCAGGATAAACCAGCAGGAAGAAGAGGAAGTTCCGATAGAAACCAGGACGATAAACCTGCTTCATTCAAAACGCGCCGTTCTAATTTTAATAATTTCGATAATCCGCGATTTATCAACGATAAAGACAGTGTTTCAAAACAAGGTGGATGGGATGATTTTGATGCTCCTTCCGACAGAAAGCGTCCTTCGAGAGATAACAACGATAGACCAAAAAGAAGTTTTTCGAGAGACAATGATGATCGTCCGAAGAGAAGTTTTTCTCGCGACAACGACGATAGACCAAAAAGAGCTTTCTCAAAAGATAACGACGACAGACCAAAGAGAAGTTTTTCTAGAGATAATGATGATCGTCCGAAAAGAAGTTTTTCGCGTGACAACGACGATAGACCGAAAAGAAGTTCTTCGCGCGATAACGACGACAGACCGAAAAGAAGTTTTTCCAGAGATAATGATGATCGCCCGAAGAGAACTTTCTCACGAGATAATGACGAGAAACCAAAAAGAAGTTACTCACGCGACAACGAAGACAGACCGAAAAGGGCTTTCTCAAGAGACAATGATGATCGTCCAAAGAGAAGTTTTTCGCGTGACAACGAAGACAGACCGAAAAGAGCATTCTCAAGAGACAATGACGAGAAACCAAAAAGAAGTTACTCTCGCGACAACGAAGACAGACCGAAAAGAGCTTTCTCAAGAGACAATGATGAGAAACCAAAAAGAAGTTACTCACGCGACAACGAAGACAAACCGAAAAGAGCTTTCTCAAGAGACAATGATGAGAAACCGAAAAGAAGTTATTCGAAAGATGATGACCGCCCGAAGAGAAGCTATAACAAATCAGATAAGGGCGAATCGAAAAGAGGTTATTCAGCAGGACGTGAAGAGTTTCGTTCGAAAAAATCGCAACGAGGTACTTTCACAGAAAATGGTGCTATTCGTTTAAATCGTTATATCTCGATGGCGGGGATTTGCTCTCGTCGTGAGGCAGATGAAATGATTCTTGCAGGTGTTGTATCTGTAAATGGAACAGTAGTTACCGAATTAGGAAGTAAAGTAGAGCCAGGAGACGATGTTCGTTATAACGGAGAGCGTTTAAAGAATGAAACGCATCGTTATATTTTATTGAACAAACCAAAGGATTATATCACAACAATGGAAGATCCTACTGCAAGAAAAACGGTAATGGAATTGGTTTCAGGTGCTTGTCGTGAGCGTATTTATCCCGTAGGTCGTTTAGATCGTTTAACAACAGGTTTGTTGTTATTCACAAACGATGGTGATTTAGCAAAAGTGTTAACGCATCCAAGTTCGTTGGTGCGTAAAATATATCATGTGGAGTTGAGTAAAAATGTAAAGGCTTCCGACTTAAAACTAATTGCCGAAGGTATTGAACTAGAAGATGGTTTTATGCAGGTAGATCAGGTGGCATACGATGGTGATGGTACTGATAAGAAGATGGTAGGTTTACAGATTCACTCTGGTAAAAACAGAATTGTACGTCGTATTTTTGAACATCTTGGCTATGAAGTGGTAAAACTAGACCGTGTGATGTTTGCTGGCTTAACGAAAAAAGATTTGCCTCGCGGAAGATATCGTGCACTTACTGAAACAGAGGTAGGAATGTTGAAAATGATTTCGCCAAAGCGAATGAAGGGCATGCGTTAAACGAAAAACAATTTACTTCTTAAACTTTAAAATTTATCAAAGAATAAGAATGTTTGTCTCCATCACAAAATTAGAATTGAAATCGTATTCGAAATTTTTTGCTTTTTTTCGTTTCAACGGGCAAATCATAAAAGAGCTTCAAGGTACTGCATGTAAGCAATATGAAATTTCTTGCGACTGGAAATTTAAAACCTGGTTTACAATGACACTTTGGGAGAAGGAAGAAGATATCAATTCTTTTTATCGTAGTGGAACTCATTTACAAGCTATGAAACAATCGGCGAACCTTTCCAACAACCTATCTTCAAAGCGCGTAAATAGCAACACTATGTTATCGTGGAAAGAAGCGAAAGCGTTGTTTAAATCTTAAGCTTTATGATTACCATTCAAATTGAAAAAGTTTCTGCATTCAACATCGACGAATTACAAAAAATAAGTCGTGATACTTTTTATGAAACGTTTGTTACTTCAACTTCCGAAGAAAACATGCGACTTTATTTAGAAAATAATTTCTCTAAAGAACAACTTACAAAAGAAATAGAGAATAGTTATTCTGAATTTTATTTTGCATTAGTAGAAAACAATGTAGTCGGGTATTTAAAAATCAATTTATCAGAATCACAAACAGAATTAAATGATGACAGCGCTTTAGAAGTAGAACGCGTTTATGTGCGTAACAACTATCACGGTAAAGGTGTTGGTCAACAGTTGTTAGATTATGCGATACAACTCGCGAAACAAAAGAACATGCAATCAGTATGGCTTGGTGTATGGGAAAATAATCAAAGGGCTATTAACTTTTATAAGAAAAATGGATTTGTCACTTTTGATACGCATGTATTTATGTTAGGCGAAGAAGCACAAACCGATTACATGATGCGATTAGATTTTATCACTAAAGAATAAATCGATCTATTACTATTCTTTATGTTCGGGTTTCGAATTAGGTTGTAACACCTCCAGCACCGATTTTACTTTTTCATTTGGAATCATCATGGCTAATTGATAGTGCGCAATCTTCCATCCTTCAGAAGTTAATACAGCAACTCCTGCGCCTGCACATACACCCATCCATGTATCCAGCTTCTCATCCCACCACGCGGTTTTCTTATCCGAAGAAAAATAAACATGTCGCTCTTTTGTTTTAAAGTCCCAGGTCTTTTTACTCTCAAAATATTTCTTCGACCATTCTCTAAATTCATTTCTTGTCCAACGTTCTGATGCATCTGTTCCTAAAAATATAGCGTCGTTGGTCATAGCGCCAAAGTAGGCATCTGCATTTGCTACTGCCGCATCATGATGCCAATTATTTGTTAAAGTTTGGATGGCGTCTTCTTGCGCAAATAAATTATTACTTATTATTGCAAATAGGCTTAACAATAGAATGAGGTTACTTTTCATATCTCAAAAATACAATTGAAAAATTAAATAATACAAGGTGGCTGGCGTAAACGAAGATGACTTTTTAAAAAGGCTTTCTGAGGGGGATAATCTTGCTTTTCAAGAGTTATTTGTAGTTTACAAAGACAAGGTATTACAAATATGTTATCGATTTATTCTTAATCAGGAAGATGCCGAAGAAGTGATGCAGGATGTGTTTTTAGAAGTACATCGATCGGTTTCATCTTTCAGAGGTGAGTCGTCATTTAGCACTTGGTTGTTTCGCATTGCTACAACAAAATCGCTGGATGAAATTAAGCGTCAAAACCGTAAGAAAAGAATTCAGCTTATTAAAAAAAGTCTCGGACTTGATTCATTATTTAATACAGCATCAGAAAATCCGACACCTGATACATTGATTGAAACCAAAGAGAATATTCGCATCATTAAAAAAGCACTTGATAGTCTGCCCGAACAACAACGAATAGCCATTACCCTAAGTAAAATTGAAGGTGCCTCTAATTCGATGGTAGCAGAAATTATGGGTATTACTACTGTTGCTGCAGATTCATTAATCTATCGAGCTAAAAAAAATATTATTAAATATTTCGATAATAAATCGCCAATTATAAAATAAAACATCGTCTATTAAAGCATTATGGATACAAATAATTTGTTTGAAGACTTAAAACCAGATACGGTTTCCAAAGATTGGGAGCAGGGTTTTTTCGAGCGACTTGAAAAACAAAAACGTCGCTCCAATAAAAAGATAAGCGCTAAAGAACTTATTTATTTTTCATTTATAGTACTGAATTTATTTGCTATTGTTTATTCATTTAAGAATAAGCAAGAAAGCGTAGCTGCAGATAAATACCGATTACTTTCTGAAACATTATTTTCATCTAACAACTTTTAATCATGGAAATATTTAAACAAAATCAGTTGTTAAAACGTGTTGTTCTTGTACTGGTGGCCTTAAATCTTTTACTTATTGGAATGGTCTTATTTAATCCATCGAAACCCGAAAGGAATAGGTCATATAATGATAATGAGCGACTCATTCTTACACTAAAAAAAGAACTTTCTTTAAACAATGAACAGTGCGAAGAAATGCGAGATATTAGAAATAAATTCTTTGAAAATGAAGAACGATTAAGAACAATTATTCGAGTTGAGCGTGATTCTATGAATGGTTTTATTTTTAATGATAGTGTTAACGTCAACAGAGCTAACGAATGTGCAATAAGAATTTCCAATTATATGTACGAAATGGAGTCGTTGAGAATTCGTCAAGCACAAGAACTTATGACCATTTGTACCCCAGAACAAAGAAAAAAATTCAATTTGTTAAACAGAGAAATTAAAGATTATTTTAAGCCAATAAAAAATGACCAGAGACCGCCAAGATAGTGTAGGATTGTCGTCTAAGTGATAAACCTAAAATACTATCTATGTCTCTTAACCTAAAACGTTACCTTAAATTAATCGTTCTTCTCTTCCCGTTCCTCACCCCCAATTTATCTGTAGCACAACAATTCAATATTGTGCTTGGACGACCAACCAACAACTCAGTAACAGCCAGCGTAATGTTTGACCAAAACTGCACTTTTTATTTATGTTACGGAACACAACCCTCTACTTACACCGACAGCACGAATACTTTTTCGAATACCTCAAACATTCCTGTTGAAGTAGATATGACCAATTTAATTGGCGACACTAAATATTACTATGTATTAAAGTATAAAAACAGTTCTGCAACATCATATTCATCATCAAGTGAATATTCTTTTCATACGCAACGTGCAGTTGGAAATGGATTCACGTTTACTGTTGAAGCAGATGAACATTTGTATGATAAAAAAGGAGTTCAAAGTGTTTATGCATTAACGTTAGCAAACCAGGCAAATGATAATGCTGATTTTATGCTATCACTAGGAGATATTTTCGGAGACGATCATACACCTACAACGAGCACAGCAGGACAACTAGATACTTTACATGCTAACTATCGTCCTTTTTTAGGTGAGCTTTGTCACTCTGTTCCTTTTTATGTTTGTCTTGGTAACCACGAAGGAGAAAATGATTATTACTTAGCGCAAACACCTCCAAACAATATAGCCGTTTGGGGAACTACTTATCGAAAACAGTATTATCCGAATCCTTATCCGAATTCTTTTTACTCTGGAAATACGACTGTTGAGCCTTATGGAATTGGCAATCCTGAAAATTATTATTCATGGCAATGGGGCGATGCACAGTTTATTGTGCTTGATGTTTACCGCGACCAATGCGACACATCTGCAAAGCCACAAGGATGGAATTGGAGTTTAGGTGCGCCGCAATTTACTTGGTTAGAAAACACTCTTCTATCTTCTACTGCAAAATATAAATTCGTATTTGCGCATCACATCAGAGGACAAGGAAGAGGAGGAGTTACCAATGCACCATTATACGAATGGGGCGGAAGAAATAATTTAAATGGACCCTCTACATTCGCAGCAAATCGCCCGGGCTGGTCAATGCCTATTCACGATTTATTTACAACCTATGGAGTAAACGCTTTCTTCCAGGGACATGATCACTTATTTGCGCATGAAGAATTAAATGGTGTGACTTATCAGGAAGTTCCAATGGCGGCAGATTCAACGTATGAGATTGGAATGCTCGCTAACGCTAATGCCTATATGCAAGATACGATTGGTGGAACTGGCTACCTTCGCGTGAATGTAAATGCAAATTGTATTCAAGTTGATTTTGTTAGAACCTATCTGCCTGCAGATACTTTATCTGGATTACATCATAACGGAGAGATTGGTTTTTCTTATACGATTGGAAATTGTTCTACGGGAATTTCTGAAAACAACACAACCGATAATATTGTGCTTTATCCAAACCCTGCTAAAAACTATTTCTATTTGAAAAACTTT
>CANGJU010000009.1 GCA_947453935.1 Bacteroidota bacterium | reverse complement strand
CATCGCAAAGTGCATACGCTAAATCCATTTTCGAGATAAAGTCGTATGCTTTAATTTTATTTGTGTGTAATGTTTTTATTTTTTCATCAGCTTCAGCGAAAAAACTTTTTCCTGTTTGCCAAATCACTTGTATTCCTGCTTCATGCA
Organism: Bacteroidota bacterium; assembly: GCA_947453935.1. Lineage (GTDB taxonomy): Bacteria > Bacteroidota > Bacteroidia > AKYH767-A > OLB10 > CAINEC01. The sequence goes on along the minus strand of CANGJU010000009.1, from coordinate 42,736 downwards.
ACTTTTCCAGTCCAGCATAAATTGCTTTATTAATTGAGCGAGCACCTTGACTACCTCCAACAATTAACAATGTAGGTATTGAATCAGATAAATTAAAATACTCGGCAGCCAACGACTTTTTATTCGTCAGGTCTTTGATGTCTTCGCGTACAGGATTACCTGTAAACATGATTTTTGAAGCTTCAAAAAACTGATTCATGTTTTCATAAGCGACACAAATTTTTGTTGCTTTCTTTGATAAAATTTTATTTGTAATTCCTGGATAAGAATTTTGTTCTTGAATTAATGTTGGAACACCATTCATTGATGCTGCAAACAACATTGGACCACTTGCATAACCACCAACACCAATAGCTATATCAGGTTTAAATGATTTTAAAATGCTATTCGCCTTCGACAAACTTTTTATCAGCTTAATAGGAAAAAATAAATTATCAATTGAAATACTTCTTTTAATTCCTGCTATCGGCAAACCAACAATTGTAAATCCCGCAGCAGGAACTTTTTCCATTTCCATTTTTCCTTCTGCACCTACAAATAATATTTCAGTATCAGGATTTAATTTCTTAAGTGCATGCGCAATGGATAAGGCCGGAAAAATATGTCCGCCAGTACCGCCACCGCTTATAATCACTTTATTCATGTATTTAACTTATTGCACTTAGGTCTTCCGACTTTTCTTTATTATCAATTGAATTACTAACGCTAAGGATTACCCCAAACGCAAAACTTGTAAATATAATGGAGGAACCTCCCATACTAAGTAAAGGCAATGTTTGACCTGTTACTGGAAATACGCCCACTGCCACACCCATATTTATTAGCGCTTGAAATACCATACTAAAAGCAAATCCGACGGTAATCATAGCAGCAAAAGCTTTATCAGCACGTTTAACAATAAGCAATGCCCGATAAAAGAAGAGTAAATATAAAATAAGAACAAAAGCACCTCCTACTAAACCATATTCTTCAATAATTATTGCAAATATGAAATCGGAATAAGGATGTGGTAAGAAATTTCTTTGTTCGCTGTTTCCCGGACCTTTTCCAAAGAAACCACCTGTGGCAATTGCAATTTTAGCTTGTTGTGCCTGATAATCTTCATCCGAAAATTCAACCTTCGTATTTTTGGAATCTGAATGGTTATCATTACGACCAGTAAAGGTCATAATACGATTTGTCCAGGTTTCTATACGACCTTTATATCCTATTGCTTTTGCACCAACAATAAAAACTGTTACACCTAGCAAGGCAATTCCAACAATTTTAGCAAGGTGTTTTATACTTACTCTTCCAATGAACATAATAACCATTGAAGTAAAAAACAGTAATGCGGCAGTAGAGAAATTTGCTGGAAAAATCAATGCACATACAACAAACACGATAGCAATCAAAGGAAGTACTGTTCCCTTCCATTCATGAATTGTTTCTTGATTTTTCGAAATCTGACGCGCTAAAAATAATATCAAAGCAATTTTTGCAAAGTCCGATGTTTGAAATGTCATTCCAATAATCGGGAGTGTTATCCATCTGTTTGCATCATTTAAATTGGTACCCATAAACAATGTAAAAATGAGTAACGGAACAGATAACAAATAAAAAAACCGTGCAAGCTTTGCATAAAGTGTGTATGGCAAACTAGATGTAGCATACATAATTGTTGCACCACCACACAATACAATAAAATGTTTAAACAGGAAGTGCTCTGTATTACCTGACACTTTTTTAAACGCAAGCAATCCTGTGGAACTGTAAACAGCCAACAAACTAACTATCGAGAGCAATAATACAATCAGCCAGATTGTCTTATCTCCTTTAAGTATTATATTTTTCTGTATCCAGTTCATTAATTAAAAACTATAGAGAGCGAACAGCAGCTTTAAATTGACGACCACGATCTTCGTAATTTTCAAATAAATCGAAAGATGCGCAGCATGGCGATAACAATACTGTATCACCTTTTTTACCTAAACGGTAAGCCGTTTGAACAGCTTCATCAGCAGAAGACGCTTCAACAATTACTGGAACAATTTCTTTAAAAGCTTTAATTAATTTTTTATTATCTGTACCTAAACACACAAGTGCTTTAACTCTGTTTTGCACAAGCTCCGTAAGCATAGTATAATCATTGCCTTTATCAACACCACCAGCGATCCAGATAATTGGACTTTGTAAACTCTCTAAAGCATACCATGTAGAATTTACGTTAGTTGCTTTTGAGTCATTGATAAAATCGATACCATGAACAGAGTTTACGAATTCTAAACGATGTTCGATATTTTCAAAATCAGAGAAACTTTCTCTTACTACTTCTTTTCTGATTTCTAAAATTCTTGAAGCGATTCCTGACGCCATTGAATTGTACAAGTTGTGTTTTCCTTGTAATGCTAGTTCTTGAATTGACATGGTTAGTGTTTGGTTATGGGTTTGAATGATTAGATTATTATTTTCTGTGTACGCACTCATTCCTTCTTGCTGTTTTATTGAAAAAGGAAGGCATTGCATTTTAAATTCTCTTTTTGAAATTTCCTGCATGATGATTTCATCATCTGCACAATAAATAAATGAATCAGCAGGTCCTTGATTCTGTGTAATTCTGAATTTAGAATTCACATAGTTTTGTAAATTATATTCGTAACGATCGAGATGATCAGGAGTAATATTTGTTAGGATAGCAACATCAGCTTTGAATTCATAACATCCATCTAATTGAAAGCTGCTTAACTCTAAAACATAGTAATCAAAATTTTCTTCGGCTACTTGTTGCGCAAAACTCTTACCTACATTACCTCCTAGTCCAACATTTAATCCTGCTTTCTGAAGTATATGATAAGTTAATAGTGTTGTAGTTGTTTTACCATTCGTTCCTGTAATACAAATCAATTTTGCATTAGTAAAGCGAGCAGCGAATTCTATTTCTGATATTACAGGTATTCCTCTTTCTTTTAAACCTACAATGATTGGTGCTTTATCAGGTATACCAGGACTTTTCACTACTTCATTTGCAGAGAAAATAATTTCTTGGGAATGCTGATTTTCCTCAAAGCGGATATTCCTTACTGTTAGTTCCTTTTTATACTTCGCAGCAATAGCTCCGAAATCAGAAACAAAAACATCATAACCCTGCTTTTGAGCAAGGATAGCTGTACCTACTCCGCTCTCTGCAGCACCCAAAACAACTATTTTTTTATTTGAATTCATTTATCTTAATTTCAATGTTACTATACTTAATACAGCTAGCATGATTCCTATAATCCAGAAGCGCGTAACAATTTTTGCTTCGTGATATCCTAACTTTTGATAGTGGTGATGCAAAGGCGACATTTTAAATATCCTTCTTCCTTCACCATACTTTTTTCTTGTGTACTTGAAATAACTTACCTGTATCATTACCGATAAGTTTTCTACTAGGAAGATTCCACAGATAATTGGAATTAATAATTCTTTTCTGACAGCAATTGCAAAAACCGCGATAACACCACCAATTGCTAGACTTCCAGTATCGCCCATAAACACCTGCGCGGGAAAAGAGTTGTACCATAAAAATCCAACACATGCCCCAACAAATGCACTCATAAAAACCATTAGCTCGCCCGTATTCGGGATGTACATAATATTTAAATAATTTGCGAAAATGGCATTACCCGAAACGTAAGCAAAAACAGCTAATGTAATTCCTATTATTGCGGAGGTGCCAGTTGCTAATCCATCAATCCCATCTGTAATATTAGAACCATTTGAAACCGCCGTGATAATAAAAGTGACCATTAAGATGAATAATATTGGAAGCAAATATTTTTTATTATCGCCAGCCCATGACACAAGATCTGCGTAATCAAACTCATTGTTTTTAAAGAATGGAATTGTTGTTTTTGTAGACTTAGTATTTTGACCAGAAAATAAAAATCCATCTTTACTTTTCATATCATCTATAATGGTCCCCTTTTGTTCAATCACAATTTTAGATTGAATAATTTTCTCTCTTACCACAACATTATTATTGAAATACAAAACAGATCCAACAAAAATTCCCAATCCAACCTGACCAAGCAGTTTGGATTTCGCTCTTAAGCCTTCCTTATCTTTTTTAAATACTTTGATATAATCATCAACAAATCCTATTGCGCCTAACCAAAGTGTACTTACAATCATTAAAATGATGTAGACATTATTCAAACGAGTAAATAGTAATGTGGGAATTAAAATACCTGCGATGATAATGATACCACCCATTGTAGGAGTCCCCTTTTTCTCACTTTGCCCTTCTAAACCCAAGTCACGAATTGTTTCTCCAACCTGCAATTTCAATAACATATTAATAATCCGCTTTCCGAATACAAGCGTGATTAATAATGAAGAAATTAAAGCTACGGCTGAACGAAATGAAATATAACGAAACACACCTGCACCAGGTAAATCGTAAACTCTATCTAAATAATCAAATAAGTAATAAAGCATAATTAATACGATTGAAATGTTTCATTTAAAATTTCTTTATCATCAAATGGATATTTAACTCCATTTATCTCTTGATATTTTTCATGTCCTTTACCAGCTAACAAGATGATATCTCCTGGCTGTGCTAATGCAACAGCAGTGCGTATCGCTTCTTTTCTATCAGCAATTGCCAACGACTTTCTATAATATTGAGGAGGTACACCTGCTTGCATATCTTTAATAATAGCATCAGGGTTTTCACTGCGAGGATTATCAGAAGTTAGAATTACTTTATCACTTAACTCGCAAGCAATTTCTGCCATCTGCGGACGCTTTCCTGCATCGCGATCACCTCCACAACCAATAATTGTAATGATGGTTTCGTTTCCTGTACGTATATTATTGATGGTATTCAGCACATTCTCTAAAGCATCTGGAGTATGGGCATAATCAACAATACCAGTAACATTATTTGCTGATTGCATACATTCAAATCTTCCCTCAGGTGCTTTTAAGCTACTCAATGCCGTTAGTACATCAATCTTTTCTTGATTACACATAATTGCCACTGCATATGCTCCCAATAAATTACTTGCATTAAAACTTCCAATTAAAGAACATAACACATCGTTATTGTCAATATTCAAAAGCAATCCAGAGAAATTATTCTCAAGTATTTTAACTTTAAAATCAGCAACATTCTTCTGCGCAAAAGTTCTAACTGTTGCTTTTGTATTCTGCACCATTATCTGACTATTTTTATCATCAGCATTGATAAGTGCAAAAGCACCTTCTGGCAAACGATCAAAAAAACCTTTTTTTGCTTTTATGTATTCGTCAAATGTTTTATGATAATCGAGATGATCACGGGTAATATTTGTAAAAAGCCCGCCATAAAACTGCAGACCTTCAATTCTCTTTTGTACAACTGCATGAGAGCTTACTTCCATAAAACAATACTCACACTCTTCATCAACCATGCGTGCTAAAAGCTGATTTAATTGTAGCGGATCAGGAGTAGTATGTGTTGAAGCAACAACTTCCTCATCTATTAAATTTTTAACAGTACTCAACATTCCGCATTTAAATCCTAATTGCGTAAATAAAGAATGCAGCAATGTAACGGATGTTGTTTTTCCATTTGTACCAGTAACTCCTATCAACTTTAATTTTGAGCTTGGATCTTCATAGAAATTATTACAAATAATTGCTAAAGCATGCGACGAGTCTTTTACCTTTACATATGTAATTGTTGGAACAAGACTTTCTGGCATCTCTTCGCATACAACAGCAATAGCTCCCTTATCTATTGCTGTAGAAATATAGTCATGACCATTTGTGAGTGTGCCCCTAACAGCAACAAATAACGTCCACTCACTTACCTTGCGGGAGTCAAATGCTATATCTGAAATATTTACAGATGTAGAACCAGCAACCTGTTCAATATGTGTTTTATATAATATCTCTTTTAACAGCTTCATTAAATTAACTCGATAATAATTTTTTGACCTCGTTCTAACTTTTGTCCTGCCTTAATAGATTGCTTGCAAACTTTACCACGACCTACAGGCTGAACAATCAAACCAAATGATTCTAATAAGTAGATTGCATCACTCAAACCCATACCTACTACGTTTGGCACTATGCTAGTTGAATTATCTACTTGCTTCAAATTCGTACCTACCCAACCGTTAGACTGAACATCATATGGTATTGATAATGTTTTTACGACTTTTGAAGTTGGATTTGCTTGGCCAGATTTCACAATTGGGAATCCTGCAAAAAGCGAGTCTGGCATTCGGTTTAACTCCTTATGCATTTTTACATCAAGCGAATAAACTTTCGCTGCTATATCTGCAAATACAGGACAAGCCACCTCAGATCCGTAAATCTTTCCGTTATTAGGAGAATAGATCACTACGATACATGAGTACTTCGGATTTTCAGCTGGGAAGTAACCACAAAAGGAAGCTTGATATGCTTTTTTATCGTAACCATTCAAAGATGCTATTTGTGCAGTACCTGTTTTGCCAGCAATATTGTATTGGGTGTTTTTTATTCCTTTAGCTGTTCCAGTTTTAACAACCTCTTCTAATAAAACCTTTGCTTTTTTAATTGTAGATTGAGAACAGATTGAGTCTGCCAAAATAATTGGCTTGAAACGTTCAACTACCTGACTCTTATTTCTGATTTCTTTAACAAACATAGGTGCCACCATTTTGCCATTATTAGCAACTGCATTATAAAATGTCAAAAGCTGCATCGGTGTAAGAAGTGTTTCATAGCCCATCGACATAAAAGGCAATGTAATGCCCGACCAACTTTTGTCTCCTGTATTTTTAATTGGGATATACGTAGCTCCAGACAATTTAATTCCTAAATCACCATCTAGATGAAGTTTCTTTAAACCACTTACATAACTCTGAGGATTTTTCTGATAATATTTTGTAATAGCTGATGCAACAGCAACATTTGATGAATGAGCAAATGCATCCTTTACAGTTTTAAATTGAACTCCGTCAGGGTGTGAATCTTCAATTGTTTCAATGCCAAATTTTCTTCTTCCTCCGTATGCAGGAATTGTATCATCAGGATTTAAAAAACCATCTTCCATAGCAACCATGTAAGAAGCTAACTTAAAAGTAGACCCTGGTTCAGTTGCATTCCCTATTGCTACATTATATGATTCTTCATATACGCCTTGTTCATTTTGTTTCAGATTAGCAATTGCCTTGATTTCACCAGTTGCGACTTCCATCAAAATTGCACAACCCATTTTTGCATTATGTAAAACAAGATTTTCTAACAATGCATTTTCTGCTACGTCCTGAATATTGATATCGATAGTTGTAACAATATCACTTCCATCCTTAGGTTCAATTTCATTCTCATTGTTAACAGGCTTCCAAACTGACGAAGAAATTCGTTGCATTAGACGCTTACCACGTATTCCTTTCAAGTAATCATTAAATGCACCTTCAATGCCTACTGATGTTACCGAACTATCTTTTACTTTAAAACCAACTGTTCTACTTGCTAATTCTTTAAATGGCTTTTCTCTTTTACTTAATTGTGTAATTATTAATCCACCATTATTTTTCTTCAAATTAAAAATTGGAAAATTTACTAGCTGATTTCTTTGATCAAATGATATATTTCGCTTAATTAAAAAATATCTGTTTTTTTCATTGCGCGCCTGACGAAGCATTTGCTTATAATCAGCTTGTGATTTATCACCAAATAATGTTGCTAGAGCCTGAGCTAACTCATCAACATTATCATTAAACACAGCATTTGTAATTACGGGTGCCATGATATCTACATGAACATCATAACGTGGAAGTGAGGTTGCCAACAAACTACCATCACATGCATAAATATTTCCACGCATTGGTTCAATTTCAACAAATCGTAAATTCAATGCTTGCTGCTTACTTCTCCACATTTCTCCTTCTGTTATCTGAACTTTACCTATACTAAAAAGAATACAAGCAGCAAAAAGAATAAACCCCAGAAAAACCAGGTTTACTCGTAGCAAGATATCTTTCTTTTGACCGCTCATTATTTATTCAGTTTCTGCTTTTTTATTGATAATTTTTTTGGGAGCTTCTTTACTTTCTTTGATTCCGTACATCTCAATATTTTTTGCCACCTCTGTCATTTTACATTTGTACATTAAGTCAGACTTACCTGTGATAAATTCTGATCGCAACTCTTTTAATTCCTTATCAGTTTTATCAATCTCACGAACTGTCTTATCAATCGTATATGAATTCCAGATATAGAATAATGCAATAAATGTGAGATAAAGCACAAATGGTATATTTCGAATTACCGCATCACGATTAAATAAATTGAATACCTTAAAAAGATTCATCAATTTATCTACAGAAAAATTAAAAGAAGACGACTTCTCTTTTTCCTGCTCTACCGCAGGAATTTCTTCAGTCTCTTTCTTTTTTATTTTATTCATTTTTTTTCTGCAATTCTTAGCTTGGCACTTCGAGAACGTGTATTTGATTTAATCTCTACTTCACTTGCTTCAATTGGCTTTTTATTAATTGCTTTTAAAGGAACACCAATTACATTCCCATAAAAATCTTTTTGTAATTCCCCTGCAACACTTCCTTTGTTAATGATGTTTTTTACAATCCTATCTTCTAATGAATGATAGCTCATCACTACTAACCTTCCTCCTGGCTTTAATACTTCAACCGCCTGCAACAACATATCTTCTAATACCTTTAACTCTTGGTTTACCTCTATTCGCAATGCTTGAAATAACTGAGCATAGAATGTATGATCTTTAAATTTTGGTGCACATGAACTAACTACTGCTTTCAACTCTTCAACTGTTTCAATTCTTTTTTTTGCTCGTTCATTAATTATCAGCATCGCTAATCGATTAGCAGACCTCAATTCACCATACTCCCAGAATAAACGAGCCAACTCTTTTTGATCATAATCATTTAGGATGTCCTCTGCCGTTAGTCCTTCTGATTGATTCATACGCATATCGAGCTTTGCATCAAAGCGAATTGAAAATCCTCTTTCGCCTTCATCAAACTGATGTGATGAAACGCCTAAATCAGCAAGTAAACCATCTATTTCAAAGACCCCTATTGCATTTAAAGCTGATTTCAACTCACAAAAATTTTTGTTTATTAATTGAAATCTTGAATCATCAGGAGCATTTTGCAACGCATCCGAATCCTGATCAAATGCAATTAACTTTCCTCCCTTCATTGCATTCAAAATCGCTCTTGAATGCCCTCCTCCTCCAAATGTTACATCTACGTATACACCACCCTCGATTATATTGAGCCCATCAATACACTCAGCCAGCATGACCGGCTCATGATACCCCACCTTCTTCTCCACTCTTATTAATTTTACCCATTACTTTCTCTCCTAAATCAGAAATATCATCAGGCTCATTAGAGATCATCTCTTTGTATTTGTCTTTCGACCATATTTCTATTTTAGATCCGAAAGCTGACAACACAATTTCTTTATCAATACCCGCGTGCTCGCACAACGACTTCGGCAATAAAATTCTACCTGCTGCATCTAACTCAATCTCTGTTGCACCTCTGAAGAAATAGCGTGCGTAAAGTCGATTGTCTTTAACATCCAGATTTAACTTGTTTACCTCCGCACTCACTTTCATCCACTCATCCATTGGGTATAAGTGCAAGCAGTTTTCATAGCCGCGATTCACAACAAACTTTTCCTGCGCCTCTGGCGACACCTTCTTACGGATAGCAGAAGGCAGACTCAAACGCCCTTTCGCGTCTAGCTTGCAATCATATTCTCCTAAAAACTGTGTCATGCTTTATTTAGATTTTCCCACTATTTGTTGATGGGATGTAAAAATAAACGATTTTCTCCCACTTTTTACCACTTTCTCCCACTTTGTTTACAACTTTATGCATCAATCTGATTATCAGCTCACTAAAAATCAACCGTCAAAATGCAGTTGCCTTGGCATCTACTAGCAGATTTTCGTATTAAAGAATTTGATTTTTAATTATTTACAATAAATACTATTGGCTTACACAGCCAATTTCCTGCTGATTGAAATAGCCAGTTCATAGTCTTTTGCAACGTCCGATCAAGGAGATTTTTAAAAAGTCATAAAATGACATAAAAACATTCTTTACATCTGTTTTTCAGATACTTGAATACATTTCTAATGAATTTTATCAAAATAGTGTCTCCCACTTTCTCACACCACAATCTTTCCTTGATTAAAATCTGATTTATGATTTACATAATTACTTTTGCGATTAATGGAAATGCAGAAGAAAGATTTTATCAATATAGAAGAGGTATTAGCCTCTAAGAATCCAAAACTTTTAAAAGTCTTACCGCGCTTTATCATTCGATATTTAAAACGCATTGTGCACCAGGATTTCGTTAACAACTTTATCAGGAAAAACGGACATAAAAATTCATTTGAATTTGCTGATGCAATCATCCATGATTTTGGTCCAATTGTAACTTATAGTGGTATCGAAAATTTACCAGAAATAGGAGGCGCTATTGTAGCTGCAAATCATCCACTAGGTGGAATTGACGCGATCGCATTCATTCAAACTGTTGGCAAAAAAAGACAAGACATAAAATTTATTGTAAATGATATTCTTTTAAATATTAAAAACTTTGAGAAAGAATTTATCGGAGTAAATAAGCATGGGAAAAATCCAGTGTCAACACTAGATTTAATCGATCAACAATACAACTCTGATCAGCTAGTTCTCATTTTTCCTGCAGGAATGGTGTCACGAAAGCAAGAAAAAGGTATAATTAAAGATTTAGAATGGAAAAAAAGTTTTGTTGTAAAAGCAAAGAAATTTAACAAACCAATTATTCCGGTTCATATCACAGGAATAAACTCATCCTTCTTTTATAACCTTTCAAAAATAAGAACTTTCATAGGACTAAAAGCCAATATCGAAATGTTGTATCTGATGGATGAGATGTATCATCAGCGTGGCAAAAAAATTCATATTACATTTGGTAAACCAATATCTCCTGATAAATTCGACAATTCAAAATCGGATGTTGAATGGGCGCAATATGTTAAAGAATTTATTTATTCAAATAAAACTAAATTAAACGAAGTGGTTTTTGATGGGAAATAGTTTTAGTTATCTTTGAAAATAATATTAGTTGAATAATGAATCCATTGATTGATCCAGTTGAATTATCAATACTGAAAAGTGAGTTGAATGACGCCACTTTTTTGCGTTCAACAAACAACGGCTCGAATCATATTTACAATGTAAATATTCATAATTCTCCTAACACACTTAGAGAAATCGGACGCTTACGCGAATTAACATTCAGAGAAGCTGGTGGCGGAACAGGTTTAGATTGCGACTTAGATGAATTAGATACGTGTGAAAAGTGCTATAACCAATTAGTAGTTTGGAATCCGGAAGATCAGGAAATCGTAGGTGGGTACCGTTATATTCGGTGTGGAGATGCTGAAATAAAATCGAATGGCGAATATAATTTAGCTACTACAGAGCTATTTCATTTCTCTGAAAAATTTAAAAAAGATTTTTTACCTTATACAATTGAATTAGGACGTTCCTTTGTTCAGCCAAAATATCAACCACGTCCTGAAAATCGCAGAGGATTATTTTCTCTAGATAATTTATGGGATGGATTAGGTGCATTGGTTATTGAAAACCCCGACATTAAATATTTCTTCGGAAAAGTTACTATGTATCGCCATTTTAATTTACTCGCAAGGGATTATATACTCTCTTTTATGCAGCATTATTTTAGCGATCCCGACAAACTGGTAACGCCCATACATTCGCTTCCTGTTACAAGTGATGTGACCGAATTTATCAACGAAATAAAAAATCTTGATTATAAAGAAGGACACAAAATACTTAATGCCAAAGTGCGCGCATTAGGCGAAAACATCCCTCCATTAATTAACTCTTACATGAATTTGTCTCCATCAATGAGAACTTTCGGCACATCATTAAACGAGTATTTTGGAGATGTTGAAGAAACAGGAATCCTGGTAACGTTAAAGGATATGTATGAACCGAAAGTAGGAAGACATATCAACACTTACACAAAAGGAAAATAATATTGAATGAAAGCACTATTTGTAAAAAGCTCTGTTCAATTAAGTCAGCTGCCCACTTCCGAAATTCCTGAATTTGCTTTTATTGGACGAAGCAATGTAGGTAAATCATCATTGATTAATACACTCACAAGCTCAAAAGGCTTAGCAAAGACATCTGGTAGCCCTGGAAAAACACAAACCATCAATCATTTTATCATCAATGAAAAATGGCACTTGGTTGATTTACCTGGATATGGTTTCGCAAAAGTATCACAGGCTACACGCGCCGAATGGGAGTCGTTAATGAAATCCTATTTCTTAAATAGAGAGCAACTTATTACAACATTTGTTTTAATTGATATTCGTTTAGAGCCTCAGAAAAACGATTTGGACTTCATTGAATTTTTAGGGACAAATGGGGTTCCTTTTTCGATTGTTTTTACCAAAGCGGATAAACTAACACCAAACCAAGCTTTGAAAAAAGTCAATGACTACAAATCTGCATTATTAAGCACCTGGGAAGAACTACCGCCCGTTTTCGTTACTTCAGCAACTAATAGAACAGGAAAAGATGAGTTGCTGCAATATATTCAAGGACTAATCTGATTATTTTAAAACCTTCGCGGCTTTTCCGAATTTAGCAGCAAAATCTCGCATTTCCTTCGATAATTCTTTATCACTAGTAGCACGTTCGTAAGAGTCAGCCATACTTCTAAGTGTCTCGTAAGTAAAAAACTGCATCTCTTCTACCGTCATTTCAGTTGTCCACAAATCAATTCGCATTGTGCTTTTTTCAATTTTATCCCAAAAAGCTAACATCATAGCCTTCGATTCTTTCTTTCCATCAAGACCAGAGTCTTGTGCCATCCACTCAATTTTAACAGGATGCTTTTCACTATTAAGTGCTACCTGAATATTTATATCAGACTGTTTTGCGATCTCATTTGTGCTCATATTCGTTATTTATAAAATGCGAGTCAAAAATAAGCATAAACAACTATTTTTATTCGAATATTGCCTACTATTTAGCATACAAATTCACTAAATTCGCCTTTCATTTTATCAATAAATTAATTGAGAAAACTAATTGTAATATGGACTGTAATTTTAATTGTCTCTTGCCAGACAACTATATTTGCGCAGTTCAGTAGAGGTTATCAAATGACTTTTGGTAAAAACAGAGTTCAATACACTGATTTCCTTTGGACTTTTTACCGATTTAAAAACTTTGATACTTACTACTATTTAGGTGGCCAAGAATTAGCGCAATATACAGGTAGAGTAGCAGAAAACGAAATTGCTGAAATTGAACAATTGTTCGATTATAAAATTAATGGACGATTTCAATTTATCATATACAACAAACTAACAGACTTCGAACAAAGCAATATCGGGTTAGGCTCAGAAGATTTAAATACTAACACTGGTGGACTTACGAAGATTGTTGGAAACAAAGTGCTGGTTTATTATGATGGCGACTATCGTCATTTTAAAGAGCAATTGAGAGCAGGCATTACTCAGGTATTGATTAATCAATTGCTTTATGGAGGCTCGGTAAAAGAGCGTGTGCAAAGTGCTGCTTTAATTAATTTTCCTGACTGGTACATTAAAGGTTTAATTATGTACGTTGCAAAAGGATGGTCGCTTGAAAACGATAATCAATTGCGCACCTTAATTATTGGTAAAGGCGTAAAAAATTTCAATGTACTTTGCGATATAAACAGTACACTTGCAGGTCAGTCATTGTGGAATTTTGTTATTGCACGCTATGGGCCAAGTACAGTATCTAACTTGATTTACATGTCGAGGGTGAATAAAAATATTGAAGGAGGATTCGTGTATGTAATTGGTTCATCACTCAAAGAATTAAATAAAAACTGGAAAGAATATTACACGCAAGTTTATAAAAATGACGACTCGCTTTTTGTAGATGTAAATCAAAAACCTTCTATTATATTTAAAAAGAAAGTCAAGAACATAACACAGTTGAAATTAAGTCCTGATGGAAATTCAATAGTTTATGTAGAAAACAATGCTGGCAAGTATAAATTATTCACCTACGATTTAACAAGAAAAAAAAGGAAAAAGCTTTTCAAAGGTGGATACAAACATGAGAACACTATTATCGACGAAACGAACCCATTGGTTGCTTGGCATCCTTCTGGAAAGTTTATCGCATCTATTTTTGAGAAAAAAGGAAAATATCGTTTAGACTATTTTGAATTAGGAAGAAAGACAAAACATACATCAAGTAAATTTTTCTATTTCGACAAAGTACTTGATTTTTCTTATTCATCCAGCGGAAATGACATCGTACTAAGTGGTATTCAAAAAGGACAATCAGATATTTTTATTTTTAATCCGCGAACAAAATTTACACGACAAATTACGAATGATCGATGGGATGATGCAAATCCTAAGTTTGTAATGAATGATCAATATATCGTATTTCAATCGACTCGCTATACGGACTCATTAAAAACAACAAGCTTTAAGCAGAGAGAAGAATTATTTACTTCTAAAACATCCGATTTATTTCTTTATGATTGTTTGAATTTTTCACCTAAACTGATTCAGTTAACGAATACGCCGCTGATAAATGAAACAAGTCCGCTCATGATTGATAATGCCCACTTCATGTTCTTAAGCGATATATCAGGAATCAAAAATCGACAATTAGCAACATTAGACAGCACCATTGCCTTTATCGATACAAGCATTCACTATAAGTATCTTGTGAACATTGAAAATATTAGTAATTATAAAAATGATATTTTATTACAAGACGTAAATAGCAACAAAACAAAAAGTGTTTTTCTTAATTATGCTGATTCACGTTTTAAATTATATGTAACCAACAATTCAGAATTAGCTAATCAACCTTCTATAAAAATCAACAAAACAAATCTGCGTAAGCAACAGGATAAAGAAGGTATTCCGAAGGAAAGACAAAAAGACATTAATTCAATTATCGATTTAACAGAGATCAAGCAAAACACAGAAACTACAAAAGACACGAACACGGTACATTCATCGAATGCGTTTATCTCAGAGTTTTCTAAAAGCAAAAAAAACACGGTTAAAAACACAACAGTTTCAGAATTCAATAACGACACCCTAGTAATTGTAAATACAGATAGTGGTTTTTACCAGATGCCTAAGCAACGTAATTACGATATCACCTTTGCTCCTACTTATGTTTTAACCCAATTAGACAATTCACTCATCAATGAAACTTACCAAACTTTTACAGGTGGTGCTGTATTCTTTGATCCAGGATTAAATGCATTGTTTAAAGTAGGATTAAATGATTTAATGGACGACTATCGTCTTGTTGGAGGGGTTAAACTTTCAGGAAATTTAAATAGTAATGAGTATTATCTGAGCTATGAAAATTTAAAACATCAAACAGATCAACAGTGGAGTTTTTATCGTCAATCGAGGGAAGAAATTTACACCTATAATTACTTGAAAGTTAACACCCATAATTTACGTTATGCGGTTCGATATCCTTTTAATGATTTAACATCATTACGTTGGTCCGCATCATTTAGAAATGATCGAATTGTAAATCTAAGTACAGATGTTGCAAATTTATTAGCTCCAAATAATCATGAAAACTGGGCTAGCTCTCGACTTGAATTTGTACACGATAATACTATTAACATAGGCTTGAATTTATACAACGGAATACGTTATAAGTTATTTGCCGAATACTTTGATCAACTCGACAGAAACAAATCTGATTTAACTGTACTCGGATTAGATGTGCGCATGTATAAGAAAATACATCGTCAGATAATCTGGGCTAATCGTATTGCCGCAAGTACATCATTCGGCAACGATAAATTAATTTACTACCTAGGCTCTACAGATAATTCTTTTACGCCCGTAAATAATTTTAATCAAAATATTCAAATTGATTATTCAAAGAATTATGCATTTCAAACAGTAGCTTCTAACCTTCGCGGCTTTACGCAAAACATTAGAAATGGAAATAGCTTTGCATTAATAAACAGTGAAATCAGATTCCCGATTTTTCAATATTTAATTCATAAACCTATTCGTACAGACTTCTTTAGAAACTTTCAAGTTGTTGGATTTGGCGATATTGGAACAGCATGGACGGGCTCATCTCCTTACGGGAAAAACAATTCATTATTTCAGGCAGACTATCCCGGAAATCCAATTAGCATAACAGTAACGAAAGATATTGAACCAATTGTTGGTGGATATGGCTTTGGACTTCGATCGCGAGTGCTTGGCTATTTTGTACGTGCAGATTGGGCATGGGGAATTGATGATGGTGTTAAGCAACCACGATTATTTTATTTTTCACTTGGACTAGACTTTTAAAATTAGCATTCATGATAAACCCTGAATTAATTAAAAAAATTGCAGAGAAAAATTTCAATGAAGTTGTTTCAATCAGACGATATCTTCATATGAATCCTGAATTATCATTTCATGAATTTGAAACAGCAAAATTCGTTGCGTCAAAATTGAAAGAAATGAATATTTCATTTCAGGATAATGTAGCTGGGACAGGATTGGTTGGAATTATCAGCGGTAAAAATGATAATGGAAAAGTTGTAGCACTAAGAGCAGATATGGACGCACTTCCTATTCTGGAAGCGAACAACGTTGAATACAAATCAACAAAGGATGGAGTAATGCACGCTTGTGGTCATGATGCGCATACGGCTTCTTTATTAGGTGCCGCATCTATTCTCAACGAATTAAAAGATCAGTTTGATGGTACCATAAAATTAATTTTCCAACCAGGAGAGGAAAAATTACCTGGAGGTGCCTCATTAATGATTAAAGAAGGAGCTCTTGAAAATCCGAAACCAAACAGTGTAATCGGACAACATGTAATGCCTTTAATTCCTTCAGGAAAAGTAGGATTCAGGAGTGGAATATACATGGCGAGTACTGATGAGTTATATTTAAAAGTAATTGGGAAAGGTGGGCACGGTGCAATGCCTCATTTAAATATAGATCCTGTTTTAATAACCTCTCATTTAATTGTTGCACTACAACAAATTGTTAGCAGAGTAGGTAATCCAACAATGCCAAGTGTTTTATCATTTGGTAAAGTAATAGCGAATGGAGCCACCAATGTAATTCCTAATGAAGTTTATATTGAAGGAACGTTCCGAACATTAAACGAAGCATGGAGAGCAGAAGCTCATCAACACATGCTTGATATGGCACATCAATTAGTGCAATCGATGGGTGGCCGATTAGAATTTGAAATAAGAAAAGGATACCCTACTTTAATCAATGATGAAGTATTAACTGCTAAAGCTAAGAGTAGTGCAATTGAATATTTAGGAAATGAAAATGTATTAGATTTAGATATCTGGATGGCGGCAGAAGATTTTTCTTTTTACTCACAAGTGGCTCCTGCATGTTTTTATCGTTTAGGTACCAGAAATGAAAGTAGAGGAATAACCAGCAGTGTCCATACTCCTACTTTTGATATCGAAGAAGAATCACTTAAAATCGGAGCAGGACTTATGTCTTACCTAGCTTTGAAAGAACTGCGTTAATCGATGCATCCAATTTTTTTGATAGTTGATTGTATTCAACAAATCGTTTGTAAACGACTCAACACGCTGATAACGGCTATTCATACCCGATAGTAATAACTCGTCTACCTTTTGAGCACCTAATACATTCGGAGGTAAATTAAACACATGTTTGTTAGATGCTTTGTTAAGTACCTCTACTAATGGATTAGTTCGTTTATCGACGTGTTCTAATTTTTTGTTAAGCATCAAATGCATAATCAGTTCCGCATTAGCATGCACGAAAGGACGCTTATTAAAAATTAATTCGTAAAGCGTAATAGCAAGTGAATAAATATCAGAACGGTTATCAATTAAATTATTCTTCTTTAATACCGTTTCAGGAGCAGCATAAATTAGTGGGAAATATTTTATTTCTTCTGATGAATAAAATGGCCTTATCATATCCAAGTCAATAATTGACACAATTGTCTTTGCAGAACTATTTGATGTATTAACAATAATATTATGTGGTCTGATATCTAAATGGACCAACTGCTGCGCATGCAAACTTGAAAGCGCTTCTGAAACTTCAGAGATTATTCTTTTTAAAAATAAAATCTTTTTTCCCGAAGCAAACCAATTAGTCTTTGTCAATTCATTCAAACCAAAACCTTCAACAAAAGGCCTTATTAAATAAACATGTTCACTTGTTTCTATATGCTCAATTGATTTGACAAAACAAGGATTTGTAATTTTTGATTCATAAATATTTTCGGCATTGAATTCACTAAATCGCTTTATCAAAACTGATTGTCCGCAATTGTTTATTCCCTTAAAAACAGTACTGAACTTACCAGGCTTTTTAAGTGGCTTGCCTGCATCAAAATAATATTCGTTTTGTTTTCCTTTGAGGGTACTCAAAAATATCAGGCGCTATGAATTCGCATTAACTCCTCTGCTTTTTCTACCATGTTCTTTGACCCAATGAACAAAGGTGTACGCTGATGCAACGATTCTGGTTGAACTTCAAGAATTCTATCAAACCCATTGCTCGCTTTCCCTCCTGCTTGCTCTGCAATAAAAGCTAGCGGATTAGCTTCATACAACAAGCGCAATTTCCCTTTTGGCGACTTACCTGTTGATGGATAAATATAAACGCCACCCTTAATCATGTTGCGGTGAAAATCAGCTACGAGAGAACCAATATAACGCGATGAATATGGACGATTGGTTGCTTTATCATCTTCTTGACAATACTTGATATACTTTTTAACGCCGTCAGGAAAATGAGTATAGTTCCCTTCGTTAATACTGTAAAGTACTCCATCTTCAGGAATCTTCATATCCGGATGCGACAAACAGAACTCACCTATAGAAGGATCTAACGTAAATCCGTTAACCCCTTTACCAGTTGTATAAACCAACATAGTGCTAGATCCATATATAACATATCCTGCAGCTACTTGCTCTGTTCCTTTAATCATAAAATCTTCAATCGTAGTTGTACCAATGCGATCCGACTTTCTTCTATAAATTGAAAAAATTGTTCCGATACTCACATTCACATCTATGTTTGACGAACCATCTAAGGGATCAATACAAACAACATACTTTGCATTTTGCGAAACAGGACTTTCAATCTCAATTAAATCTTCGTTTTCTTCTGATGCAACTGCAAGACATTCTCCGCCAGAACGCAAAGCATTAATAAATTGTTCGTTTGCATAAACATCCAGCTTTTTCTGATCTTCTCCCTGCACGTTTGTTTCACCCATATCACCAAGAATATCTGCAAGACCGGCTTTATTTACTTCGCGATTAACCAATTTTGCTGCAATTCCAATATCACGTAACAATCGAGACAACTCTCCTTTAGCAAAAGGGAAATCTGATTGACGTTCGATGATAAACTGACCTAATGTGATAAAGCGACGAATTGGCTTGTGAGTAAACATAAACTATTTTATTTCCTGCAAAGATAATTGAAAATAGAAATTTAAAATCGTATTTTAGTATTGATTTGAAACTTCGAATTGTTCAAAAAAAATATTCAAAAATGCACATCGCACTTTTTAATGAATTAAAATTGTAGCATGAAAGTATTATTGCTTGAAAACGTTCATCCTTCAGCGATTGAATTATTCAAAAAAAATGGATTTAAGAACATTGAGATAGTCAAAGGTTCCATCAGTGAAAAAGAGCTTATTAATAAAATTAGCGATGTTTCTATTTTAGGAATTCGATCAAAAACTCAAATTACAAAAAGAGTTTTATCACATGCCAATAAATTATTAGCAGCAGGAGCCTTTTGCATTGGTACCAACCAGATAGACATGAAGGAAGCTGCTGAGAAAGGAATTGCAGTTTTTAACTCCCCGTTTTCAAATACACGTTCAGTAGCTGAATTAGTAATTGGACTATGCATTTCACTACTTAGAAGAATTCCAGAAAAGAATAATGCAGCTCATAAAGGTCAATGGTTAAAAGAAAGTGATGGTTGTTATGAATTAAGAGGAAAAACGCTGGGCATAATTGGCTATGGACATATTGGTTCACAGGTATCTGTTTTAGCTGAGGCAATGGGAATGAAAGTAGTATTTTATGATGTAATGAATAAACTTTCATTAGGTAATGCCGAATCTTGTAAATCACTTGATGACCTTTTAAAAAAATCAGACGTTATCACACTTCATGTCCCTGGAAATAGCGAAACAAAAAACCTCATTAATTCAGCGCGAATAAAGAAGATGAAAAAAGGTGTTCATCTCATCAATTTAAGTCGTGGCGATGTTTTAGATACAGCAGCCATTAAGCAAGCGATTAAGGAAAATCATATTGCAGGTTTAGCTGTTGATGTCTTTCCTGAAGAACCCAAAACGAATAAGGACAAATTCATATCTTCATTACAACATTTACCGAACACAATATTGACTCCTCACATTGGAGGAAGCACAATAGAAGCACAAGAGGCAATTGGAATTGACGTTGCAGAAAAACTAATCACGTTTGCTAAAACAGGTTCAAGCTTAGGAAGTCTTACAGTTCCTGAAATCAATTTACCACTGATAAAAAATACGCATCGTATTTTACATATTCATCGTAATGTACCAGGTGTTTTAAGTGAAATCAATGGAGTGCTTTCAAAGATGAAAGTAAATATTCTTGGTCAGTATTTACAAACCAATAATAATATTGGGTATGTTGCATTAGACATTGACAAAAAAGTAAGTCAGCATTTAATGCAAGAATTAGCTCTTGTGAAAAATTCAATCAAAACAAGAAATTTATAATTTAATGAGCAACAAAAGAATTTACTATTGGTTTCTTTACTTGATTATTGTTGTAATTGCTACTTATGTTTTTAAAAGATTTCAGCAAACAACCCTATTTGAAGATCATTTGAACAAATATCCAGTATGGATTATTTATGGAATTGTTGTTTTAGCAGGATACAAAAACTTTGTCTACGACCCTAGAAACAACAATGAGTAGTTATATTGCTAACTCTTTCAAATAAGCTTTTACCGTATTTCCCAATCCCATATACAAAGCATCGCTAATGAGTGCATGCCCTATGCTAACTTCTGCAATTTCAGGAATAACCTTAACAAAATAACTTAGGTTTTCCAGCGATAAATCGTGACCAGCATTAAGTGTTAGTCCACATTGAACTGCAGCATCTGCAGCCTTGCGAAAAGGAGCTATACTTTGCTCACGATTGATGGAATAGTTTGCAGCGTAGGCCTCGGTATAAAGCTCTACTCTATTACAGCCTGTTTCCTTTGCAGCAAATATCATTTCGGGATTGGGATCAATAAAAATCGACACTCGGCTTCCGAATGATTTTAACTCCTGAATCGTATCAGTTAAAAAATTCTTGTTTGTAATTGTATCCCATCCAGCGTTAGAGGTAAGAACATCAGGAGCATCGGGTACAAGTGTAATTTGCTCAGGCCTTACCTCCTTGCAAATTTTTATAAATTCAGCAGTTGGATTACCCTCGATGTTAAATTCTGTTTTTAATACACTTTTAAGATTGTATACATCATAGTAGCGTATATGTCGCTGATCTGGACGCGGGTGTACTGTAATTCCATGGGCTCCACAAGATTCAATAAAAAGCGCGGCTTTAACTACATCTGGAATTGTCCCTCCCCTTGCATTTCTGATGGTTGCAATTTTATTGATATTGACGCTTAATTTTGTCATTTGTAGAATTATATTTCTTGTTTTTACTTTTCGTTGATAAAATAGCTCTTTACAAAGTCTAATTATTAGGCGAAAATACTATGTTTGTCTAATAACAGAACAATTTTTATTTATAATCGTTAAAGAACATATGTTTGCGTCTAATTTAATAACTGATAGTGTACCTCCATTAAAACTAACTGACACCTGTGGTAGAGCGTTAGTATGGATGGATGAATTACGCGTTAATGCATTGCCAGTATTAGATGGAACTAATTATTTAGGAATCCTCCACAAAACGGATTTATTAAAGCCTGAATTAAAGCAGACAACATTAAGAGATGCTGATATTAAACTATCCAAAGTTTCCGTTTATCATAATCAGCATGTCTACGAATTAACAAAAATTGCCACTATCAATAAGCTAGATATTGTTCCAGTAGTTGACGACGACAACCATTATTTAGGATTGGTTACAGTTAATGATTTGGTAGCCTATTTTGCCGAAAGTAAAAGCGTTTATATGCCTGGCGGAATAATAATTCTTGAAATGGGCTTTAAAGATTACTCGATGAGCCATATCAGTCAGATTGTAGAATCAGATGGCGGCCATATTTTAAGTGCAAGCGTTTCGGCAACAAAAAATCAACAGACCATTGAAATTACTTTGAAAATTGACAAGGTTGATTTATCGAGAATTCTGGCTGCATTTTACAGATATAATTATAATGTTATTGGGTCTTTTTCACAAAGTGAGTTTAACGACGATTTAAAAAACCGTTATGATTCACTGATGCATTATTTAAATATTTAATTGTCAGATTTGAAATCGAAGTTATCCCCTATTATTTTCAAACTACTATTTTCTATTTTCATACTTAGTCCTTTTTTTACATTAGCAAATACTGATGAAACAACTTCTGTTTTTATCAAGGATATTTTAATAATTGGCAACAAGAAAACTAAATCGTCAATTATTTTAAGAGAGCTTACTTTTAGTCGCAATGAAACGGTTAATAATCTTGATAGCGTTTTAGTAAAATGCAAGGAAAATCTGATGAACATCGGATTGTTCAACTTTGTAGATATTAATTACATCAAAGAAGATTCTACGAATGCAATTGTATATATAAATGTTTCTGAAAGATGGTATTTATGGCCAATGCCTGTTTTTGAATTGGCAGATAGAAACTTTAATGAATGGGCACAAAACAAAGACTTGAGCAGAACTAATTATGGTTTATATGTCAGACAAGATAATTTCAGAGGTCGCGATGAAATTGTACAGTTTCAATTTGTATATGGATATTCACACCGACTCGGAATAAGTTATACTATTCCGTATTTAAACAGAAAGCAAAACTTAGGTTTATCGGCAGGATTTCTCATTTCACAAAACCATGAAATCACTTATGATGTTGTTGGAGACAAACTTCAATTTTATAAGAATGAAGATTTATACGTTAGAAAGGATTTTTCAAGTTACATCAGAATTAATAAACGAAAAGGCATATACAATTATTTTATAACGGGATTGGATTACCGAAGAAACAGCACTATTGATTCCGTTCTCATTTTAAACCCTTCTTATTTTGTGAATCAATCAACCTATCAGCAAGCACTTACGCTTTCATGGGGTTATCGATTCGATAAGCGAGACTATCAGGCATATGCTTTAAAAGGAACTTATTTTGAGTTTGATGTTTTCAGAAGTGGTTTTGCCGCCTTAAATAATGAGCCTGAAATAATGGCTATTTCAACAGGCATTAGAAAGTATTATAAACTAAACGACAAATTCCATTTTTCAGCAATGGCGAAAGGTCGCTTAACACAAATATCAAAAGCCCCATTTTTTAATCAACGAGCTATTGGCTACGGACAAGATTACATCAGAGGCTATGATTATTATGTAATGAACGGACAGAATTATTTATTGATGAAATCGCAATTGAAATTCACATTGATGAAAAAACGTGTGTATAGAACTTCATTTATAAATTCAGAAAAATTCAAT
This sequence comes from Bacteroidota bacterium, assembly GCA_947453935.1. Classification (GTDB taxonomy): domain Bacteria; phylum Bacteroidota; class Bacteroidia; order AKYH767-A; family OLB10; genus CAINEC01. The sequence goes on along the minus strand of CANGJU010000009.1, from coordinate 18,987 downwards.
CAGATTCCTGTTGCGATGTATCTAAATTTATTTGCTGATGGTGGCTATGTACAAGACAAGTACTACAACCGATTTAATAATCTTTCGAATAAATTTCAGTATTCATATGGAATAGGATACGATTATGTTACCTATTATGATTTAGTCTTTAGATTTGAATATGCATTTAACCGAATGAAAGAATCAGGATTTTTTTTCAGAATAGGAGCAGCATTTTAGTAATTACATGAATTGAATTTATAACTTTACCTCATGAAGATTGCTTTATACGCCCGTCAGTTATCTGAAAGCAACCACGAAGTTGCAATCCAGCTTATCGGAGAAATTTTAAATCGTGGTGCGATGCCAATCATTTATCAACCATTATTTAATCAATTAAAATCGTCTTTAAAACATCACGACCATTTTGAACTTTATAATTCAGGGTCTGAAATTAGAGGCAAGGTTGATTTCTTATTCAGTATTGGTGGCGACGGAACAATCTTAGATACTTTGACACAAGTTCAAGATAGCGGCATTCCAGTTTTAGGAATAAATGTCGGTCGTTTAGGATTTCTTTCAAGTATTTCAACGCAAGAAATTAATCAGTGTCTAGATTCATTATTCAAGGGCCATTATACACTCGATAAAAGAAGATTATTAAGACTAGATTCGAGTATCAATCTTTTTGGAGATGTGAACTATGCTCTAAACGAACTGACTATCCATAAGAAAGATAGTTCGAGCATGATAATCATTAACACCTTTATCAATGGCGAATATTTAAATTCTTATTGGGCTGATGGATTAATCATAGCGACTCCCACAGGTTCAACGGGATATTCACTCAGCTGTGGTGGGCCTATAATCGCTCCTTATTCTGAAAACTTTGTAATAACTCCAATTGCTCCTCATAACTTGAATGTTAGGCCAATTGTTGTATCTGATGAGAATGTAATCTCCTTAGAAGTAGAAGGTAGGTCACAGTATTTCATAGCCTCCTTAGACTCAAGATCTGTTACGATTGACTCATCCGTTTCATTAGCGATAAAAAAATCGGATTTTACTATGAATCTACTAAGAATTGGTAACGATAATTTCCTTGATACTTTACGAAAGAAGCTGAATTGGGGACTTGACTCAAGAAACTAGTAATACAATTGAAGCTATTTTTTATAAAAACGACTGATTTTTGAGCGAAAATGTTATTTTTGTCCATAAGACTTATGTCGCTCAGTTATGAAAAAGAATTTACTTCTGGTATTATTATTCATCTTCGCAATCACTTCTAATTCTGATGCCCAACGTCTTCGTTCAAGATGGAAGGCCTATCGTTATGAATGGAGTGCTGGTGTTGGCGCGTCCAACTTCCTTGGAGATTTAGGCGGTGCAAATCAAATTGGGACTAATGGATTTAAAGATTTAGAACTTTCTTTAACCCGCCCTTCGTTAACCTTAGGATTAAAATACAAGTTGGCGGAGTCATTTGCTTTGCATTCTCATGTTACCTATGGCAATGTGAGAGGTGATGACAAATTAACTTCTGAGTATTTCAGAAATAATCGTAATCTTAATTTCAAATCAAATATTTACGAGTTCAATATAAATTTTGAGTATGCTATATTATCATCCCGACAAGGGGGTGTTTACCGTTTAAGAGGAGTAAAAAGATCAAGTTCGTTTGAAGCAATGGGGTATATTTTTGCTGGATTTGGAGTGTTTCATTTTAATCCAAAGGGACAATATAACGACAAATGGTATGATTTACAGCCACTAGGGACTGAGGGTCAAGGCATTTCAGAAGGAAGAAAAAAATACAACAGAACGCAGGTTTGTATTCCCATTGGGATTGGCGGACGTTATTTCTTTAACAGAAGAATGGGGGTTGGTGTAGAATTCGGAATCAGAAAAACATTTACTGATTATATCGATGATGTAAGTAAAACATATTACGATAAACAATCGATTAGTCAGGCTAATGGATTAGTTGCTGGATATTTGTCAGACCCTAGTCTTAATTCTACAACACCACAAACCAACCTAGGCTCTCAAAGAGGGGACGCTACGGACAATGATGCGTATATGTTTTTGATGTTTAGCTTCCACTACAAGTTAAGAACTGGTAGAACAAATTTCCCTGTATTCTAACCTTATAAATTCGCAATTTTCATTCTTTTATTCCGTTTCGAAATAATGTTTAGGAAAATTGTTTTCTCGTTAATTATTCTTTGCTCATTCTTTACCTTGACTACATTTGGTCAGTCGAGGGAAATGGGTATTATGCTTGGAGTAATGAATTATAAAGGTGATTTACAAAAAGCAACATTTGCAGATCAAAACAATTTACCAGGCTTTGGCTTTTTATACAGAAGAAGTTACAGTAATCACTGGGCTTTTAAAACAGCTATAAGTTATGGACATGTGAAAGGCGACGATGCGCAATCGGATGATCCTTTTTGCAAGAATAGAAATCTGAATTTCAAAACATCAATTCTTGAAGGTACAGGGCAATTTGAATTTAACTTTTTTCCTTATCAAACAGCCAACCCTTCTACCCTTTTTACTCCTTATATGTCGGTAGGATTATCTGTATTTAGATTTAATCCGAAAGCATATTATAACGGAGGATATGTTGAGTTACAGCCATTAGGAACAGAGGGACAAGGCACCAACGCCAATCCAGAGAAAGAACTTTATAAACGAACAAATCTTGCATTTGTTTTTGGTGGTGGTTTTAAATGGAAAATTGGGAGACGGTGGAGCGTAGTTTTAGAATCTATTGTAAGAAAAACCTACACTGACTATCTCGACGATGTGAGTGGTGTTTATGCTGATCCTAATGCAATTAGAGTAGAATATGGCAAAACAGCCTATTACTTATCGGATAGAACAATAGTAAAAAATAAGAATGGGAATATCGGCCGACAACGAGGTGATAATACGAATCGTGATTGGTATCACTTTACCGGAGTTCAGTTTACCTATACCCTTTCTAAACACTATATTGATCAGTGCCGACCATTCAGAATTAAATTGTGGTAATTAGCAGTTAAACCATCGTTAATTAGAACTTTTTTCTCGGAGGCGACCTTCATTTTATTACATTTGTATCCCTTCGAAAATTAATAATGTCTACAAAAGATTTACTCAATCAGGATAAAATGCCTAAACACATTGCCATCATTATGGATGGTAACGGTCGTTGGGCAAAACAACAGGGTAAATTAAGGACATTCGGTCATGCAAGTGGTGTAACCGCAGTTAAAGATGTGACAGAAGGAGCGGCAGAATTAGGTGTTGAAGTTTTGACACTTTATGCATTTAGCACTGAAAATTGGAATCGACCAAAATTTGAAATTGATGCATTAATGAGTCTACTCGTTCAAACTATTTCGAAAGAGACAGAAACATTAATGAAAAATAATATCCGACTGGATACAATCGGAGATACCAATAGCTTACCAAGTGGTGTTCGAGAAAAATTAGAAAAAGCAATTGCTAAAACATCTGGTAACAATAGAATGACATTAGTGCTTGCTCTAAGTTATAGTTCGCGTTGGGAAATTACAAAAGCGGTACGCGAAATAGCTAGTGAGGTAAAAGAAGGCAAGCTAGATGTCGATGCAATAAATGAGAGCACTATTTCTTCGCATCTTGCAACATCAAACTGGCCAGATCCAGAATTAATGATTCGAACGAGTGGTGAAACAAGAATTAGCAACTACTTGCTTTGGCAATTAGCTTACGCAGAATTGTACTTTACTACCAAGCTTTGGCCAGACTTCCGAAAAGAAGATTTATACGAGGCAATTTATAATTATCAAAACAGAGAAAGAAGGTTCGGAATGATATCGGAACAAGTTAAATAATCACATGCAAAAAATTTCAAGTTATATTTTATTGTTCCTGCTTTTAATAATTGGCAACCAAACAACTTTTGCTCAAACAGTAATTAATGGCAATGAGGACCTAATTGATTATTCAAATCCTAAAGAATATGAATTAGGTGGAGTAACAGTTTCAGGAGTTCAGTTTTTAGATGAAAGTGTCTTAATTACGTTAACAGGTTTATCTATTGGAGAAAAATATAAAATACCAGGAGAAAAACTTTCTACTGCTATTGAGAATTTATGGAAGCAAGGTTTATTGTCTGATGTAAAAATTTATGTAACAAAAATTATCGATGGTAAAATATTTCTAGAGTTTAAAATTAAAGAACTTCCACGACTATCTAAGTTTACTTTTCAAGGTGTAAATAAATCTGAAGCGGATAAATTAAGAGAGAAACTTTCGTTAGTTAAAGGAAAAATAATTAATGAGAATTTAATTCAGACAACAAAAAATCTGGCTAAGGATTACTTTGTTGAGAAAGGATATTTATTTACAAATGTGAAAGTAGAAACTGAAAAGGACACCACATCTGGACCTAATTCGCAGTTGATGATTATTTCTATTTCAGACAAGAAGAAGGTAAAAATTAATAAAGTTTATTTTATTGGTTTAAGCGCATTTTCTGAAAAAAGTTTAAAGCGTAAAATGAAAGGAACGAAAGAGAAAGCCTTTTATAAAATATTTACTAATTCGAAGTTTACAGAAGAAGGTTTACAAAAAGACAAAGAGAAAATCATAGCTAAGTATACGGCACTAGGATATCGTGATGCTATTTTTAATGGTGACAGCATTGTAAAACATGATGATAAAACAATTGACTTATATTTAAAAATAAATGAAGGTACTAAGTACTACATCAGAAATATTAATTGGATAGGTAACACAAAATATTCAACTGCTGCACTACAGGAAATTTTAAATATTAAGAAAGGCGATATTTATAATCAGCAAAGAATTGAAGAAGGACTGTATTTAAGTCAAAGTGGAAGAGATATTTCATCTCTTTATATGGATGATGGTTATTTATTTTTTTCGATTAATCCTGTAGAGGTTAAAATAGATGGCGACTCAATTGATATTGAAATGCGAATTTATGAGGGCAAGCAAGCCGTGATTAGCAACATCTCCATATCGGGAAATACTAAAACCAACGACAAGGTAATACTTCGTGAAATAAGGACTTTGCCCGGGCAATTATTCAATCGTTCGGACATTATCAGAACACAACGACAATTAGCGCAGCTTGGCTATTTTGACCAAGAAAAATTAAATGTTAATCCTAAACCAAATCCAGCAACGGGTACCGTTGATGTTGAATACATTGTAGAAGAAAGACCATCCGATCAATTAGAATTATCAGGTGGTTGGGGCGGTGGCGCTGGGGTTGTCGGAACGTTAGGAGTATCCTTCAATAACTTTTCAGTTAAGAATGTTACTAAACGAAATACATGGACTCCCCTACCTTCTGGCGATGGACAAAAATTAAGTATTCGCTTTCAGTCGAACGGCAGATATTTTCAAAGCTATAATATGTCGTTTACCGAGCCTTGGCTTGGTGGTAAAAAACCTAATTCATTAACGGTTTCTGCATTTCGTTCAGTTCAGTCGGATGGATTAAAGCTTTCAGACGAAAATCGTTCTGATTTAACCATATCAGGTGGTGCTGTTGGACTAGGAAGAAGATTAAAATGGCCGGACGATTACTTCACACTTTACCATGAGCTATCCTTTCAAAATTACTCGTTGAACAAATGGACTGGAACATTCCTGTTTACAGATGGATCATCAAATAATCTTAGCTTCTCACAAACAATAGCTCGAAATTCTGTTGATGGGTTTGTTTGGATTAGAACAGGATCACAATTGAATTTTACGGTTCAGTTAACACCACCTTTCTCGTTATTTGATGAAAAAACGGATTATAAAAATGCCATTGCAACCGAAAAATATAAATGGATTGAATATCACAAATGGAAATTCAGTGCTGCAAGCTATAAGAGTGTAGGGAAGTTTGTACTATATAGTAAAGCACAATTTGGATTTTTAGGTTTCTATAATAAAGATATTGGCCAGAGCCCATTTGAACGATTTTACGTTGGTGGTGATGGATTATCGGGGTATTCATTAGATGGTCGTGAAATTATAGCCCTAAGAGGTTATGATAATAACTCTGTTACACCTAAAGTGAATGGTAGCAACATAGGAGGAACCGCTTACGATAAATTTACTGTTGAGCTTCGATTCCCTATTTCATTAAATCCATCTGCTACAATTTACACCCTTGGATTTATAGAAGGAGGAAACAACTATTTAGGAATGAAAAACTTTAATCCATTCTCACTTAAGCGTTCTGCTGGTATGGGTGTAAGGATATTCTTACCGATGTTTGGTCTACTTGGATTAGATTGGGGTTATGGATTTGATGATATTGAAGGAAGCAAAGTATACAGTGGATCCAACTTCCATTTTACAATCGGACAGCAATTCTAATTACTACTCTCAGGTTAAAAATAAATTGGTAAATTTGGCATGAATATTAGGTGCCTCAAAAAAAAGAAATTTATGAAAAAACAATTGGTTACCCTATTAGTGCTTTTTATTGCAATAGCAATGAAACCTGCATGTGCACAGAAATATGCTTTTATTGATAGTCAGTATATTTTAGATAATATTTCAGAATATAAAGCTGCACAACAACAATTAGATCAGCTTAGCATTAGCTGGCAAAAAGAAATAGAAGGCAAGTATGCAATCATCGATAAACTTTACAAAGATTACCAAGCTGAGCAGATCCTTTTAACAGAGGACATGAAGAAGAAGAGAGAGCTTGAAATCACGAACAAAGAGAAAGAAGTAAAAGAATTTCAAAAAGCTAAGTTTGGATACGAAGGTGAGCTTTTCAAAAAGAAACAAGAGCTAATTAAACCACTTCAAGATAAAATTTATAATGCTGTTAAGAAAATTGCAACTGATCAGAGCTATGCAGTTATTTTTGATAAATCAGGGGACTTAACAATGTTGTACACCAATCCAAAATATGATAAGAGCGATGAGGTTTTAGCATCTATGGGTTACAAAGCAGGAAGCAAATCAAATGGTGCTGGTGACTCAAAATCAGGAAGCGATAGTAAGCCATCTCAAGGTGGTACAGAAGACAGAAAATAAACAACTATAAAAACAAATAAAGTAAAATCATGAAGAAATTAATTGCAGTTGCGTTTGGTGTATTCTTAAGTTTATCAAATTTTTGTAACGCTCAATCAACATTAAAATTCGGTCATATCAATTCAAATGAATTATTTGCAATCATGCCTGAATTAAAAGCATCGGATTCAACCTTAGCTAAATTTAAAGCTACATTAGACTCTCAATTTAAAACGATGGGTGCTGAATACCAAGCAAAGGTATCTGACTATAAATCGAAAGAAGCTTCAATGGCAGATCCAATTAAAGAAGCTAAACAGAAAGAAATTACAGATCTAGAAGATAGAATTCAGGCATTTCAAGAATCAGCTCAAACATCGTTACAGAAAAAGCAAGAAGAATTAAATGGGCCAATCATTAAGAAAGCGCAAGATGCTATCAATGCTGTGGCTAAGGAAAAAGGATATTCTTATATTTTTGATAGTATGCCAGGAGGCAATTTACTTTTCGCTCAGGAATCAGATGATATTCTACCATTAGTGAAAACAAAGCTTGGAATTAAATAAGCAAATTGAAATAGTTAATAAAAGCCCCGATTAAACCTCGGGGCTTTTTATTTTTTTATCAATTTTGTTATATGGCAAAGAAAAAAAGTGATGCTTCAAGGCCCTTAGGAATATTTGATTCAGGTATTGGAGGGTTAACAGTTGCAAGTGCAATAAATAAGTTAATGCCGAATGAACAAATCGTTTATTTTGGCGACACCGCTCACCTACCCTACGGCGATAAATCTCCTGAGTCGATTCAGAAATGGGCTATTGCGATTAGTGATTTTTTAATGACCTACAATTGCAAAGTAATTGTAATTGCATGCAACAGTATTTCATCGGTCGCATTCGATTTGATAAAAGCACATGTAGGTAACAAATCAATTATTATTAATGTAATCGACCCTGTTGTAGATTTTGTTTGCACTCAACCTAACTCAAAGTCGGTTGGTGTTATAGGCACCAAAGCAACTATAAAAACTGATATCTACGCTAAAAAAATCAAATCGAAAAACAAAAAATTACAGGTTGCCTCATTGGCGACACCACTTCTTGCACCGATGATTGAAGAAGGCTTTTTTAATAATAAAATATCAAAAACAATTATCAACGACTATCTATCACGTCCGAAATTAAAAGGTATTGATAGCTTAATTTTAGGATGTACGCATTATCCATTAATCAAACCTGAAATTGAGCTGTATTATAAAAGCAAAGTAACGTTATTTGATACGGCTGGGATTGTTGCTCAACATACTAAGGAAATTTTAAATTCAAATGGATTACTAAATAACGGTAAAAAAACAAAGCATCATTTTTTTGTGTCGGATTATACCGCAGCATTTGCCGAAAGCACAAAGCTATTTTTTAAAGGTAAAATCAAGCTTGAGCATAAGAACTTATGGAAATAAAAAAAGGGAGAATAATATTATTCTCCCTTTTATATTTTGTTTGAAAATCCTAGTAGAATCTTCCTCTGTGATCAGTTATATCTGCCTTTTCCTTTAATGCATTTTCAACTTCGTACTGAGCACGACCTTGCAATTGTGTCTTCATTTGGTTCGCAGAATCTTTAAATTCTTTTGGCAATGTAGGTTCATTATAATTATTTACTACAACTACATATACACCAGCATTCCCTTTAATCGGTTTCGATACCTGCCCTGCTTTAAGCGTCATTAAATTACCAACAACTGAACCTTCGAACCCTGCGTTTCCTAAGAAAGGAGAAGCGAACGATACATTTTCAGCAACCTGTATTGTTTGCTTTACATTGGCAGCAATACCATCAAGATTTGAAGAGCCCGCTTTCGTTAATTGATCAATAAACATTTGAGCTTTCTTATCCTTACGTGCTTCCATTGTTACTTGCTCTTTAACTTGCTCCAAAGTTGAAGTTCCTTTTTCACGGATATCAGTAAGTTTTGCAACAACGTATGCATTTCCAAAGTCGAAAGCCTTAGAAATTTCGCCAATTTTAGCTTTGAATGACCAACGAATTAGTTCACGAGAATTTTCGAAACCACCAACCTGACGATTATTTTCCTGGATATTTTGTTCAGCTAGTTTAGTCAGATTTTGATCTTTGATTCCTTTATCAAATGCGTCTGCTGTATTAAATTTATTTGCAAACTCGTTCGCTTTAGTATATGTTGTTTGAATCGTTTTGGCACTTGGTTCTACCTTCTTTACCAATGTCGCAACCTTTACTTGCTTAGAAGCTGCACTCATATCTGAAACTTCAATCACATGCAATCCGAACTGTGTTTCGGCAGTAATTAATGACCCTTTAGAAGAACTGAAACATGCTTCACTGAATGGTTCTACCATCATTTGGTAATTAAACCAACCTAAATCACCACCCTTAGCATTCGCAGCCTGATCAACAGAATATTTAGTTGCCATATCTTCGAACTTAGCTCCACCTTTAATTGCTTTGATGATACTATCAGCTGTTGCCTTAGCAACATCAGTTTTACCTGGCTCTACCTTTAGTAAGATATGACGAGCTTTAACTGAATCTGCCAACGATTTTACTGCAATCAACTTAGATGCTGAGTAGACACCATTCATATCATATGGTCCCATTACAGTTCCTACTGCTGCTGAAAACATTGCAGAGTCGATATTAAATGGCAATGTTCCTTTCTTATGATAAGTATTATCAAGCGGCTGATCTGAGTTTGATGAAATAAAAGCCGAATCGTTAGATGTAGTTCTGAACTCTTCTAATAATTTAGAAAAATCGTTGGAGGCAGCTTTGATATCAACATCAGATGGTTTTACATTAAATGCAACATATTCAACTGAGCGAGAATCTTGTTGCTTATATTTTTTCAAGTTCTCATTGTAAACCGCTTTTAAGTCAGCCTCAGAAACCTGAATATTTGTATCAACTAAAGATGCATAAGGAATCATAACATACTTAACAGAAGCTGTTCTGTTCATATCAATGAAATTATCTTTAGCCTCGTCTTTTGTAATATACAATCCTCCTTTTACAAGCTCGTTATATTTTTCAGCGATACGCTTTTCTTTAAGTGCTTTTTCAAATGCAGCCCATTGTTCAGAAGCTTTGGGATCATTGTTTTTGTTTTTCAAAAACTGAATAACCGCAGAAGGGCTAAACTGACCTGTTTTTGGATCAGTAAATGCCTGACGAATTTGCGGGTCGATGTTTTTACCCTGCACCATATCAAATAATTCATCGGCTGAACAGGTCAGACCTAACTTTTTGTACTGGGAAACCATCACAAAATCGTTAACGAATTTATTCCAAGCTTGCTCTCTGATTTGATCCATCGTAGCCTGATCAACTGTTTGATTTTGGGTTTGCGATTTATAATTCTCTACAAACTCTTCCACTCGAGAATTGTAGTCCATCAAATCGACTTTATTACCTCCGATAATTCCAACTGTATTATCAGAACCACCAAAAAATCCATTCTTTGATGAGAATAAATCACCCAAAATGAAGGCTACTAAACTAAACCCGATAATTCCAATAAGAAGACCTGATTTGCTTCTTATTTTTTCAATAACTGCCATAGTAATCTATTTTATTCCGTATTTAAGGTTGCGAATATACAACTCTTTATTTATTGATAAAAGCATCCTTTTAAGTAATATTTGAAAAGTGGTGTTATTTATCGGCCTCAGAATCATTTTTTGTTCTTTGAGCACGTCTTAACATCCAAAAAATACTCGTAAAGAAGGCCAATAAAAAAAACCAAAGTCCTGATAATGCCGACTCAATAAGGCTCTTATAAATACCAACCGATACTGCCAATAAAGTCAGTATTAACCAGCAAACCTCAAGTAGTCGGAAGATATTCATTGATTAAGTGTAATATGGCCAGTAACATTAAAGATTTTATAATGGCTAAAATCCTGGTCTGCCTCAAACCCATTACCCATTATAATTTCTTTACTGGTTGTAATTTTAACAAAATTATCTGAAAGCAGTTTGTTCTCCCGCTCATCCCAGATTAGTTTCTCAGTATTCAACTTTTCGCCCTTCAAATTAACAACCTCTACATTATTTCTTGCTTCCCATCGATGCTCTTGCTCATAATGAATAGCATAGTCTGATTTCATTCTGGAAATAACATTCATTTCTGCATCATAAAAACAAATTTTCATTCCTTTAGGCAGCTCTGTTATTTGCTTTGGAACTAATACTTTTTTCATAACAGGTGCCTCTAAAAGAACCTTTACAGAACCAGAATCACTATATATTGTTTGTAAACCAGCAATCTCTTCAACGGGATCATTTGGCCTTGCCGTTATTCGTGATATTTCGCTTTCATTGTTTTCACAAGAAGCAATGCCACATGAAATCACCAATATTAAAAAAAGCTTTTTCAGAAATCTCATTGCGATTAATTATTAATCATATTTCTTTTTGATGAACCATACTTCATTAAAAGTTAGTCCAATAGACAAACGAATATATTGTTCTCGTACAAGATTATCATTTAGCGTCCCACGCTTACCTAATTGCAAACCAATGTTCACCTTAGATTGAAAACTTCTTTTCAGTGGCAATCCAACTCCTAAACAAACTCCTATATCGTTAAGGTCGCTTTTATTGTTAAGATTCAAATATGACTTGTTGTAATATGCACCAAAGCGGTATTCTATACGACTAGTATATTTTGATGAAAGCAAGTTGTTAGGAATATAGCTACCACCAGCTGAAAGCGAAAAACTATTATTCAAATCATCCTTCACTCCGAATGACTCATAATCGCTCCAGTTTTGAATTTTCAAGTCGGCACCGTAGTTCCATTTATTCAACTTTGAAATACAAAAGCCAATACCATAACTAGATGGCAACACTACATCTCCTTGGTTATCCAATGATAAAAAAACAGTGTCTTTTATAACATCAAATCCTGTTGCACCTTTCTTGTAATTTAACCAAAGAATGTTTCTTTCACCATTGATTTTTTGAGAAGGAGATCCTGTTATTCCTATCGCAATTGATTTATCATTTTTTAATGAACGCTTCCAATTCAATCCGTATTCAAAATAAAAATCACTCAAACTTAATTCATCTTGATAATTTGTATTAAAGAAAATCGAATTTGTAAATTCTTCCTTTCGTTGATTTATAACATTACCAAAAAGATAATTTGCATTGACTCCGACAGAAAGTGAATTAGAAATTTTTAATCCAGCACCAAAATAATATTTAGTATAACCTCCAGCACCTTTGTATATATAATTAATATCGGATGTTGTATTTAAAGTATCGATATTGCTTTCTGAAATAATATTATAGCCAGTACTACTAAATGGAATAATTCCAAATGAAAATCCAATCTTGTTTTTTAAAATAGGGAAAGCCATCGCCAGCGCATTAAGATCTGCGTTTAAGCCAGATGTCGAAACATCATTTTGCTTACTGAACAAACCTTCAGCATTAGCCCCAATTTCCATTACCATGATTGAGTCATAAGCATAAGTAGCAGGATTATTCACATTGATTGTTGATGGATTGGTATACCCCAACGACATACCTGCCATACCTCTTTGATAAGCAAATCCTTTAAAGGTTAAATCTCCTATTCCAAATCTCGAATAAGGAGAAAGTGTACTGTTTTGAGAATAGCTTAGGCCAGAAAAAAGTGATAATAAAATAGATAGAAATAAAATCTTAATTTGCTGCTTTCTCATTCGATATTGTATAGTAGTATTAAATTGATGCCTATCAGTGTCAAATCTGGCTCTGCAAATATGGCTTTTTTTTCAATGATATCTTGAAAATAATGATAGTCGCCACCAGTAATAACTAATTTAAGATCCGGATAAAGTTCTGAGTAATTATTAATTGCCCCAATAATTTCATTTGCCATACCTGACATTACGCCATTATGGATTGAATCATTTGTTTTTTTTCCTATTAAATTATTAAACGCCTTCGGCTCTAATAAAGGCAATTGATGAGTAAATTGACTAAGTGCTTTATATCGCATATTTAATCCTGGGGCAATTGCTCCGCCTACAAATTCATTTTGCTTTGAAACAAAGTCTATCTTTAAACATGTACCAGAATCGATAATTAGTAAATCATGGTTGGGGAATAAATAATTCGCAGCAACGGCATTCATAAGCCTATCGAGACCGAGTGTTTGCGGAGTTTCATAAATATTTTTAAGAGGTATTTTGCTATTTTTATTAATTGGAAATACAAAATCATATCGATTTAAGAAATTTCTTAGTTCCTCCGGAACTTGTATTACTGATGTGAAAGCGACCTTGATGATATTCAAATTTTCCAGGGACTTTAAATCCTCAATCAAGTTCGAATAATCAAATTTGCCTCTGAAAATCAAATTTTTATCTTCAAAAACAGCCCACTTTAAAGCGGTATTTCCGAGGTCAATAGTTAAATTCATTATCACAAAATAAGTGAATTAATTGCTGGAGTTTACTTTTGATTTTAAAAAAAATGAATTATTCTAGTTTTAATTTCTTGAAATAGATTTGAAATTGATAAAATTATCATACTTTTGCGCCCTCAACAGGTGATGTAGCTCAGTTGGTAGAGCAAAGGACTGAAAATCCTTGTGTCGACGGTTCGATTCCGCCCATCACCACAAACAGTTAATTTTCAATCTCATAAAAAGAATGGAAGCACGCTTCAAAAGAGTTTTGCTCATAGATGATAATGAGATTGATAACTTCATTAACGAAAGAATGATTTCAGCAAGTAATTTTTCAGCTGAAGTAATTGTAAAGAATTCCACTGATGATTCTTTAACATTTTTACAATCATTGAATGATGTTAACGAATTCCCTCAGGTAATCTTCCTTGATTTGAATATGCCAGGTAAAGATGGATTTGCATTTTTGGCTGAATTCGAGAATTTAAATGAAGATTTAAAAGGCAACTGCAAAATAATTGTCCTTTCCTCTTCTATCAGTCCTGAGGACATTAACAAAGCCTCTACAAACAAGTTTGTATACAAATATGTAAACAAACCTCTCAACGAAAAGTATTTAAATGCAATCGATTTTTAAATAAAAAAGTCCCGAAATATTCGGGACTTTTTTATTTAACTCTTAATCGGATTACACATTTTTCGCAAAGTGGTTTCATCCAGCTTAATATTTTTCATTACAAAAAATGGCGTTTTGTTGATAGATTCAAACTCTGTCCACATTTCGGCAATTTTCTTCATTTTCTTGCGGTAATCTGCTGGCTTAAGTGCAGCTTTAAGAATCTTGATCATCGATCTTGTAGATTCAAATTGCGACTCGTTATCCTTTATCTGACGTTTTAAGCTACTTACTATCTGCATGCAAAGACTATCCTCGCCTAAAATACAATATTGAAGAGCCTGGAATATTTTATTATCTACATCAGCAACTAAATGCTGCTTTAAAGGAATTCTATTACGCAGCTGATTAATTTTTTTTGCAGCACCTTGAAAGTCCTTTGAATAAAACTTAACTGTTGCCATATAACGGTAGGCAGATACTAAATGATATGTTTCATTCTCTTTAATATCCAATTGACTTTCGATAGTTTCATATCCAAATGAAAGCTGTTCTAGATTTGAATCAAGATTATACTTTGAAATTTTAGCATGTAGGAACTGAATCAGAAAAAAGTGCATAGTTGGCTTCTCAGCTAATTCAGGTAAAATTGCGTGCACCTTGTTTAAATAATAATCGGCACGAACTACATTTTTTGTCTTAGTATAATATTCAAAATACAATAGGCTTGTTATTCCTTTAATATTTTGATAAAAAGTATCAAGCGGATACTTCTCAAAAATATCATTCATCTTTTGAAGTGTGGTATCTATCTCTATTTCACGAGACGCCAGTCCTTCATTATTTACTTGTACATTACACAAGTAATAAACTTTAGCAATATTAAATAACACAAATAATCTATGAGAATCATAAAGCTCACAAATATTAGAGAGTTCACGCTTCATCATTACAATTTCCTCTTGATCTATGTCGCTTTGATTTAGCTGATACTCTCCTATCTTCTTTAATAATTTGAAAAAGATATTTTCAGCTTTTGATACAGCTAATGAAAATGCAACATGTCGTTTGTACTTGTTCTCGAAATAATCATACTCTTCCGAAAACACGTGCAACTGTGCCAATGTTTTATAAACTAAGATAAGTTCTGCATTTAGATCGTATTCTATTAATTGTTTTTCTAATTCACGTAAAGCTCTAATAGAAAAATCTCTGTTATTACCAAACAAATGAGCCGGAACGCGAGAAACTTCGTCCATTAAAGTCTGAATTGGATTTTCCACTTTCTTACTTAGGATCCCGGCAATTTTTGAATTCAAGCGTGACTTGAGAGTGTAATATGCACTGGCATTAACCTGTAGCATTTCCATCAATTCACTATCATCAATATTACTATTACGCGTAGCCTCTAAAACCATGTATGGTTTGTTTTTTTTCTTACCAGACACTTCATAAAGTAAGTTTTGATATTCATCTACAGAAAGCTTCTTGATTGTTTTGCTTAGGATGTCCATATAAATTGATTTTTGATTTTATTTTTTGGTTTTTGATGCTTAATACGGAGGTTTTCAATTAAGGTTATAAAATAGGAATAAAAAATCCTGTGTTTGAAACCATAATAAAAAAGACCTCGTTAAAAAGTTCGATTTAAAAGAAAGATTTAAATAATCTTCATTCGCAATATTCTTGTCAAATCTTACAAATGCAAATAAGTTGTAACCTTTAATAATTATCGTCGTAAAGAGCCTTGTAAATTGCAAATAATTAAAAACAAAATATTATGAATCATTCAGCTCACACCCAGGATTTCTACAAAGCAGTTCGCAATAATCGTATGCTTATGTATTCAAAACCTAAACGTTATTTCAATCGTGAAGAAAAACAAGGATCATCTTTCCGTTACTTGTTTCTTATTGAAATAATCGCATTTCTAATGACGCTATCTAGCTTTACTACAGCAAATGGACAAGGTGCGCCAAGCAACAACCAAATGCTTTCAGCAGAAAGTCAAAACTCCATGAACATATACAATTATAATACGGTATACAACTCAGGAAAGGTTTTCGTTAGCTGGACTTCAAAAAATGAAACCGATGATTGTGTATATGTGGTAGAACGTTCTACTAATGGTACAGATTATTTATCTGTTGGTGTTAAAGAAGGTGTTGGAGCACAAATTGAACTTTACTATTCTTGGATTGACCAAGCACCTCCAGCAGGGTTTTCTTACTACCGTGTAAAGAAAATAACTAAAGAAGGTGATCAACTTTACAGTTCTGTTAATTCAATCATCAATCAAGCATCAAACTTTAATAACTACGCGCAAGGCAACGACGAAAAATAGAATACGCTCTCATACCTAATAACCAACCCTAAACCTACCAACCAATTTTTATGTGCCGGTCGTTAAGAAATAAGATTTTCTATGTAGCATTAATTTACCTATTAATGCTACATAGATTTTCATTTGCACAAACACCGTCATCATCATTTACATCAAACAAAACAATTGGATGTGCTCCTTTAATGGTTAATTTCACAAACACGTCTAATAACTATAATACTTGCATGTGGTATTTCGGGAATACCAATACATCTGCCGCAAATAATCCAACAACAGTATATACTACACCAGGACTTTACAATGTTAGTCTTGTTGTATTTGGTCCTAACGGACAAAAAGATTCAACAACTCAAACAATAACAGTAGTAGACAATCCTATTGCTGATTTTTCTGTTTCACAAACAACTGGATGCGCATTAGACAATTCATTTCAATTCACGAATTCTTCCTCTAATGCAATATCCTATATATGGGATTTTGGTGATGGAACCTCATCAATTGACCCTAACCCAACTCATACATATCTTAATGCAGGTAATTATAATGTAAAACTTATAGCTACTAGTTCGTATAGTTGCCAGGATATTCAAATTAAAAATTCACTTATAACAATATACCCAAAACCTGTTGTACAATTTATATCTAATTCTACCTCAACTTGTGATGTAAATACAACTTTTAACTTTACTGATTATACCGTTGGAAGTACATCATGGTCGTGGACATTTGGCGATGGAACCAATTCAACTTTACAAAATCCATCTCATCTTTATTCATCAACAGGAAACTTTACTGTTACTCTAATTGCAGGAAATTCGAACGGATGTTATGACACCATTTCACAGAGCAACTTTATTCATATTGGCAATACATTAGTTCCTTCGTTTACAACTAGTGATACTAACGGTTGTGCACCAACGTCAATCCATTTTAATGCAACAACTGCAAATGCCAATTCATGGTTGTGGGATTTTGGCGATGGATCTACATCAAACATAAAATCTCCTAATCATACTTATAATAATCCAGGACAATACACCATTACTCTTGCGGTAACAACCAATAGCGGATGTAATGGAAGTATTATAAAGAATCAATATATCAAACTCGATTCGAAACCAACTCCTGCATTTTCATTAGTACAAGATACAGGATGCGCACCATTCACTATTCAGACAATAAACTCGTCTGTTGGAGCAACAAGTTATTTATGGACATTTGGCAATACTACATCGAATTTGTTTGAACCAACTAAAACATATTCTATTGGGGGATCCTATCCGATTTCGTTAATTGCTATATCTCAAAATGGATGTTCAGATTCGATTAGAATTGCACCAGCTCTTAAAGTTTACGACCCCGATGCGCAGTTTCAGGCTACACCTAAAATTGGCTGTCCCGGCATGACTGTTCAATTTACTAATACTACTAATCAAACTAATATAGTAAGTTTCCTGTGGTTGTTTGGAGATGGAACAAGTTCTCCACTACAAAATCCAACGCATACATATAATGCTATTGGAACATACCCTGTTTCATTGGTAGTTACCAATTCATTTGGCTGTATAGATACTACAACAAAATTAAATTACATAACAGTTGTAGATCCAACTACCAATTATACATTACCTGATACAATTAAAATTTGCTTAGGCGATCCATATACTTTTCTTGATCCAACATCAGCTAGCAACACATGGAGCTGGGACTTTGGCGATGGTAATTCTTCCACCTCACAAAACGGTTCAAATCTTTATATGAACGCTGGTATATATACAGTTACTTTAACTACAACAATGCCTGGTGGGTGTACCCAAACATTTAATCCGTTTGCAATTGTAGAAGTAGTACCCTATGTAAAAAAACCAATTGATTTTACATTAATGAGTACTTGTAAGCCATACGTAGTACAATTCAATTGTACAACTCCAAATGTTATTACCTATAATTGGAACTTTGGCGACGGAACTTTTTCATCCATTGCAAACCCACTCCACACCTATGATAGTGCAGGAGCTTATTCAGTGAGTTTGACCTTAACTATTGGATCAGGATGTATAACTGAAATTGATACAGTTGTTACGGTAGGACATTTAAATACTGCTAGTGCAAGTTCATATGATGAATGTATTAATAACTCTATTCAATTTGATATAACTAGAAATTGGGACTTTGTTTCTTGTGTATGGCACTTTGGCGATGGATCAACATCTAATTCTTTCATGCCAACACATGCCTATAATTCAGTAGGAACTTATAATGCATTTATTATAACGACTGATTTTTCTAATTGCATTGATACTTTTTATTTGCCGCAGCAAATTAATGTAACCAATACAAGCGCCGATTTTAATGTTGTTAATCCAGTTGTTTGTTTGGGTAGCAGCATATCATTTAACAATTTAAGTTTATATGGATTCTCCTACTTTTGGGACTTTGGAGATGGCACCACATCTACTGATACATTTCCAATACACACTTATACACAAGCAGGTATATATACTGTGACTTTAAAAGTTTTTAATGGTGGATGTGTTAGAACAAAGACGGCTGTCAATTATATTAACGTTGTTG
>CANGJU010000008.1 GCA_947453935.1 Bacteroidota bacterium | reverse complement strand
TTAACCGTGATTCGGTCGGTTACTTCATAGCCATTATCCTTACGGAGATTTTGAATACGATTAATCACTTCACGAGCTAACCCTTTCTCTTTCAAGTCTTCTGTGATTGTAATATCTAATGCAACGGTCAAACGGCCTTGATTAGCTACCTGCCAACCAGGAATATCTTCGCTTAACACTTCCACATCCGATAACAATAAATCAAAGATAACTTCACCGAAATGTAAAGGCAACATCCCTTCTCTTTCCAAGTGTGCTATTTGCTCTTGACTAAGTTCTCCTACCGTTACTGCCAACTGCTTCATAAGTCCTCCGATTTTTGGTCCAAGTGCCTTGAAGTTTGGTTTTACCTTTTTTATCAAAATGGAATTATCCTCCGACATATACTCCAGCTCCTCCACATTCACTTCACTTAATACTAAATCGCGAATTGCTTCAATACGATTTTTGTAATCTTGATCACTTACAGGAATCATAATTCGGTGTAATGGCTGACGCACTCTAATATTGACTTTCTTTCTTAAAGCTAATACCATTGAAGAAATATCCTGCGCCAATTGCATGCGTGCTTCAAGCTCTTTATTGATGATAGTAGCATCACTCACAGGGAAATCAGCCAGATGAACACTTTCATTTTTATCCTTTCCCGAAGTAAAGTTTAAATCACGGAATAAACGATCGGCATAAAACGGAGCTACTGGAGCCATCAAACGAGCTATTGTATCAAGACATGTATATAACGTTTGATAAGCCGCTATTTTATCTGATGAATAATCTCCTTTCCAGAAACGACGGCGACCTAAACGAACATACCAATTACTTAAATGCTCAGTAACAAAATCAGTAATCAAGCGTGTAGCTTTAGTAGGTTCGTAGTCGTTATAACAGTCATCCACATCCACTATCAACGAATTCAACAATGACAATACCCAACGATCCAATTCTGTTCGTTCTTCCAACGGAATTTCTTTTTCAGAAAAATTAAATCCATCGATATTTGCATAGAGTGCAAAGAAAGAATACGTGTTATGAAGTGTACCAAAGAATTTTCGCTGTACTTCACCAATTCCTTCAGCATTGAATTTTAAATTATCCCATGGTTGCGCATTGCTGATCATATACCAGCGTGTTGCGTCAGGACCATAAGCTTCTAATGTTTCAAAAGGATCTACCGCATTGCCTAAACGCTTCGACATTTTATTGCCGTTTTTATCCAGCACTAATCCGTTTGATACAACATTTTTAAATGCAACACTATCAAACAACATAACTGCAATCGCATGTAGCGTAAAGAACCATCCACGTGTTTGATCAACCCCTTCTGCGATAAAATCTGCCGGAAATGCTTTTTCAAATATTTCTTTATTCTCGAATGGAAAATGCCATTGTGCATACGGCATAGCACCGCTATCAAACCAAACATCAATTAAATCTGGTTCGCGATGCATTGGTAATCCTGTAGATGACACCAACACAGCATGATCTACATATGGTCGGTGTAAATCGAATTCAGGGCTATCAGGGTTTAACGCTTTCATTTTATCAGCATCCATTACACCTGCTGCTACTGCTTTATCTAATTCCTTTTTCAGCTCTTCAATTGAGCCAATGCATTTTTCTTCTCCATCTTCGCTACGCCAGATTGGCAAAGGAATTCCCCAGTAACGCGAGCGAGATAAATTCCAATCAACAAGATTATCTAACCAATTACCAAAACGACCTGTACCTGTACTTTCAGGCTTCCAGTTGATGGTTTTATTGAGTTCAATCATTCGCTCTTTACAAGCGGTAGTTTTTATAAACCACGAATCGAGTGGATAATATAAAACAGGTTTATCGGTTCTCCAGCAATGTGGGTAAGTATGCTCGTAACGCTCTACTTTGAATGCCTTATTTTCACCTTTTAATTTAATAGAGATACGCTCGTCAACAGACAAATATTTATCGCGACCTTGCTTTACAAGTGCCTCTTCTTTTTCTGTTTCGTTGAGATATTCTTCCTTCACGTATTCCAACGCAAAGTCTGATACCTCTTCAACGAAGCGACCTTGCTTATCAACTAACGGAACTGCCTTACCGTTCTCATCCTGTACCATGATTGCTGGTACATTATGTTGTTTTGCTACACGAAAATCGTCGGCACCGAACGTTGGTGCAATATGCACGATACCTGTTCCATCCTCGGTAGAAACGAAGTCGCCAGTAATAACACGAAACGCATTTCCCTCCGGTTGCACATAGGCCATTAACTGCTCGTAAGAAATATCCTGAAGGGCTTTCCCTTTAAACTCATCAATCACCTTAAACGGAATCGCTTTATTGCCTTGCTGATATTCTTCAAGCACCAGCTCCGCATTCTTCGGATTGAAATGTTTCGAGAATAACTCTTTTGCGAGTACTACACAAACAGGTTCGAAAGTATAGGGATTAAATGTTCTAACTAATATATAGGTAATATCTGCGCCTACTGCAAGTGCGGCATTTGAAGGAAGTGTCCATGGAGTAGTTGTCCAGGCAAGGAAATAAACCGGAGCATTTGCCTTCTCAAATAAAAACTTACTCGTATCATTTTCGATGGCTTTAAACTGCGCAACCACCGTCGTGTCTTTTACAATTTTGTAAGTGCCCGGCTGATTTAATTCATGCGAACTTAATCCTGTACCAGCAGCTGGCGAATAAGGCTGGATTGTATAACCCTTGTAGAGTAAATCTTTTTTGTAAAGCTCATTCAGTAAATGCCAGCAAGTTTCGATGTAATTATTTTCGAACGTAATGTACGGGGATTCAAGATCGACCCAATACCCCATTTTACGGGTAAGGTCATCCCATACCGACTTATACTTCATCACCTCCTTGCGGCAGGCTTTATTATAATCTTCAATAGAAATTTTCTTACCGATATCTTCCTTAGTAATTCCTAGTGTTTTCTCAACGCTGATTTCAATTGGCAATCCATGAGTATCCCATCCGCCTTTGCGTTTTACCTGAAATCCTTTTTGTGTTTTATAGCGACAAAAAATATCTTTTATGCTACGAGCCATTACGTGGTGAATACCAGGTAATCCGTTTGCAGATGGTGGTCCTTCGTAGAAAGTATACGCAGGTTTACCTTCGCGCTCCGATACAGAGCGTTCAAAAATGCTTTTATCTTGCCAATACTGAAGCACATCATCAGCTACAGCAGGCAAATTTAGTTGTTTGTGTTCGGGATATTTAGCCATGATACAGAGGTGCAAAATTACTGAAAATAATAAAGCGACCTTCGGGGGGTCGCTTTATTCCACGCTTTGAAAAGCCTCTGAACTTTTCTGTATAAAGAACGATTAGATAAGACTAAATTGATTAGCATTAATTTGCTATTCGTAAAGTAAAGGCATCCACCGTACTCCTGCAATCAATAGTTGTTGAGCAGGCAATTATGAGTGCTGAATAGGGAAATCAGATAGGGTTTTTCTTATTTGCGATTAAAATATTAATCACAACGCCTCCTACAACCAATAAAATACCGATTAAAGTACTAAGGTGCTGGTGCTCATCGAAGAGCCACCATCCAAAAAACAAGGCGTAAATAATTCCGAGGTAATTAAGAATAGAAACTTTAGCAATCTTTTCGGCCTGCAGCGATTTGGTAAGGTAATACTGACCTAATTGAGTTACTATCCCAATCAGTAAAATATAAATCCAATCAAATGCAATTGGAGCTTGATAATCGAACAACGTAAAAACAGCACCTGCAACAGCACCGAACAATTGAAAATGGAGTACTACAACTAACGGATACTCCTTTTGTTTCAGTGATCGAACCATATTATAAGCGAGTGCAGAAAAAACTGACGAAAACAATCCTACTGCTAGCATAGTTCCACTTATACGGGCATCAAATCCTTTAATAACCAATACCCCAATAAATGATATGAGAAAAAACAACCATTGAATGGGCTTTACTTTTTCACGAAGTATATATACAGCAAAAATAGTTGTGAAAACCGGCGACAAATACTGAATAGTAACCGCGGTTCCAATAGGCATATGCTTCAATGTTAAAAAGAAAGTATAAAGTGCAATTGTCCCAAACAAGCCTCGTAAAAAAAGCAACTTGCGGTTTGTCCCAATCCATGAAATATTTTGATTTTTTAATAATGTAAATCCGATAATACTCGCAACGGTGCATCTAAAAAAAACCAACTCCATAGATGGCAGGTAAGAAAGTTTTTTCACCATTACATTCATGAGTGCAAACCAAAAAGTGGAGAGCAGCATGTACTTTACACCAGGAGTAATAAACTTACTTTTCACGGCGTGAAGCTACGTTTATCATTTAATAATTGATGCGTGAAAAAATTATTTTCTATACAAATGTAACAACACATCTTGCATTACACCCAGCGATGAAAAACCAGTGCGAATACTATAATCAAAACCTGCCTGCTCAAACATTTTCAGAAAGTGTGAAAGTGAATTATTTTCTCCAGGTATGTTATGATGATATTCAACTATCAACTCTTTTACTTTTGAAATAGCACCAGACTGCATCAGGTCCTCCACAATTTTTAATTCAGCACCTTCCACATCCATTTTTATCAAATCGACCTGCGCCAACTCATTAATAAAACTTGATAGCTTTTCACATTTAACTTCTACTACTCGTTTACCACCTCGGTTCGATTGAATAGATCCCGTAAGCGTTCCTTTATCATCGTTAAAATGAAACGGGATACTACCTACAGAATTAGCTAAAGCAAGATTATGCAACGTGACATTTTTTAATTCAAACGACTTTACATTTTTATCGAGCAAACTATAAGTAGTGGGATTTGGTTCAAAGGCAATTATGGTCGATTGAGGATAACAACGTTTAAAGTACAATACAGACATCCCAATGTTGGCGCCACAATCAATGATTAAAGGATTGGCATTTGAATTTTTAAATTGATATTCATCGTTAACAAATATCTCTCTGATTAAGTAATTCAATGTATGATAACTAAACGCATAAAATTTATTTCCAAAAATGCTGGTTGCAACCTCTTTGTCGCGGGATTTTTCTGTTTTGCGCAAAAGAGAAAGCGAAAATAGTTTAGTAAACAATTCCATTCGCGTAATTACATTTCCTTGGTAGCGGAGTGCTGTAATTATTGATGAAATAAATACTCGAATCATAAAGCAATTATTATTCAACAATGATACTAAAAAACTACATACTAAATAGTTCGCATGTATTTACATTATTTTTATCTTCGACAGATGCGCAAACTTATACTTGTTTTAACTTACATATTTCTTAGCAGCGATGCTTTTTCACAACCATTTATTGATTTACTGAATATACAATACGCTCAAACATCTATTTCGAAATTATATAAAGGCAAAGATGAATTCAAGGTTAATCACGAATGGAAGTCTTACCTATTTAACGCCCCATTAAAGCTAAGCGATAAAAAACTATTATTGATTAGTCCTGAGATAAATAATAAAATTTATCAGCAAAGTGATAGCACCTTAACGACACAACAAAACGGGAACACAACCACAACAGCTTACAGTCGATTTCATCAACATTATATTTCCTATGCACTTCCTTTAACATTCATCTATAAATTTGAAAATCAAAACAGCATAAGTGCAACATTAGTTTATCGTCAAAATAAAGTATATGAAAGAAGCTTTGGAAAGTACACCGACCAGTTGGGTGGAGCCTTTCTTTACACAAAAACCTACAATGCTAAATTCAAATTAAAAGGCGGGCTTTATTATAATCGCGAGTGTTGGGGAAATAACTTTTTACCGCTCCTAGGTTTTGAATGGAAAGCGTCCAAGAATATTTACTGTTGGGGACTATTACCTAATTCAGCTAACGTAGATGTTTCTTTTAATAAAGTTCATGCAGGATTTGCTTTTCGAGGAATTGAAGAGTCGTATAGCGAAGGTTACCATTCTTACTTTCGCGACAAAGAAGGGCACGTAAAACTTTATTTGAATTATTATCTGATTAACAAGGATCAGAAAATCGGTATTGTATTCTTAGTAGAAGGTGGCCAATCGGTAAATAGGCTATACGAATTTAAAGCTGCTGGTAGTGATAATAAATCCAGCTATCATCCAGCAGAAAATTATTTTATTAGGATAGGGGCTGCCGTTAGACTAATCACTCGAAGTGATTTTAAACTTTGGCCATCACATCCGATTTAACAAACTTCAGATCTTTTATATTCAACTGAAGGGTTGTACGGTTGTTGAAGTTATTTTCTTCAATGTGATATACTATTTCAAAAGCATCTTGTTGTTCTACTTGCGGATGATGATGTCCTAATTGAAATGCGATACCATCAAAAGTAGACTCATAATCTTCATGCTGAACAAGCGTTAATTTAAGATGATTGTTACCAACTACTTTACCTCTGCCGTTATCGCGCAAGTTAGATGATTTAAAAATAGGCGACATATTACCAGGGCCAAATGGCGCAAACTGTTTCAATATATTAAAAAACTTCTGATTGATATCGTTCAGATTTAATTCAGCATCGATTTCTACTTCACGCACGAGCATTCTGTCTTCTATTGTTGACGACACCACTTCTTCGAAGCGTTCAATAAACGCTGGCACATTCTCTTCTTTCATTGTTAATCCTGCCGCATACATATGTCCACCAAACTGCTCTAACAAATCGCTACAACTTTCAATAGCATTATAAACATCAAAATCTTTCACCGAGCGTGCTGACCCCGACACCATATTATTTTCATCATTACTTTTTGTTAGTACGATTGTAGGTCGGTAGTACTTTTCTGTTAAACGTGAAGCCACAATACCAATCACGCCTTTATGCCAGGCAGAATTATACAACACTGTTGACTTACGATATTTATGATCTTCACTTTCTTCAATAAGCTGAAGCGCATGTTCGGTAATACTTGCATCTAAATCTTTACGCTTCAAATTATGTTCATTGATACCATCGCCAAGTAATCCGGCAACATTATCATTTTTTGAAACTAACAGTTCCACAGCACTCTTTCCAGATTCAATTCGGCCTGCAGCATTAATGCGTGGTGCAATTAAAAACACAACATCGTTAACTGTTATTTCGTCTTTCTTAAAATTGCTTAGTTCTAGTATTGCTTTGAATCCTGGACGAGGATTTTCATTCAACAATTTCAATCCGTAAAATGCAAGAATTCTGTTCTCGCCTGTAATCGGTACAATATCAGCAGCAATAGACACAGCCACCAAATCGAGGTACTGTGTTAAATCATCAAACTGAATTCCTTTTTGCTGAGCTATTGCCTGTATTAACTTAAACCCTACTCCACAACCGCTTAATTCTTTATAAGGGTATTCACAATCGGCACGTTTAGGATCTAGAACAGCTACTGCATCGGGAAGCTCGCTTCCTGGTCGATGGTGATCGCAAATAATAAAATCGACACCTAATTTATTAGCGTATTCAATCTTATCAATACTTTTTATTCCGCAATCGAGTGCAATAATCAGGTTAAAACCATGTTCTTTGGCATAGTCGATTCCTTGCAATGAAATCCCATATCCTTCCTTATATCGATCCGGAATGTAGTATTCAACATTAACATATTGATTATGCAAAAAAGTATAGACCAACGAAACAGCTGTAGTTCCATCCACATCATAATCGCCATAAACAAGAAT
The DNA here is from genome assembly GCA_947453935.1 of Bacteroidota bacterium. GTDB lineage: Bacteria > Bacteroidota > Bacteroidia > AKYH767-A > OLB10 > CAINEC01. Next base: position 42,273 of record CANGJU010000008.1, on the reverse strand, counting down.
CTTCTCTTTATTTAAAATAGCAGTGGAAATTCGCTCGACCGCCTTATCCATATCCTTCATTAAAAAAGGATCATGTAGGTCACTCAAAGAAGGTCTGAAAAAATGCTTAGCCTCATCAAATGTATTTACTCCACGCTGCACTAATAACTGCGCTAAAATGGGATGGATATTCAACTCCCCCGCCAACTTTTGGATGGTTTCCGAATTTCCTGTAGGCAATAACACCCATCTTTTTTCCATTTCTTTTGACTATATATTTGAGGCAATTACAAATATACAATCCAAATGTCAATTTCCCGAGTATTACTTTCTAAGTTATTGACAAATCAAAAATTATGAGACTTTAAAAGCTCGCAATAAGGGAGTTAAGTAGAAATAAATTTGGGATATAAAACTAGACTATTAGTTTAGAAGCATTAGTAATTTAAAAACTCAGAATTTTAAAGACTATTAGTTTTAAGTAATTAAAACTGCTCAAAAGTCAGCACTCAATACCATGGGGGGACAGCAGCCCCACCGAATCCCGAGAAAACCTCGGGACCGCGGTAAAATTAGTAGATAGAAAATAATTATTCGGTTATTAACCGTTTATATTCAATTACAAACGCTTAGTTATTTCATGAAAACAAAAATCCGCATCAGTGATACGGATTTTCAAAAACGATTTTATTTAGTCTTAAAAGATAATTAGTTGCTATTTGTATTCGTCGATTTTGCTAACTCATGATCATATTTCAAAATCTGTTTTAAGTCGGGACGCAGTCGACTTCTATAAACGGAAAGAGTATCTGTTTTAATTTTTCCTTTTCTCAATTTACGTTGCTCAACGATGGGTAGCTGTGCAATTTCTAAACATTGTGGTGTACAACAACCTTTCATCTTTTCTTTGCAATCATTACACTGAATAAAGAGTAAATGACAATCGTCGTTAGCACAATTTGTATGATCATCGCAAGGTTGTCCGCATTGATGACAAGTAGAAATAATATCATCTGTAATACGCTCCCCTAAACGGTCATCAAACACGAAATTTTTTCCAATAAATTTAGAAGGAATACCTTTCTCTTTTATCTCTTGCGCATAATTAATAATACCACCATGCAACTGGTTTACATCATCAAATCCGTGATGCTTAAACCATGCACTTGCTTTTTCACAGCGAATACCACCTGTGCAATACAACAATATCTTATGGTCCTTTTTATCCTCCACCATATCAAGACCCATCTGCAGGCAATCTCTAAAAGTATCAGACTCTGGCAGCAAAGCTTTTTCAAAATGGCCAACTTCACTTTCATAGTGATTACGCATATCAATCACAATTGCGTTAGGATCTTCGAGTGCTTTATTAAACTCTTCAGCATTCAAATGCTTACCAACATTTGTAACATCAAATGTATTATCATCTAAACCATCTGCAACAACTTTCTTACGTATGCGAACAATTAATTTAATAAATGACTTACCATTATCTTCTACTGCAATTTTTAATGGCATTGATTTCAGATGCGCATCGCTTTCAAGCAAATTTTTAAACGCTTCGAAGTTATGTTCAGGAATACTGATTTGCGAATTAATTCCCTCATTTGCCACATACACTCGTCCAAGAATTTCCAACTCCTCCATGCGACGGTATAAGTCGGCACGATACATCTCCAGGTTATCAATATATACATAACGATAAAATGAAAGCGTAATTCGTTTGAAATTTTCGCTGTCTAATTTCTTTTGCAGCGTAGCTTTATCGTATTTATTGTGAAGCATAACAAGGCAAAGATACAAACCCTACTCTTTACACTGCAAAAATAAAATACTGATATTTTACAGATATTTCTTTGCCTCGCGAAGGCTTACTGTTGACAGTTGACGGGCATAAACAAATCTACGTACTGCTTCGGGGTTGAATTTACTGTATTGCCTGAGTGCCCAGCCAACGGCCTTTTGCATAAAAAACTCTTTGGAACTCAGGTATTTTTCGCATTGAGCGAACAACAAATGCTGATCAGTCTTAGCACCATATTTCAATTGAAAAATCAGCGTTGTGCGATGAAACCAAAATAGATTTTCGTTATCCCACTTCTCAACAGAAGGCATGACCAGCTTCGGATACTTTTGAAGCAACTTTCCTACTAATGATGAAGCTACGAAGTCTACTGTATCCCACCATGATTTTTCTTCAATCATGTATTCAAATAATAACAATGTCTCTGGTGTCCATTTTTTATGAACCTTCATAATATATTCCATCGCAACATACTGGCATTCGCGATGAGGTTGCTGCCATAAAAACTTTACTATTTCATCGATATTTTCTTCGGATGATGCAACAAGCTCTTTCAAAAAAGGAGTTGCCAATTCAGCACGCTTAGCTTTTTGCAAGCCATAAAAATCGAACATGTTTCGCATATAGGCTTTCATTCTTTCCGCTTGATATGCGTCTGCATTTTTTTGAAAAGTCAATACTAAATTTTCTAAGGCAGCTTTTGTTTCTTTTTTCATGGTATAAAAAAAGTCGGGATTAACCGACTTTAATTTTATTGTTCAATTGTAGTTTGCTTTCGTTTATTCTTTTTATAGATAATAAATGCGGTGCCTCCTAATACATAAGGAATGGCCATCAAAAATAAAATCCCTTTGTTTAGTCCTCGTCCTTGTACCTCTCCTTTTTTAATTCCTGACTCTGCTGCTTGTCGGCACATAGAACATTGCGCGCTAACTTCTGTGATAACAGAGAAATTAATCAATAAGGCGATAATAAGAATTGCTTTTTTCATAGTGAAATCAAATTTACGGACTACAATTTTTATTTGCAATAATTAAAACGAATAATAAGGTGAAATCATAAAATAAACGATGACACCTGTTGTTGTTACATACAACCAGATTGGAAATGAAAAGCGAGTTAACTTACGATGCTGTTCTACCTTATTGTTTAATCCGTACCAGAAAGAAATCAACACCAACGGTAATACGATTGCTGCTAATATAATGTGAGAGATAAGTATTGCAAGGTATACAGTTCTTAATGGATTGTCAAGAGGGAATTTTGTTTCATCGGCCATCCAATGATAAGCTACATATGAGACAAGGAATAATGCAGACAAACAAAATGTAAGTAGGTTTAATTGTTTATGAGTTGCGATGTCTTTTCTTCTGATTGCACGATACGAAAGGATTAAAAGAATTGTGCATGCTGCATTGATAATTGCATTTAGCTTAGGTAAAAACGTTGCGAATGCAGGTAATACTTCTGGGCGAGGCAGTACTTTTTGATTAAGCAATACTACTACTAAAAAAACTACTACCGATAATGAGAGTACAATTCGGAATACTGTTTTTTCGGATAAATTAGAGAACATATTAGTTGGATTTTCTTTAAAACAAGTATTATTATTTATTGTTTGTTGTATTCGCGTTTCAGCACATCAATATCTTCAATCAATCTGTTTACATCTAAAATGTTAGTGCCGTCGTATGTAAGCATATTTCCTTTCTTATCTTTTCCTCCACGAATTCTACCATCTTTATCTATAAGCGTAAACATCTCTGAATGAATAAAATCTTCAGGGCCGCCATCACCTTCACCAGCAACCAGAAAATACGAGTTACGAGCTAAGTCATAGATTGTTTTTTTGTCTCCTGTCAGAAAGAACCATTTATTGGTAATTGCCTTATGCTTAAATGCATATTCTTTAAGAATAGATGGAGTATCATGCTCTGGATCTACCGTGTAAGAAACAATAACCACATCGGTATCTTTTTCAAATGCATGTTGAACACGCATCATTTCATTAGACATTTTAGGACAAATTGATCCGCAGGTAGTAAACATAAAATTCGCAATATGAATTTTACCTTTGAAAATCGAATCAGTAACAACAACGCTATCCTGATTTAAAAGCGAAAAACCGTTGATAGTGTGATAAACAGTATCGTTTACCTGACGACCATCAACGGTTTTTGAAATTACTTCTATCGGACCTAAAATTTCGAGTGGTTTAAAATTGTTTTTCCCTGTTTGCAGATACAAATACGCGATGGAAGGGACAGCCAATAAACCGAATAAGATCCAGAATTTTTTCACTCTTATTTAAAGATCAAATCCCAAAGGTTTAAGTAATTTGCTTCTGTCAACGACATTGCTATTAAATAAACAATTAGAATAAATGGTAATAAAATGCAATACGCCAATGATAATTTCTCATGCTTCAAGTGCATAAAGAAAGCAACAATAAAGTATGCCTTCACTACTGTAAGTGTAATGAAAATAACCATTAGCACTTCTTTAGAAATACTTGTAAATGCAATAGCTACTTCTGCAATTGTAATGATTAATAAAATCCAGAACGTTTTCCAGATAACAGAACGATTTTTAGGATCGTAATGTTCAGGTACAAACTGATTATGAATGTCGCCGGTATAATAACCGTGCATTTCGTGATTATGATGTTCGCTCATGACTAATTTCCTTTTTAAGATTTTGAATAATTAAACCAGGTAGAAGAAGGTAAATACGAATACCCAAACTAAATCGACAAAGTGCCAATATAATCCTGTTTTTTCAATATGCTCATAATGACCACGACGAGAATAAACTCCGCTTAGAACATTAAAGAAGATAATCAGGTTAATTACAACCCCACTAAATACGTGGAACCCATGGAATCCCGTAATAAAGAAGAAGAAATCTGCAAACAACGGATGTCCGTATTCGTTATTAACAAGGTTTGCACCTTTGATAGGTTTTGAAATCGATTTAATTCTTTCTACTTCAGCTTTATCAGAAATAACTTTATGATCAGGAGAAATTAATGCCCAATCAGGAATTGCAGTATGTGTGTGCGCATGTAAGCTAGGAGCATTTTCTGGGAAACGGTAAATCTCACCCATGTTTGTAATTAAAGCTCCTTTTGGTGTACCTGTAATGAAATTATACCACTCCCATGCCTGAGAACCAACGAACATAAATCCGCCGATAATAGTTAATCCCATCCAGATAGCAACACTGCGGTTATCTCTTCTATGCCCTGCATCAACAGCTAATACCATTGTTACCGAACTCATGATAAGGATGAAGGTCATTAACCCTACATAAGCCAAAGGCAAGTGTTCGTGAACAAACGGAAAATGCGTAAACACATCATTCGCAGTAGGCCACACCTGAGTATGACGGTGACGAAATGCACCATACGCAATAATTAAACTGGAGAATGTAAATGCATCCGACACAAGGAAGAACCACATCATCATTTTTCCCCAGCTGATTCCAAATGGAGAAACTCCTCCACCCCAAGGTTTGGAGTTAGAGTTTTCGTTGTTAAGTGTAGCTTCTGCAGCCATACGGTAGTTAGAGTGTTTTAAAGTTTAAAGATTATCTAAATTTCATCTAAAGAGCGCCAAAAATACAAATAAAATCAACCAAAGAAAATCTAAAAAGTGCCAATATATGGCACAAAGTGAAATTCCCAAGTGATTTTTCGCAGAATAGCGGTTCTTTTTTGCTTTATATGTTGTTACCAACATGCTTATTACTCCAAAGGATAAATGGGCAAGGTGCAAACCCGACATCGCGTAAAAGAATGATTCCGATGGATTTCCGCCAGAAAAATGGATGTTATTTGCAACTAGTTGGTTCCAGCCCATAAACTGACAAACAACGAAAACTAACCCTAATGCTAATGTATAAGCTAAATACTGGTAAGCCTTTTTATTCTCATCCTTTCTGATTGCCGACTTAGACAATTCCATTGTCAAACTACTTAAAAGAATGACAACCGTTGAAACATAAAACATGGATGGGATTTCAAATACCAGCCAATTACCCTCTGCCTGACGGACAATATAGCCCGACATCAAAGCTGCAAAAAACATGATGATACCTGCTAATGCTATCCACAATAATATTTTTTGTGTAGGAATCATCGGTTCTGTTCCGTTTGTGTTTTGTGAGATTGTATTTTCCATAGATTAACCTATTTTATCAATTACCATTGCTATTTGAACTACTGGAAGATAGAAGAATGACCCGTACATTAATTTTCTGGCCGACTCAATTGTGCAATCTCTGTATAACTGCACTGCCTGAAACAGAAAGTAAAATGTTACTGCAAGCATGAGCACTAACGAAAGCCATCCTGAAACACCAAATACCCATGGCATAACTGCAACGGGAACAAGGCTTATCGTATATAAAACCGTTTGCATGGCAGATCCTTTATCTCTCTTCCCTGTTGGCAATAAATTAAATCCAGCTTTTTTATAATCGTCATCCATCACCCACGCAATTGCCCAAAAGTGCGGGAACTGCCATAAAAACTGTATCGCAAATAATAACAATGCAGCCGTATTAAAGTTTCCTGTTGCAGCAATCCATCCTAATAAAGGAGGAATAGCCCCAGGTACCGCTCCAATAAACACTGCTATTGGCGACTTACGCTTCATAGGTGTATAAACTAATGTATAAAGTAAAATAGCTAAGAGTCCTAAAACTGCACTTGCCAGATTCGTATAATACCATAAAATAAAAACCCCTACTAAGCCCGTAACTATACATACCATTAATGCTTCGTTAACGCCCATTCTGATTGAGGGTAATGGTCTTGATTTAGTTCTGTCCATTAACTTATCAAGCTCCCGCTCCATCACCTGATTAAATCCGTTGGCAGAGCCTGTCACTAAAAATCCACCTAAAACCAACCATCCCATTTTGACAAAATCAACTTCACCAGGTGCTGTCATAAAGGCCATTGCCGCAGAGAAAACCACTAGCGTAGCAAGTCTCATTTTTGTGAGCTGTGAATAATCGCGAAGTTTTTGTTTTAGTTCCAAGGTATTTGATGCAGGCAACGTGTTTTCCATGCGAGCGCAAATGTAACTTAAACCAATCTATTTACAAGATGAAATGAGTCTAAATTATAGTAGATTTTTACTGAACCAATAAATTACAACCACGTAAATCTGCGTTATCAAAACGCCCCACTATTTCAAACTGATTATCGGGATGAATTTTGCCTAAATCCTGCGTTGAAATAAAGGAACATGAAAAATAATTTGCCAAGTCAATAATATTAACCCCGCCAGTTATACCATCATTTACCAGTTGCTTCGGATCATTAATTTCACGGATACATATTTTCATCCAAGGAGGACACTTAAATAATCCATTACCTTTTGAATACGCCTGCGACAAAAGTTCTGTCATTCCATATTCTGAATGAATCTTTTCTACACCAAAACCTTTTGTTAGTACCTGATGTAATTCTTCGCGAACAATTTCCTTCCTCCGGCCCTTCATGCCTCCTGTTTCCATCACAATTAACTCTGGGAAATCGACCGAAAAATTTTCTGCCATATCCAACAAAGCGAATGTAACACCAATCAGAATTGTTTTTTGCTTTTGCGTTTTCAGTTGTTGTAGCAACAGCTGCAACTCCGCATATTGATTTAAATAAAATCCTGAGTTAATATGTTTGCTATTCTTTATCAGCTGATCAACCATGTAAACGAGGCTTGATCCGCTGCGCTCTAAATAAGCAGGCAATAATCCAATGATACAATAGTCATGAACGGGCCCATAAAACATTTCAAAGCACCGATTAAAACTTTGTTCATATAAATCAACTTTGGCAACCTGATGCTGCGAGGTAATCATACCTGTTGTGCCACTGCTGGTAAAAATAATTTCTGGTATTTGCTGTGCCGAAATAATCGACTTAGATTTAAAAACAGAAACTGGAAGAAAAGGTATTTGAGAATAGTGATGAACGTCCAAAGGATTAATACCCAACAACTGCATATATTGCTGATAAACTAAAACGTTATCCGCCTGATAGTGAAAAGTGGCCAATGCACAGTCATTAAATTCATCCTCTGATGAAATGGTAAAACAGTTTTCTGGTTGGTAGCTCATTCCAAGGGCGAAGTTACAATAAGTATTGTTTGAATTAAATTTACAAGAAAGTGAACCAAACACAAATTGCGTTGTTTAACTTTGCGTACTACCTAGAAAAATTATGACACCGATTAATATTTACGCTGAACTTACGCCAAATCCTAATAGTATGAAATTCGTAGCTAACATAAACCTTTTGGAAGGTGGTGTTGTAGAATACGAATCGAAAGAAGCTGCGGTGAATTGCCCGATGGCCGTTTCATTATTTTCTTTCAGTGGGATTAACAAAGTTTTTATCACAAGTAATTTCATAACGCTAAACAAAGAATCAGATGTTGACTGGTTTGATGTTACCAATATCATTCGAGAATTTATTCGTGGTTATTTAATGTCGGGCGAACCCTTATTTATTGGATCTCCATTTGATGCTGAGCACGTTCCTGCATCTTCAAAAAAAGTAGAGGTCAAAGTAAACGAGGTAGTAGCAGAAACGAAAGAAAGACCATCTATTCCTTCATCGCCTGAATTAGAAAAAAAGATTACTGAACTTTTAGAAGAATATGTAAAGCCAGCCGTAGAAAGTGATGGTGGTGCAATTCATTTTAAATCGTTTGATAACGGAACAGTAAGCGTTGTTTTAAAAGGGGCGTGCAGTGGATGTCCCTCTTCAACAGTTACGTTGAAATCGGGCATTGAAAACTTATTAAAGCAAATGCTTCCTGAAGTGCACGAGGTAATTGCAGTTGCAGAATAAAAAAGGCCCTTTTTGAAGAGCCTTTATAAATTATACACCTAATAATATTTTCAGAGGATCGGTTCCGCCTGTCATCAATTTAATAGGGTCTTCTATCATTTGTTTAACCTTAACTAAAAATCCCACCGACTCACGGCCATCGATGATACGATGATCATATGAAAGCGCCAGATACATAATTGGTCGTACTTCTACTTTTCCATTCACCACCACTGCACGCTCAACAATATTATGCATACCTAAGATTGCACTTTGAGGAGGATTAATAATAGGCGTTGACATCATTGACCCAAATACACCGCCGTTAGTAATTGTAAATGTACCGCCATTCATTTCATCAATAGTAATTTTTCCGTCGCGTGCTTTAGATGCAAGCGTAGCAATTGTCGATTCAATTTCAGCTAGGGTTAATGCCTCAGCGTTGCGAATTACAGGAACCATCAAACCTTTTGGAGCACTAACGGCAATACCTACATCGCAATAGTTGTGATATACGATTTCATCTCCATCTATTTGTGCATTCACAGCAGGGAATGCCTGAAGTGCTTCTGTAACTGCCTTTGTAAAGAAACTCATGAAGCCTAATCCAATTCCATGTTTTTCTTTAAATGCATCTTTGTATTGCTTTCTTAAATTCATTACAGCACTCATATCTACTTCGTTGAAAGTAGTTAGCATGGCTGTATTACGCTTTACTGAAACTAATCGTTCAGAAACTTTCTTGCGCAACATTGTCATTTTCTCACGCTTCTGATCACGAGATATTTCATGCGTTGGCATTGCTAAACGTGGCGTTCCATTCGTCATTGCATTTACCACATCGCCTTTTGTTATTCTACCATCTTTTCCTGATGAAGCTACCTGATTTGGGGCGATATTATTTTCGTCCATCATCTTTTTAGCTGCTACACTTGGATGTCCGTTAGCATATGAATCTTTTGCACTTGCGGCTACAGCTACTACTGGTGCTGCTACTGCTTCTACCTTTGCAGGTTCTGCTTTCTTAGTTTCTTTCTTTACTGGAGCTTTAGCTGATGTATCGATTGAAGCAACCACTGATCCAACAGCTATTGTTTCACCTTCTTTAGCTAATGTTTTTAAAACACCATCCGCTTCAGCAACTAATGTAAGCGTTGCTTTATCAGAATCAATTTCTGCAATCTCTTCGTCTTTTTCAACATAATCACCATCGTTTTTAATCCAACGTGCAATTTGTACTTCACTAATCGACTCACCTGGGGAAGGAACTTTTATTTCTACTGCCATAATTTTATTTTTTTCGTAGGTGCGCTACGTTATATTTTAAATTAATACTGGTATTTCTGATTTTGCAAATGCTTTTTCAATAAGTGCATGCTGTTCTTTATCGTGTTGTTTATGCGAACCTGTTGCAGGACTCGCACATGCATCACGCGAAATTAATTTCAAATCAACATTGGTCCAAGTGCGTAATAAGTACGACCAAGCACCCATATTTTCAGGCTCTTCTTGCAACCAAACTAATTCTGCTGCATTTTTATATTTCGCTACAATTGCATCTAGTTGTTTTTGCGGGAAAGGATATAATTGCTCAACACGAACTACCGCTACTCCACTTTCTTTATCTGCTTCCTGACGCTCCAACAAATCGTAATACACTTTACCAGAACAGAACACAACTCGGCGTATAGATTTTGCAGTTGCTTTAGCATCATCAATTACTTCCTGGAATCCTCCATTGGTTAATTCAGCAATTTCAGAAACACATTTTGGATGACGCAATAAGCTCTTAGGAGTAAATACTACTAATGGTTTTCTAAAATCGCGATGCATCTGACGGCGCAACAAGTGAAAGAAATTAGCGGGGGTTGTACAATTAGCTATTTGCATGTTATGTTCAGCACATAATTGTAAGAAACGCTCTAAACGTGCACTACTATGCTCTGCCCCTTGTCCTTCGTAACCATGTGGTAACAACATTACCAATCCGTTCATGCGGCGCCATTTGTCTTCGGCACTGCTTAAATACTGATCGATGATAATTTGAGCTCCATTACCAAAATCACCAAACTGTGCTTCCCAGATAACTAATGAATCAGGAGATGCAAATGAATAACCATATTCAAATCCGAGTACACCATACTCACTCAATAACGAGTTATAAATATAAAACGGTGCTTGCTTATCAGAAATGTTGTTTAAAGGTACATACTGCTCTTCAGAATCTTCTAAGCGTATAACGGCATGCCTATGGGAAAATGTACCACGCTCAACATCCTGACCACTCACGCGAACGGGATAGCCTTCATTCATCAATGTTGCATAAGCAAGTAATTCACCCATTGCCCAATCTAGGCGACCAGGCTCTTTCATCATTTGCTTACGGTCGTCGAAGAGACGAACAATTTTATTGAAGAATTTTTTGTCGGAAGGAAGCGAGGTTATTTTTTCTGCAATAGCAACTATCGTTTTTTTATCGACTGCTGTTTTTGGCGACTGATCAAAATCGGAAGGAGTACTTAAACGATATTCTGACCATCGGCCTTCCATGAAAGGTGTCACCTTTGTTTTCTCACGAAGCTTTGAATTATCAAGGTTGCTTTGCAATAGGTCTTTGAACGACTTTTCCATTTCCTTCGCAAGGTTAGCCTCAACAATTCCCTCTGATAACAACTTCTGATTATAAATCTCACGAGGATTTAAATGCTTTGCAATTTCTTTGTACAACAAAGGCTGCGTAAATCTTGGTTCATCCCCTTCGTTATGTCCGTATTTACGGTAACATAAAATATCAATAAACACATCCTGATGGAAAGTCTGACGATATTCCATAGCTAAACGAATCGTATAAATCAACGCTTCAACATCATCACCATTCACATGGAATACAGGAGACAATGTTACTTTTCCGATATCCGTACAATACGTACTTGAACGGGCATCCGTATAGTTAGTCGTAAATCCTACTTGATTATTAATTACAAGATGAATGGTTCCACCTGTAGAATAACCTTTCAGCAACGACATCTGAATTACTTCATAAACGATTCCTTGCGCAGCAATAGCTGCATCACCATGAATTAAAATTGGTGCAATACTGTTTACTGTGTAATCAGGGGTTTCATCTAATTTAGCGCGTACAATTCCTTCAACAATCGGATCAACTGTTTCGAGGTGAGATGGGTTTGGCGTTAAACTCAAATGCACTTTCTTCTTATGCATTGTTTCAACATCTGTAGAGAAACCTAAATGATATTTTACATCACCATTAAAAGCATTTGCATCAAATTCTTTTCCTTCAAATTCAGAAAAAATATCTTCATAACTTTTACCTAGAATATTAGCAAGCACATTTAATCTTCCACGGTGCGCCATCCCGATAACAAACTCCTTGATGCCTAACTCAGCTCCTGAATCAATCACTGCATCTAACGCAGGAATAGCAGACTCTGCTCCTTCCAATGAAAAACGCTTTTGTCCTGTAAATTTAGTATGTAAGAAATTTTCAAATGCAACTGCTTCATTTAATTTATGAAGGATTCTCTTTTTCTCTTCGATAGAAAACGCCTGACGATTTTTAGAGCTTTCCATTCTCGACTGAAGCCATTTAATAACCTCAGGATTACGGATGTATTTATACTCTGCACCTACACTCTGGCAATATGTTTCATCTAGGTGAGCAATAATATCTTTTAGCTTAGCTGGACCAATTCCTAATTCTTGCCCAGCTGAAAAAACTGTTTCCATATCAGACTGTTCAAGTCCGAAATTTTCTATTGCTAAAGTAGGTTGATATTTTCTTCTTTCGCGAACAGGATTTGTTTTTGTGAAAAGGTGTCCTCGAGAGCGATACCCATTAATCAGGTTTATAACTTTAAATTCCTTATTTACTTTTTCGGGAACCACATCAGTTTCATCACCAAAGCGGGCACGGGCAAAATCAAACCCTAAAAAAAATTGTTTCCAGCTTGCATCTACACTATCTGGATTGCTCAGATACTGACGATACATTTCATCCATTAACTCTGGAGAAATATTTCCGATAATACTATGTTGACTCATTTTGATTAAACGCCTGATTATACAAGCGCAAAGATAAAGTTTAACCTCTTAATATCATCGAAAAAATGGAAGGAATTATTCCATTAAAAGTTATGGGAACAAGACGCCACTATAATCGACTGTATTAATCAATGGAAGATTGCTTTTATACTTAGCATTTATTGACTTAATACATTCATTAGCAACCATAGCGCAACCTCTTGGTGTGAGATGATATCCATCTAACGACACCGCTCCGCCATAAAACATATTTGACGTTGCAGATACCCCGCTAAATGAATAACCATTTTTCAAATTAGCCATAAAACGATTGTAATCGAAGAATGCAAAACCCTTACTGTTAGCAGCTGTTCTCAAATCAGAATTAAAAATAGCTATACGATTATCAATTTTACTTACTTCTAAACTATCTAATACATAATTAGCAGGAATTGGTTTTTGAGGCGTTCCCCAGCCACCACAGGTAATCGAATCAGCATTAATGACATTCAAAATATACTCCCCTCGCTTTATTTGTCGTATGATTCCTCCTGTTGGCTCAGTTATTACTAATGCGTTATTACCCTCTGAAAAACTAATTCCTGGAGGAGAAATAGCATTTAAATCACTTGCCTGTTGAGCAGTTAATTTCAACCCATTATAGGGCAAAGAATTAAAGTAAGGAATGTCTTGCAAATCGGGTATATTAACTACTATTCCTTTTTGGCCACTACCTATTAACCCATTAAATATATAACTGATGGCAGCTTCGAAAGTATCCACAGGAGTTATATCGAACGGGGTTAAACCTCCTACCTCGCCTATACCTCCAGAAAACGCATAGTTGTAAACGTCTGATGCGCCAATCCAAACCATTACAAAAGTGGGATTCAAATATTGAGCATCACCAAGCACCGTAGATGACAATCCTGAAACACCTGTATCAGAAGCCATACGATGATAAAACAAATTTCCAGCAGGATAGGATTTGCCAGTGAACTGACTATATGTTTGAAACGATTTCAATCCTGGAATACAATAATTATTATAATGATTAGCACCTAACCAATCAAAACTTCTATTATCAAATGTATTATTTAGAATTTTTAATGATGTCTTATTCTGACAATTAGTATAAGACGATAAATAAATTGAGCCTGTTAAAGAATTACTGATAAAATTATACCCTGCTCCATTACCATCCTGCATTAAAGCCTGCGTGAAATCTCCACCATCTGCTAATTGAAACTTGGTTGCTAATAAATAAGGTACTGCTGATAGCTGCCCGTTGCGGGTTAAAGCCCCATCGGAAACACCTGCACCAAAATCATCTCCAATTGAAACAAATCGAGAAAAATCAGCCTGACCACTCGTGTATCTGGGCTCATTTAAATCAGGCTTGCAAGATACAATCGAAGTGATTAATGCGACTGCTATTATTTTCCAATTAAAATTCATAGTTCAATCCGATACCACCAATAAATGCGTTAGCCTTATAGGTTCCGTTAAAATTATTAATGTTTTTTGTTTCTTTTCGTTCTTTAATGTCTGAATAACCTACGAATGCGTCTACTGAAAATGATTTTTTCAGATGATATGATGCACCACAGGTATAAATGAATTTATTGTATTCTGGATAAGCGGGATGAACATAAGTGTTTAATACGGGAGCTAAATCAAATGCAAATCCTCCTCGCAAAATCAGTTTTTTTGAGTAATTGTAACGTGCTCCAAATCTAATGGCATAAGATCCCGCCAAGTCTTGGTTAATACTAAAATTATATTGTTGGTAATTTGAAACTTTAATTTCTAATGAATCTATATTAGCCCAATTGTAAATATTCATATCCATTGTAACTAACCAGTTTTGGTCGAGCTCATAAGCTGCGCCTAATGAAACAACAGACGGTAATTTAATATTTGCTGTTACCTCAGAATTTGAAGATGGCAATACACCATTAGCCAATAACGAGGAAGGGGCATTTTCGAGTGTTGCTTCTCCTTTTGCATTTTTATAGTTTAGTCCACTGCGTAAAGCAAAACCGAAATGCCATTTTTTATCATTATAGTTTAATCCGAGATTTAATCCTAATGCTGTACCTTTTAATTCGTAATTCATGATTACATCTCCGCTGGCGTTTTCATAATTCAGCGCTCTTGAAACCTGATGATGGTAAAAAGCAAACATCAATCCTCCTCCAACAGAAAATTTATTATTCACACGATATGAAATTGCAGGTTGAATATTCTGAACATTTGTTTTATTAGAAATACAGATGTATTTACCTGCCCAATTCTTATCCCATGAAATATTATTTTGGAAGGGATTATTTATAGCGAGTCCTAAATCCACTTTATCAGTAAATTTATAAACTCCATACAAGCTAATTGGTAATAAACCCGATTTTGATGAATAATATTTTTCACCTGTGTTCATTAAAAATAGTGTTTTCGGGGAGTTATAATTTAAACCGAGGTTTAAATAATTCTTTTTCAAAAAAGTCATAGTTGCAGGATTATAAAAAGCAGCACTTCCATCGAAACCAATACTTGTAATTGTACCACCCATTGCAGATGATTTTATTCCTAAAAGTGGATTATCCGCAATACCTGCAAACGAAACCACAGGAAAAAATAAAAGTAAGACAAGTCGGCTAAGTAGTCGCATAAAAGACAATAGAATAAACAAATTTACGTCTCATTTAGTATTAAATAATTAGTTCGGTAGCTATTTATTAACACAGAGGTGTGGTTTTACGCAGAGATAATAAAATGGTTTTCACTTCGGAAGTTAAAGTTGTACGTATTACATTTGTTGCATGGAAAATAAGCACTTCGACATTATTGTTATCGGAGGAGGAATTGTTGGATTATCGACAGCCTACAAGTTAAATCTGCACCGACCTGATTTGAAAATATTAGTTCTTGAAAAAGAGAACGCCGTCGCTTATCATCAAACGGGAAGAAACTCAGGAGTAATTCACTCAGGTATTTACTACAAGCCGGGAAGTTACAAAGCAAAAAATTGTGTCGATGGTAGAAGAGAGCTTGTTGCATTTGCAAAAGAACATAACATTGCCCACGACATTTGTGGGAAGCTAATTGTTGCAACCGACCCGTCTGAATTACCTCATATGCACAAAGTGTTTAATCACGGATTGCAAAATGGTGTTGAAGACATTGAGTTGATTTCAGCAGATAAAATCAAAGAAATTGAACCCTATTGTGCGGGCATTGAAGGAATTCGTGTTGGATGTACTGGCATAATAGATTTTGTTGGAGTTTGTAAAGTGCTTGCTGATTTAATCGAACAGAAATTTCCTGGAAGCAAGGTGGCGCTCGAACATGAAGTAACCGCCTTTATAAAAGCAGATGGTAAAACAACGGTTGTTACTCCGAAAGGCAATTTTACATCAGATTATATTGTTAATTGCACAGGACTACAAACTGATCGTATTGCTAAAAAAGATGGTGTTGATCTGGATATGAAAATTGTTGGCTTTAGAGGTGATTATTATGAATTAACGGAAGAAGCAAAACATAAAGTAAAGCATTTGATTTATCCTGTACCTAATCCGCAGTTCCCATTTTTAGGCGTGCATTTCACGCGTATGATTAACCACCCAACAGAATGTGGTCCTAATGCAGTGTTTGTTTTTAAGCGTGAAGGATATGGTAAAACAGATTTCAATTTAGCAGATACAGTTGATGCACTAAGTTATGGTGGCACTTGGAAATTATTTTTCAAGCATTGGCAATTCGGATTAGATGAATACCGCAGAGCATTTAGCAAACGATTATTCCTGCAAAGACTACAACGCTTGATTCCTGAATTAAAGATGGAAGATATTGTTCCTGGAAGAGCAGGTGTACGTGCAATGGCATTGGATTCTACGGGTCAAATGATAGACGATTTTAAAATTGTGCATAGCGATAATGCATTGCATGTTTTAAATGCGCCATCACCAGCAGCAACGGCCTGTTTAGCAATAGGAAGTGCGGTTACAGAAATGGCTAAACAGCATTTCAAGATTAATTAAAAAATAAAGGGGAGTTTTTATGCCCCCCTTTTCAGCATAGTCCTTTTCCGAGACTATTTTTTTAATTTATCACCAAATACCTTTTTAAATTTCTCTACTTTGGGTTGAATTACCAATGAGCAATAAGGCTGATTTTGATTTTCATTGTAGTAGTTCTGATGATAATCTTCGGCTTTATAAAAAGTAGTAAACGGACTTACTTCGGTTACAACAGGATTATTAAAAGCATGTTCGGCATTTAATTTTTCAATGTAGGAATTTGTTGTTTCCTTTTGATGTTCGTTATGATAAAAAACGACTGAACGATATTGCGTACCTACGTCGGCACCCTGGCGATTTAAAGTAGTTGGATCGTGAACTGTCCAGAACACCTCTAACAACTCATCAAAAGATAATTTAGTTGTATCATAAACAATTTGGATTACTTCTGCATGACCGGTAGCACCACTGCAAACCTGCTCGTAAGTGGGATTCGCACGTTGCCCACCTGAATAACCACTGGCAACAGAAACGACACCATTTAATTGCTGATAAACAGCTTCAACACACCAGAAACATCCTCCACCGAATGTAGCGGTATCTAAATTTTTTGTTTCCATAACTTTACTTTTTTGATTGTTGTTTAATTCTTCAGATTTTTTTTGATTCCCTTTTCCAGGGTTAGTACAAGCCATAAATAGAATGGCTCCTGCTAAACTGATTAAATACTGTTTCATAGCTGTTAGTTTTCAGATTAGTCGTTTGAAAATACTAAAACTTACAACAACCCAAACATTTTTTAGTTTTCCGATTTAAAATGCGGACTTACAAAATCTTTTAAGTAAAAAGGTTCAAAGTAAGCAACATCTTCAAATGCCTTTTCCTGATATGCTTTTAATGCTGGTTTTACCAAGCCAATAGCTGAAACTGAAAAGGCCTCATCAACGACAACATTCGATTTACTTTCAAAAAAAGTTTTCGACTTAGCAGCTCCACTTCCAACTAGCGTATAGTTTAATGCTGACTGAAATGAAAAACTATCTGTATGTAAAATTTCTGCCACTATCGGATTAACTTCATCTAATTGTGCATTATAAACTGCTCCATACACCTCCATACGTCGAGCATCCAAAAGCGGTACTACATAGCCGTTATAATCAGGATTATTCAAATAAAAGAGTTGAGCCATCGACTTGGTAGTTGCAATGGCAATAAGTGGAATATTCAATGCATAACATAATCCTTTTGCTGTTGAAACTCCAATACGTAATCCGGTATAGCTTCCTGGCCCTTTGCTTACAGCAACTGCTTTAAGATCGAAAGGCTTTACTCCGCTTTCCTTTAAAATTTCATCAATGTAAACAGCAAGTGAAGAAGCGTGATCGCGAATAGGTTCAGATGTTTTCTCGGCAACAATAAATCCATTGTCTGCTAAAACAACAGAACAAATATCGGTTGCTGTTTCAATATGTAAAATCATTATTCTTCGGTAGCAAAAAGCTCTTCTTTAGGTACAACCTTAACAACATCTCCTTCTTTCAATGATTTCGAAATTGCTCTGAAAGGAGATGTTACCACTTGATCTGCATCAGTTATTCCCTCTAAAATCTGAATATTCATATTATCCTGAATACCTGTTTTTACAAATTTCATTTTCACTTTCCCTTCGGCAACAACAAATACACATTCTTTCACTTTTGAATTCGAGACTTCAGCAACTTTTTTGCTGTCAGATTTTAATGTATCGCGTGTGGTAACAGCTGCAATTGGAACAGATAAAACACTTGCAACACGATTAGTGATAATATCAATTGTAGTTGACATTCCAGGGCGAAACGGACTAAAGTCGATGGACTTACCCTCTAACAAATCCTGATACGACTCACGTAAAATTCTTGCTTTAACAGTATAATTTGTTACCTGATCGGTAGATTGAACACCAGATACAGAGGCAGAATTAGCAACTTCAGTTACTACTCCTTTGAACTTCCTTCCAAGATATGCATCAATTTCTATTTCGGCAGTATCTCCTCTTGAAACGCGTACGATATCACTTTCACTTACATCAACACTCACTTCCATTTCATTTAGGTTTGCCAAACGCATGATCTCAGTTCCTTCCATCATATTTGTTCCTACAACACGCTCTCCTTTTTCCTTACTCAACTTAGAAACTGTTCCATCAACCGGAGCATAGATATTTGTTTTGTTTAAGTTCTCTTTAGATTCTTTCAAACTCGCTTGTGAGCTTTTGATTGTAAATTCAGATGAAGCAATCGCCATTCGTGCTGCATCTACTTCTGCTTTAGCAACTTCATATGCCGACTTGATTGATTCGAAATCTTGAGAAGAAATTACTTTATCATCGTATAATTTTTTATTACGATTAAATGTTAACTCTGCTTTTTGCAATTGCGATTCGGCTTGTGCTAATCGTGATTTACTACTTGATAAATTTGCTACCGATCCATTAACGGCTGCTTGAGCTCGATCTAAACTTGATAAATAAATTTCAGGATTTATTTTACAAAGCAAGGTTCCTTTTTTTACAACATCACCTTCTTTCACATAAAGCTCTACTATCTCACCAGATACATCGGCTGTAATTTTAATTTCTTTTTCAGGCTGTACTTTTCCGCTTGCAGAAACCGTTTCTACGATATCACGCTTAGCGGCAGACTCAACGCTGACCTTCGTCGCATCGTTTGATCCAATCCATCCTGCCTTTTTAGCTATG
The DNA here is from genome assembly GCA_947453935.1 of Bacteroidota bacterium. GTDB lineage: Bacteria > Bacteroidota > Bacteroidia > AKYH767-A > OLB10 > CAINEC01. Next base: position 22,852 of record CANGJU010000008.1, on the reverse strand, counting down.
ACCAGTCCAATAATTATTATAACAACCGCAATTCCTATTTTCTTTTTCATACAATAAATATGTTAGAATGCAAGCGGATTGCCTGCATAAAAATCAAGTACTTTAATTTTAAATATCAAATCAAACTTTGCTTGTAGCAACTCTACCTTACCACGAGTTAGGTTATTCGTAGCCGTTAGAAACTCCAGCGAACTTGTCAAGCCTGCATTATATCTTTTCTCGGCATACATATACGCTTCATTAAGCGCGGTTACACTTTTGGTAAGCGCTTGAAATTTCTTCTGAGCAGCATTTGCATCAGTCACCGCTTGTTGCACACTTTTAAAAACTGTATTTTTTGATTGTTGTAAACTTGTTTCAGCAGATAACAAATTCAATTTTGCGTTACTAACTCTATAGCGCGAAGAAAAACCATTGAAGATGGGGATGCTCAAACTTACCCCAACCGCCTTGGTAATGTTGTTATCAAATTGCGTTGACAAAGGAGTTTTTACATAATCAGTGATAGACACTGGCGCTAAAACATTCTCTCCCGAAGTAGTAACATACCCAGTTGGGAAATAACCTAAGAAAAAAGGCTCCCCATTAGCATTACGAGCAGTACTGGAATAACCTGTCGACAATGATCCAAACATTGTTAAACGAGGCATATAACTTCCTCTTGCAATGCTTACTGATGTTAATGCACTTTCTTCTTTGAATGTTGCGCTTTTGATTTCTGGTAAGTGTGATAATGCCAACTGAAACAACTCATCTGCCGTCGAATTCAATACCGACGACGTTGGAATATCTACTTGCGGTGTAACAATATCGAAGTTGGCTATACTATCTAATTCGAGTAATTGAGCAAGCGATAAACGCGCAATTGTATTTTGATTTTCGGCCGTTATGTTATTTAGTTCTTCATTTGCTAATTGCGATTCGGCATCCAGTAAATTGCCTTGTGTCATAACACCAGCATCGGTCATAGCTTTTGTTCTGTCGCGCTGGCGTTGAGATTCATTTACTCTTGCCTGTGTTAATTTAAGTTGTTCTTTGGTATATAAAAATTGCAAGTATGCAGAAACGACACTCAACGAAATATCATTTTGAATTTTCTTTAAGTCGTTTTGACCTGCCATAAAATTCAGCTTGCTTTGTTTGAGTGTATTTTGCAATTGAAATCCATTAAAAATGGTTACGTTGGAACTTAACGATGGATTTATCGATTTAATTTCGGTGTTATAGAATTGATAAGAAAAAGGATCTACTGATCGTCCCCAATTAAAACTTCCGCTTCCTGATGCATTCAACGTAGGGAAAAAAGAATAGAAACTTTGATTTACTGCATTCTCTTGCGATACCGTAGCAATAAACTGTTGCTTTACGGAGAGGTTGTGTTGCACTGCATAATCGACACATTCCTGCAAACTCCATTGCTTTTGCGAAAAACCGCTTATCGGATATAGGAGCAACAAAAGCAGCAACAAATAAAACGACCGATAACTAACATTCATAATTAAAATTATTTGCTCGCAAAGTTAAGTAAAGGGTTTGATATAAATTGTTAAAGTTAGGGCAATAAAAAAGCGGGCTTTATGAGACCCGCTTATTATGTTTTTTTTGATATTCTTAATTGAAAACTCTGACCATAAAAACTACTTCTTTGAGTCGTTTAATTTGAGTTGCTCGATCAACACCAATTAATAATTTATTAGTTGGTAAAAGGACAGCGTTGTCATCATTTCTAGAATTGATATAGTCGCTTATCCATTTAGACTTAACAGCAAAGGAAGCACCTTCTGCTGATTCATTTTTACCACTGATAATTCCTATTAAATTACCCTGATTATCGAATAATGGTCCGCCAGAATTACCTGGGTTAACTGGAATACTTATCTGATAAGCGGTTGTATCACCTTCGAAACCGGTGTACGAACTGATAGATCCATCACCAAATACTAAATCTTCGCGAGGGAAACCAAGTGTAAACACCTTTTCACCTGGATCAGATATTGATTTTTTTAGAGCAAACGGAATTTCTTTAAATCCTGGGAAGCTGTCTTCTTTTACTTTCAGCATTGCTAAATCAAGTGATTTATCAGAATAAACAACTTCTGCCTGCAACTGACCAACAGACTCGTTGCTGATATAAATTTGTTTAGCATCCTGAACAACGTGATAGCTAGTTAATACATAACCATTCTTTGTAATTGCGAAACCTGTTCCTGTAAATTGTTTTAAATCACCTTTCACATCATCGGCATTGATTCCTTTGATGATTTCTTTCTGATTCTTCTTAATCTTTTCTACCTCACGACGTAATTCGCGGTAGGCATTTTGATTTTTTGAAGAACCATTTCCAAATATCCATAGTGACAATGAAACAGCACTTAATAAGAAGATGCTGATAGCCGCTGCGATTGAAAAATAACTGCGCTCTTTTCCGAAAATTACTCTTGAAGCCCTAGCCGACTTCACAACTTTTAAAGGTGCAGGTGCATTGAATAAATCATATTCAACTTCTTCGTGAATACGTTCTATTTTCTTTTTTAGTGCTAAGCGTTCGCGGTAATTTTCAAACGCATTTTTAAGTGATAAAAAATCATTTACTGATGCTGATAATTGAGGGTCATTTTCTAACCACTGCTCAAAAATACGAAGCTCCTCGGGAGTTAATTCCCCGAAACAGTACCTTTCAATAATCTCATCAATCTCTCTGGAGTTCTTCATTGGTTACTAATCCGTTATTAAAGACTTCGAAAAAACTCTTCTTGAGCCTTTTCAAACATTTATACTTCTGATTCTTTGCATTATCAGCATTTGTATATCCAAACTTCTGTGTGATCTCTTCCATACTATTACCATTGATGTAAAAGTCTTTGAGAATAGATCTACACGGTTCGCCTAATTGTTCAAGAGCTTGATTCATTGCGTAGAATTGCTCTTCGCGTTCATCGGTTTTATCTTCTTCGAAGGGAAGATAGTCTTCACTATCATTCAACTCCTCGGTTGTAAAACGCGATTTACGTTTTAGCTGTTTCAGCCAAAGGCGGCGACCAATTGAATACAAGAACGTTTTAATGCTACAGTTTAACTCAAATCCATCCTGCTTTAGTTTCTCACAAAAAACAATAATTGTTTCCTGATAAGTATCCTTCGCTTCCTGCAGGGAGCCGCCGTTATTTAAAATGAAACTTACAACAGTTTGGTAATTCTGACGATAAACTAGTTTAAGTGTTTTATCATCACCTGCCTGGAGCAGTTCCAATACTTGAATTTCGGCAACAGGTTGAACCTGATTCATGCTGGTTTGTCTTTAATTCGTTTTATTGTAAAAGGTAACCCTTACTAAAAGCAAATGTCCGCAATTATTTTGTAGTAACCCGCATTCAGTTTCAATTTTTAATATTGATTTTCAATAATTTAAGAAATATTTCAAAAAATCGAGAAAAAATTGGGTTACTAAAATTTAATTGGGGTATTAAGCAGTAAGTTTAACCAAAATCAAAAACAAACAAAATGAAAAAATTATTCACATTCTTTGCTGTTGCAACTTTCGTTGTTGCATTATCATCTTGCGGTGGAGCAAAAACTGAAGAAGCTACTGCTACTGAAGAAGTAACTGCTACTGAAGAAGTTGCTACTGAAATGCCAGCTACTGAGTCTACTGACGCTACAGCTTCTACTGAAACTGCTGCTTCAACAACAGGTATTTAATTAGATTCAGTTCTAATAAATAAAAAAGGTTCGGAAATTCCGAACCTTTTTTATTTTATCTCAATTTTCAATTATAATACTGGAGCAAGCCATTTCGCCACTACTTCCGTATCCATCCCTTTTCGCTTGGCATAGTCCTCCACCTGCTCTTTATTAATTTTCCCTAGTCCAAAGTACTGCGCATTTTCATTTCCGATATACAATCCACAAACACTGGCCGTTGGCAACATCGCTAAACTTTCTGTTAATGTAATACCAGTTGCATCCGATGCTTTTAATAATTCAAACAACTGATTTTTTTCTGTATGATCAGGTTGAGCAGGATAACCAGGTGCTGGTCGGATACCTTTATAGTGTTCTTGTATCAATTCCTGATTAGAAAACTGTTCTTCGCTCGCATAACCCCAATATTCTTTTCTCACACGCTCATGTAAATGTTCTGCAAAGGCCTCTGCTAATCGATCTGCCAATGCTTTCAGCATAATTGCGCTGTAGTCATCATGATTTTTTTCAAACTCCTCTACTTTGCTATCAATTCCTTGTCCTGCAGTAAGTGCGAATGCGCCTACATAATCATTCACACTAGAAGACTTTGGAGCAACATAATCGCTCAATGCAATATTCGGATGACCTTCTGGTTTTAATGTCTGCTGTCGTAACGTATGAAATTTAGTCAGTAGTTCATTTCTGTTTTCATCTGTATAGACTTCGATATCATCTCCAATAGCATTTGCAGGAAACAATCCAATCACCGCATTTGCCTGCAACCATTTTTCATTGATAATTTTATCAAGCATTGCTTGCGCATCATCAAATAATTTTTTTGCTTCAACACCTTTTTCTTTATCCTCTAAAATTTTTGGATAAGAGCCCCTCATCTCCCAGCTATGGAAGAATGGTGTCCAGTCGATATAAGGAACTAATTTATCCAACGGATAATTTTCTAAAATCTGTGTTCCTAATTTTTTCGGAGCTACAACAACTTGCTTTTCCCAATCAATCTTGACTTTGTTTTGTTGCGCTTCTTGTAACGAAATAAACTTGTTTTGATTATTTGCATTTTCATGCTGTGTTCTGATTCTTGAATAATCATCAGAAACACCTTTCATAAAATTTTCTCTTAAATCGTTTGATAAAAGTGATCCTAATACAGGAACACTTCGCGAAGCATCATTCACATGCACGACAGGTCCACTGTAATGCGGCGCAATTTTAACAGCAGTATGCACTTTCGATGTTGTAGCACCTCCAATCATTAATGGTATTTTCATTCCTGTACGTTCCATCTCTTTTGCTACATGCACCATTTCATCGAGTGAAGGAGTAATTAATCCGCTTAACCCAATTGCATCAACATTATGTTCGATAGCTGCTGCTAATATCTTATCACACGGAACCATCACACCAATATCAACCACATCATAATTATTACAAGCCATAACAACCCCTACAATATTTTTCCCAATATCATGCACATCCCCTTTCACAGTAGCCATTAAAATTTTTCCTGCCTTTGAACTTGCACTCGTTTTTTCTGCTTCTAAATAAGGCAACAAATACGCTACTGCTTTTTTCATCACACGTGCGCTCTTCACTACTTGGGGTAAAAACATTTTTCCTTCGCCGAATAAATCACCTACTACATTCATCCCGTCCATTAATGGACCTTCAATAATATGCAAGGCTTTATCATACTTCAATCGAGCCTCTTCCATATCAGCATCAATAAAATCAACAACACCTTTCACGAGCGAATATTTAATTCGCTCTACTAAACTTTCGTTTCGCCAAAGGACTTCTCGTTCTACCTTTTTACCAGCCCCTTTAATTTGCTCAGCATAATTGATTAAGTTTTCAGTGGCATCATCTGTTCTATCAAATAACACATCTTCTACTCGCAATAAAAGTTCTTTATCAATATCGTCATACACCTGCAATTGTCCAGGATTTACAATTCCCATGTCCATTCCATGTTTGATGGCATGAAACAAGAACGCAGCATGAATAGCTTCACGAACATGATCATTCCCTCTAAAAGAAAACGAAACATTACTTACTCCTCCACTCACCTTTGAATAAGGCAAATTCTCTTTTATCCATGCAGTAGCTTCGAAAAAATCGAGTGCATTACGACGATGTTCTTCCATTCCTGTTGCAACAGGAAAAATATTCGGATCAAAGATGATATCCTGAGGAGGAAATTTTACTTTATCTACCAAAATACGGTACGCTCGTTCACAAATTTCAATTCTGCGTTGTAATGAATCTGCCTGACCCACTTCATCAAAGGCCATTACTATAACGGCAGCGCCATAACGCAAAATAGTTTTTGCTTGCGCAATAAAAATTTCTTCTCCTTCTTTTAATGAAATGGAATTAACGATACTCTTCCCTTGCACACATTTCAATCCTGCTTCTATAACATGAAACTTCGAAGAGTCAATCATAATTGGAAGCTTTGAAATATCGGGCTCGGCAGCAATCAGATTTAAGAATTTCACCATTGCCTTTTCAGAATCGAGCATCCCTTCATCCATGTTTACATCAATTGCTTGCGCTCCTCCTTCTACCTGATCGCGGGCAATGGATAATGCTTCTTCATAATTTTCTTCAGCAATAAGACGAGCAAACTTACGACTACCGGTAACGTTTGTACGCTCCCCTACATTCATGAAATTACTTTCAGGTCGCAACGTCACTGCTTCTAGTCCGCTAAGGTGTAATAAATGGTCACGCTCAGGACGCACACGAGGCTTAACGGTTGAGGCTATACGCGCAATTTCAGCAATATGATCTGGAGTAGTACCACAGCATCCACCAACTATATTTAAGAATCCGCTGTTTAGAAAATCAATGATCTGATGTCCCATTGCATGCGGCGTTTCATCGTAGCCACCAAACTGATTGGGTAGCCCTGCATTAGGATAAGCAGAAATAAAGAATGGTGCTTTATCAGAAAGTTCTTTTAGATAAGGACGCATTTCTTTTGCACCCAATGCACAATTTAATCCGATACTTAACAAGTTTACATGAGAAAGCGAAGTTAAAAATGCTTCCACTGTTTGTCCGCTTAAAGTTCTTCCACTAGCATCAGTGATAGTTCCTGAAATCATAACTGGTAACTCAACACCTTTTTCTTCTTGCACCAGTTGAATAGCATATAATGCAGCCTTCGCGTTCAGCGTATCAAATATTGTTTCAATCAATAATAAATCAACACCACCTTCTATCAACCCTTTTACTTGCTCTGCATAAGCATTAACCAATATATCAAAAGTTACGGCGCGATAGCCTGGATCATTCACATCCGGCGAAATAGAGGCCGTACGATTAGTTGGACCAATAGCACCAGCAACATACTTCGTATATTCATTACCGTTAGCTGCATAATATTCATCAACTGCTTGTCTTGCTAATTTTGCAGCTTCCACATTTAACTCATAAGAAAGAGCTTCCATGTTATAATCGGCCATAGATATTACCTGTGCCGAAAAAGTATTAGTTTCAATAATATCCGCACCTGCATTCAAATAATCTAAATGGATTGCTTTGATGATATCAGGACGCGTTAAGTTCAGCAATTCATTATTGCCCTTAACATCACTTGCCCAATTAGCAAATCGCTCGCCTCGGTAATCAGCCTCTTCTAGCTTATAGCGCTGAATCATTGTACCCATAGCCCCGTCAATAACGAGAATACGTTGTTTTAAATCACTTTCTATACTCTTACTCATTTTCATCAATGGTTATAAAATAAAAAATCTCTTCAGGATAGCCGGAAGAGATTTACATGTACTTTTATTTAGAAATCTTTCGGCAGTTATCTTTTTTCAAATGAATTGAATCAGGAATTGGCACCTTCTCTTTCAAGGGTTGCCAAGGTATCATAGGGCTCAGTCCCTCCACCTTTCTGGATAATTGCTTTGTTGAATAGTTATTATTAAGAACGCGAGGCAAAGTTATAACAAATGACATCAAATAAAAAATAGCAACGAAATATGAATATTATCTCATAATTTGAGGTTTATATCAAAGGCAATTTTACCTTTGCTCCCCGCAATTAATAAAAACAAGATGAAAAAATTAATGATCGTTTGTTTCTTGACACTAACATCTATGTTAGCGTTCTCACAAACTGCTAAACGTCCTCAGGCAATTGGAGGATTTATTGGGTTATCTCAATACAATGGAGACTTAGGACAGGGATTCTTCGGCAAAGGCCAGGCTTCTCATGCGCATTTTGGCTTTAATTACAGTCATTATATTACTCCCAATGTCGACTTTATTTCAAACCTTTCATTTGGATCTGTAGGCTATAGAGAAAATTTAGGCAAAGGATTTAAAGCAAATCAAATTGCTTGGAATGCCGAAGTTCGATTATATCTTTTAAATACAGATAAGAACGTATTATCTCCTTTTGCTCAAGGAGGAATTGGTTTTCACAAATTAAGCGGTAAGGAAGTCGTTGAAGGAACAGACTTTTGCTTCCCCTTTGGGGCTGGTGTTCGTTATCGCATAAACGAGTTATGGAATGTTTATTTATCTGAAACGGTTTTATATACTGACCATGATAACCGCGACTATGAAGTAAGAAACGACAATGATTCTTATTTGATGCATAGCATTGGAGTTACAAAAAACTTCGGGTTACTAAAAGATAGTGATAAAGATGGCGTGCCTGATAAAGAAGATAATTGTCCGAAGACGCCAAAGGGGACAGCTGTTGACGAGCATGGTTGTCCTTTAGACCGTGACGGAGATGGAATTTTAGACGCAGTTGATAAATGTCCGGATGTAAAGGGAACTGCTGCAACGCAAGGTTGTCCTGATAAAGATAAAGACGGTATTGCAGATGCTGATGATAAATGCCCGGATGTATTTGGAGTAATTGCTATGAAAGGTTGCCCTGATCAAGATGGAGATGGTATTACGGATGCTGATGACTTATGTCCTACTGAAAAAGGGGATATCAGCATGAAAGGATGCCCTGATAAAGACGGCGACAAATTAGCCGACAATGTTGATCAATGTCCTGATGTTGCAGGCCCAATTGAGAACAAAGGCTGCCCTTATGAAAAAGACCAGGTAGCAATTATGGAAAAAGCAGACAATGTTTATTTCGAGTTAGGAAAAGATGTTATTCAAAACAATTACAGCGATGCATTAAATCAAGTGGCTGAGTTAATGAAGAAAAATCCTAATTATACTTTAGAAATTGCAGGACATACCGATAACACTGGTGATGCTGCTAAGAATATGGATTTATCGCAACGCAGAGCAAATACAATTAAAAAATACTTAGTGATTAAAGGCATTGATGAAAAGCGATTAACTGCACAAGGCTTTGGTGATACTCGTCCACTGGTACCTAACGATACCGAAGAAAACAAAGCGAAAAACCGACGAGTGGAGTTTAAAGTAAATCGTTAAAAAATAATTTAAAGAGGTCATCGTAAAGGTGGCCTCTTTTTTTGAAATAATACAAAAGTTTAACAATCGACAGCTATTTGTGCGTCTTAATTGGCTAATTTTGCCGCATTATGATTATAGAGCAATTAAAAGACCTTTCTGATAGAACAGATGCTCTGAGGAGGCATCTTTGACGTCGATAACCGACTTCAACAAATAGCTCAGGAAGAGCAATTAACTCACGCTCCCGATTTTTGGAATGACCCTAAACGCGCGGAGCAAATTTTAAAAAATATCAATCTTAAAAAAGACTGGACCAACGCTTTTAAAGAAGTTCAATCGGCAGTTGATGACTTAACAGTACTTTTTGATTTTCACAAAGAAGGTGAAGCTACAGAAGATGAGGTGGACGCTTCATATAAGCAAACATTAAAATTGCTGGAAGATCTTGAATTCAAAAACATGTTAAGTGGAGAAGAAGATCGACTAAGCGCTGTGCTTACGATTAACTCTGGTGCCGGCGGAACTGAAAGTCAGGATTGGGCTTCGATGTTACTGCGTATGTATTTACGTTGGGCAGAGCGACATAAATTTAAAGTAACTGAAATAGATTACCTAGATGGTGATGGTGCAGGAATTAAATCTGCAACGTATGAAATTGAAGGGGCCTATGCTTATGGTTATTTGAAAAGTGAAAATGGCGTTCATCGTTTAGTTCGTATATCGCCGTTTGATGCGAACGCAAAAAGACATACTTCGTTTGCATCGGTATATGCTTACCCTTTGATTGATGATGAAATCAATATTGAAATTAAGGATGCGGATATATCAATCCAGACATCTCGTTCTGGTGGTGCGGGTGGACAAAATGTAAATAAAGTCGAGACCAAAGTACAGCTCACACATCATCCAACGGGTATTGTTGTTATTTGTCAGGTAGAGCGTACGCAAGGAGGAAATAAAGAGCGAGCAATGCAAATGTTACGTTCTCAATTATACGAGCTTGAAATAAGAAAACGCAACGAAGCTAAAGCAGCGACTGAAAGTTCAAAGAAAAAAATTGAATGGGGAAGTCAGATTAGAAGTTATGTATTACATCCTTATAAATTAGTGAAAGATGTACGTACCGATTATGAAACTTCTGATACAGGAGCTGTACTTGATGGAGAGATTGATGAATTCATCAAAGCTTACTTAATGGAATACGCAGAATAAAATCAACATAAATAAAAGAATAAATCATACATAAAATGGAATACAGAATAGAAAAAGACACAATGGGAACAGTGCAGGTTCCAGCTAATGTTTATTGGGGAGCGCAAACACAACGCTCTATTGAGAATTTTAAAATTGCACAGGATATCAATAAAATGCCGAAGGAAATTATCAAAGCATTTGCTATTTTGAAAAAAGCTGCTGCAATTACGAATATGAATGCAGGTGTTTTAACAGCTGATAAATGTGCGTTGATTGGAAAAGTGTGTGATGAAATACTAGAGGGAAAATTAGACGATCAGTTTCCATTAGTTGTATGGCAAACAGGGTCAGGAACACAGAGCAATATGAATGTGAACGAAGTTGTTGCTTATCGTGCGCATGTAATGCAAGGTGGATCATTGATGGATGAAAAGAAAGCGGTACATCCGAATGATGATGTAAATAAATCACAATCATCAAACGATACCTTCCCTACTGCGATGCATATTGCAGCTTATAAAATTTTGATGGATGTAACGTTACCGGGCTTACGTACTTTACGTGATACATTAAAAGCAAAGTCGAAAGAATTCATGCATGTAGTGAAAATTGGTCGTACGCATTTGATGGATGCTACGCCATTAACCCTAGGACAAGAAATTAGCGGCTATGTGTCACAGCTAGACCACGGTATTCGTGCAATTGAGCATACACTACATCACTTAGCTGAGCTTGCTTTAGGAGGAACAGCAGTAGGAACAGGAATAAATACTCCGAAAGGATATGCTGAGGATGTTGCTATGAACATTGCAGAACTTGCTGGATTACCATTTATAACAGCAGAAAATAAATTTGAAGCATTAGCAGCTCACGATGCAATTGTTGAATCGCATGGTGCATTAAAAACAGTTGCTGTAAGCTTGATGAAAATTGGAAATGATATTCGTTTATTAGCATCCGGACCACGTTGCGGTATTGGTGAATTATTTATTCCTGATAACGAACCAGGCTCGTCTATTATGCCAGGCAAGGTAAATCCTACACAATGCGAAGCGATGACCATGGTAGCTGCACAAGTAATGGGTAATGATGTTGCAATTAATATTGGAGGTGCTACAGGACATTTTGAACTGAATGTATTTAAGCCTGTAATGATTTATAACTTCCTACATTCTGCTCGTTTGATTGGAGATGTTTGTATGTCGTTTAATGATAAGTGCGCAGTTGGTATTGAACCGATTGAAGCGAACATTAAAAACAACCTGAATAATTCATTGATGTTAGTTACATCGTTGAATACACATATTGGATATTACAAAGCGGCTGAGATTGCACAAACAGCACATCGCAATGGTAAAACATTAAAAGAAACTGCTATTGAATTAGGTTATGTAACTGCTGAAGAATTTGATCAGTGGGTTGATCCTTTAACGATGGTGGGCGAATTACCGTCATAACATTATTATTATGAATACAACTCTAATAAAAAACGCAAGTATTGTTAATGAAAATAAAATTTTCAGAGGCGATGTCTTAATAAAAAACGGAAGGATTGAAAAAATTGATCAGTCCATTTCTGTAACGGAGAATTGTTTAGAGATTGATGCTTCACACTTGCATTTATTACCCGGTTGTATTGATGATCAGGTGCATTTTAGAGAGCCAGGATTAACGCATAAAGGAGAAATTTACACAGAAGCGAAAGCTGCTGTAGCTGGTGGCATTACCAGTTATATGGAAATGCCAAATACTAATCCGCAGACCATTACTCAAGAATTATTAGAAGCAAAATATCAACGTGCATCTGAATGTTCATTAGCTAATTATAGTTTCTTTATGGGTGTGACCAATCACAACTATGAAGAAGTTGTTCGTACTAATCCTTTAAATGTTTGTGGCATTAAAATATTTATGGGTTCAAGTACGGGCGATATGCTAGTAGACGATACGAATGTACTTTGTAGAATATTTGGCAATGCCCCTACTCTAATTGCGGTGCATTGTGAAGATGAAGCAACAGTAAAAAGAAATCTTGCAGCTGCGAAAGAACAATACGGTGAAGATATTCCTATGGAAATGCATCCTATCATCAGAGATGAAGAGGCTTGTTATTTGTCCTCATCACTTGCTGCAGAATTAGCCATTAAAAAAGGAACACGTTTACATATTCTTCATATCTCTACTGAAAAGGAATTATCTCTTTTCAGCAATGCCATGCCGTTAGCAGATAAGAAAATCACTGCAGAAGCGTGTATTCATCATTTGTATTTTACAGATGAAGATTACAAAACTAAAGGATCGCTTATAAAATGGAATCCTGCAGTAAAATCACAACGCGACAGAGATGCTATTCGTGCAGCAGTGAATAATAATATCATTGATGTAATTGCTACCGACCATGCTCCTCATACCATTGAAGAAAAAAGTAACAAATATTTAAATGCACCATCTGGAGGTCCATTAGTACAACATGCACTACCTGCTATGTTGAACGCGGTGAGTGAAGGCTGGATAACTTTAGAAAAAGTCGTTGAGAAAATGTCGCACTCAGTAGCTACTTGTTTTAATTTAGAAGAAAGAGGATTTATCAGAGAAGGATATTATGCCGATTTAGTATTAGTTGATTTAAATAAAACTACGTCTGTTACAAAAGAAAATATCTTATACAAATGTGGCTGGTCGCCATTTGAAGGAACAACTTTTAAAGGTGCTATTGACAGTACAATTGTGAATGGCAATAGAATTTATCATCAAGGGAATTTTAACGAGATGGCTAATGGACATCGTTTAACTTTTTCGAGAAGATGAAAAAACTACTTATTGCTTTTGCTTGTACCTTGACGATTATCTCCTGCAATAAAAGTCAAGAGAAAATTCCTAACAATCTTATTCAGCGCAAAAAGTTAATTCCGCTACTAGCCGATTTACAATATGCTGAGGCAATTATTCAACTTAAAAATCTTAGTTATACCGACAGTACAAAAGCAATTGCGTACGGGAACTATAAATTTATTTTAGAGAAACATAAAATAGCTCCTGAAGATTTTACTACCACATTTGATTGGTACAAAAATCATCCGAAAGAAATGAGTGAACTTTACAAAGAAGTGCTCACCCAATTAAGTAAAGATGCAGCCACAAAAAAACCCTGACTAAACAGTCAGGGTTTTCTTTTTACTTTAAATATTTATCCAGCCAATCGAAATAAACACGTTGCCATAAAATACTGTTTTGTGGTTTTAACACCCAATGTCCTTCATCAGGAAAATACAAGAAACGAGAAGGAACATTGTTCATTTGCGCTGCTGTGAATGCTTCAATCCCTTGATTTAATGGAACACGAAAATCTTTCTCGTTATGAATTACTAAAATTGGAGTATCCCAGTTTTTTACGAAGCGATTTGGAGAGAAAGCATTGTAGCTTTTTGGTTGTGGCGTATTCCAATAGGGACCTTCTAAATCGTGATTCGCAAAGAATAATTCTTCTGTGCAAGCAAATTCAGATTCTAAATTAAAAACTCCGCAATGCGAAATAAATGTTTTAAATCGCTTATTATGATTACCTGCTAACCAATATACTGAAAACCCACCATAGCTTGCTCCTACTGCACCTAAACGACCTTTATCTACATAAGGCTCATTACTTACATCGTCAATCGCCGACAATAAATCTTTCATTGGTTGTCCACCCCAATCACCTTGAATCTGATCATTCCATGATTCGCCAAATGACGGTAATCCGCGACGGTTAGGAGCCACAATGATATAACCCTTTGCCGCCATCAAACTAAAATTCCAGCGGTAAGAGAATGACTGACTAACTACACTTTGAGGTCCTCCTTGGCAGAATAACAATGCAGGATATTTTTTATTCGGATCGAAATCAGGAGGATAAACAACCCATACCAGTTCTTCTTTGCCATCGGTAGTTTTGACCATGCGTTTTTTCACAGTGGCCTTTTTGAATTTAGCCCATGCAGGATCTGTAATAGTGGTAATCTTAGTAACCTTATTATCGGAAGCATTAATTGAATACAATTCCGATGGCATTGTCATATCAACGCGGGCAGTAACAATTTTTGTTGAATTACCCATACCCGCTACTGTTAGTTCATTATAATCAGCTTGATCGAAAGTAAGCTGCGTAATTGGAAACTTAAATTGACTTGTTAAATCATAAACAAACAATTGATGCGTTGCATTAATAGGAGAAAGAAAATAAAACTTCTTACTATCTGAAGTAAACTGAACAGCATCGATATTATAATCAAACTTAGTGCTTAATTCGCTCTTAGTTTTTGTTGTGAAGTTATAAGAGAACAAACGATTTCTGTCGGACTCATAACCTGGTGTTTCCATTGAATGCCATAATAACATTTTACCATCTGGCGACCATACAGGATCATTATCATAACCATTCATTCCTTCGGTAAGATTTGTAGTTTTTCCCGATGTTAAATCGTACAAATAAATTTCTGTATTCGTACTCATTGCATCATCCTTACCCCAAAGCTTTTCACAAGTATAAGCAAGTGTTTTCCCATCCGGAGAAAAAGCTACTTGCTCGTCGCCACCAAAAGGACCAGTTGGCGCATCCCATTTTTCATTTAGTAAAATATCTTTTGATTCTCCGTTAATTTTTCCAGCAGAATATCCAGCAACAAAAATATGACTGTAAGCATAGTCGTGCCATGCATTCCAATGACGAAACATTAAACCATCAATGATACGAGCGCCCTCAGTTTTAGGAAGATCAGGATAGATTTCACTTGGCTTTTTATCAAGCTTTACATCGGCAGCATACCATATTTGATTCATAGAAGGTGCATATCCGAAGCAATTAATACCACCCGCTACAAAAGTGATTTGCTGTTTGTCAGTGCCATCAGGATTAATTTCCCATAACTGAGAATCGCCATTTGCATCAGCGGTCATATAACCAATTTTCTTTCCATCGGGACGCCAGCGAGCACTGCTTTCATCAACTGGTGAATTTAACAATGGAGTTACTGCGCCACCGTTAGGATTAGTTATGTATAAATCACCTTGGCCTTTATTAGCAGCAATATCAAACGTGCGAACACCAAATACTACTTTACTTCCATCGGGCGATAAACGTGGGTCAGATACTCGACCGATTTTCCATAAAGCTTCCGGAGTAAGCACATCTTGCCCTAAGGAGATACTTGATAAACAAACAAGCATCCCTAATAATTTAATTGTTTTCATAATTCGATAATAAGTTTTCAAAATTGAAGAAAAGAAATTAAACATCCATATTTTGAATGATAAAATTACGTGTTAATTCCACCAATTTCCCTGGTGTTGGATCATCCATAGTTATTCCTCCTATCGCCACACGCACTAATCGCAAGGTCGGGAATCCAACGGCGGCTGTCATCTTACGAACCTGTCGATTTTTTCCTTCTGTTAATTTTAGTTCGATCCAAGTATCTGTTACAGTTTTACGAAAACGGACTGGCGGATTGCGTTCAGGTAATTCAGGGGTATCAATAATTCGCGCATCTGCACGACGAGTATCGTAAGATTGACCATCAATTGTGATGGAAACACCTTCTCTTAATTGTTGAATTGCTTTCTCCGTAACAACACCTTCCACCAGCACATAATACGTTCGCTTATGAGCATTCTTGGGATGCAGCAATAATTGATTTAATGATTTATCATTCGTAAGAATCATAAGTCCTTCGCTATCTGAATCCAGCCTTCCAACGTTGTAAACATCTTTCGGAATTGTAATAAGTGAACCATAGCCTTTCTTATTTCCTTCGTCGGTAAATTGAGACAGGATGTTATAGGGCTTGTAGAATAGGTAATAGTTATACATGTTGCAAAGGTGATAAATTGTAGCAACAAAATTTATTTCAAAAAAAATTATATTTTTGAATAAATAAACCATAAATCAGATGATCAAAAAACTACTATTACTATTGAGTTTTATTTGCCTTCAACAGCAATCATACTCGCAAGCAGGTGCTTATGACTTAACCTTTGCCAATGCAGGATTTGGCACCTATATGCCAGGTACTGTAAACGATTTAGGTTACAGTATTGCTGGATTGCAAGACTCTTCTATGTATGTTTTGAGTGCAGCAAGTATAAACAACATCACCTCTTCAGTAGTAATGCATATCAAGGAAAATGGAACTATCGATAGCTCTTTCGGAAATGTCGGCAGAGCAATTATGCAATACGGTACATCAATTTATATGTATTCAATGTCATTGCAATCAGATGGAAAAATTTTAGCAACAGGATTATCTTATGTTACTGTTTCAGATGCAAACTTTATAACCTGTAGAATTAATACAAATGGAACAATTGATTCCACTTTTGGCATTAATGGATATGCTGAATATGGTTTTGGAACCAATGAAGATGCAGCCAACTCAGTAAAAGTTTTGAGTGATGGAAGCATATTGGTGGCTGGGTATTCACGACAACCAAACAAGCGTTCTACTTTAGTAAAGTACACAACAGACGGAGTTGTAGATTCTTCTTTCGGAACAAATGGAACGTTAATAATTACCAATGCAGGCGCATCAACCGATCAGATTACCGGCATTGATCAATTAGCAGACGGAAGCATTGTAGCTGCAGGTTTTAAAACATTTAGCACTGGAGGAAACAGTGCGATTGCTTTTAGAATTAACAACTCAGGAAATCCCCTAGGTGGTATAGTTAATCTTAGCAGCGGTTCAGATTCAAGAGCAAGTGCTATTTTGAGTGATGGATATCAGTATTATATCGTAGGGAACAATTCAGTCTCAACTTTTATTACCAAGTTAGATACATTAGGCGTTATTCCTAGTTCATTTAACAATGGGAATTATGTATCGCTTAACGGTGGTGGTGCTATTACATACCTTGCTGGAATTGCTCGTCAATGGGATGGTAAAATTGTTGTTTGCGGCTCAAGTGGTCAAACGAATTTTACCCGTGGTTGGATGATAGCGCGATTCAACGCTAACGGATTAATAGATCCAACTTTTGGAACAAATGGTAAAGTAACTCATCTTTTTGGCGCAAACGTATTCGCTGATGCTTATGGATTATGCATATTTTCTAATGGTAAAGTCGGCGTGACAGGTTTCCGTTCATCCTTAGCAGGCACTGCAAATGATTGTATCATTACACGATTATTAAATGACAGCATGTGTATGACTCCAATTACACCAATTAGCTTAACAGGACAATTATTAAATGTATGTGGTAAAACATTAAGTTATACAATACCTGCTGTTGCCAATGCAGATAATTATACCTGGAGAGCAAGCAATCCGAATGTATTAATTAATGGAGCTCCTGGACCTTTTACTGATACTGTATTAACTGTAAATGTGACATGGCCATCAAATTTAACTTCTAATACTACATTATACGTAAAAGCAAATAATGGATGCGGATCGAGCGTAGAGAAAACGGGATTGGCTATTGTATATCCTACAGCAATCACTGCTATTAATGGTAATAATCTAAATGTATTCGGTCAAACTATTAATTACACGATCAATGCTTCTCAAGGTGCAACAACTTATACTTGGACAACCAACGTAAGTGGAGCTCAAATAAATTCAAATCAAGGAACTACTTATTCATCAGCGGATACTAGTATTAGTGTTACATGGCCTTCGTCATTTACTGGTGGAATTTTATATGTTCAAGCAAGTAATGATTGCGGTAATAGTCCAACATATACCATCAATTTATTAGGAACAGTTGGATTAAATGAATTGAATTCATCTGCAATAATTGTTTATCCAAACCCAACTACTATAAATAGTTTAGTTACTATTCAAGCTGAATTTATAGGAAAATCAACTTTACAAATGATGGATTTAACTGGTAAATTAATTGTAAATACTTCAATCGAATTTAAAAATAATCAAGCAGAATTAAATCTTGAAGGAATGGCGAAAGGAACTTATATAATTAAGCTTAACAATAACGATAAAATACTAACTAAGAAAATCACCATTCAATAAAATACGGTATTAAATAAAAAATGGTCGGCAAATTTGTCGACCATTTTTTATTCTCTAATAATTTCTTCTATTAAATCTCTTTCAAATCCCCTGCTAGACAAATAAGAAATCAATTTGTATTTTCTTTTCAAAGGATGTTTTTCTTTTTCCATTTTGCTGCGCTTTAAATAAGCATCTTCCAGCATCTGTATATACTTGCCTTCATCTAAACTTTTCAATGCTTTTTTTATGCAATAGTCGGAAACGCGTTTTGCTTTAAGCGCATAACTGATTTTAATTCTACCCCACCCCAACTGATTTAATTTACCATTAGCAAATGAAATGGCAAATCGCTCTTCATTCACAAAACCCTCTGATATTATCCGAGTAAGAAGCTGTTCTACCTCCTCTTTATGCAAACCAAAATCGTATAATTTGTCTCGAACTTCCTGTTGTGCTCTTTCTTGATAAGCACACCATTTGGTAATCTTCGTATAGGCTTCCGCGTTAGAAATATACTTCTTGCTTTTTTCCATGAAGATTAATGAGGAATTGACGATAACAAACTCTTGGTATACTCAGAACGAGGATCTTCATAAACAGCCTTTGCTTCTCCTACTTCTTCTATCTTACCGTTCTTCATAACAATCATCGTGTCACTCATATAGCGAACAACCGATAAATCGTGAGAGATAAAAATATAAGTCAGGTTGTTTTCTACTTTCAATTCGTTAAGCAAATTCAAAACCTGTGCTTGCACTGATACATCCAATGCAGAAACAGACTCATCACAAATTAAAAACGATGGCTGAACAGATAAAGCGCGGGCAATACAAATTCGTTGTCGCTGACCTCCCGAAAACTGATGCGGATATTTATTAAGTGCATCTGCATTCAATCCTACTTTAAACAATAATTGCTCTGCTAAGTGCAATCGATCTTCCTTGCCAGAGCCAATAGCGTGTACAATCATAGGTTCAGTGATTGCATCACTTATTTTGAGTCGCGGATTCAAACTCGAATAAGGATCTTGAAATACCAGCTGCATTTTCTTACGAAGCAATCTCATTTCTTTATCCGAATACTTCAGAATATTATTCCCTTCAAAATTCACTTCACCACTTGATGAATTAACTAACCGTAGAATAGCTCTTCCTAGTGTTGTTTTGCCACAACCGGACTCACCTACTACTCCTAAAGTTTCTCCTTTTCGTACATCAAACGAAACATGATCTACGGCAGTAAAAGAGGAAGTTACTTTACCAAAAATATTTTTACTGGTTGGAAAAGATACAACCAGATTATTTACTGACAAAATAGAATTCTGACTTTCGAGTTTTAATTTTTGATTATTTCTATCTTGTTCTGATAAAACTAATTCATTTCGTAGCTGCGTAATCGTTATACCCGTTTCAGAAAATGAACCATCTTCATTCACTTTCATAAAATCAGATACAGTAGGTAGCTTTTTTAGGTTGATATTGCTTGCTGGACGGCACGACAGCAAACCTTTTGTATATGGGTGAAGCGGATTTTCAAGTACCTGTTTAGTTTGACCTTGCTCTACAATATTCCCTTTATACATGACAACTACTTCATCTGCTATTTGTGCTATTACTCCAAGGTCATGCGTAATAAAAATCATAGCCATTCCTGTTTCCTGCTGTAGCTCTTTTAGCAACTCTAGTATACTGGCCTGTACCGTTACATCTAACGCAGTTGTTGGTTCATCTGCTATAAGCACTTTCGGATTACAAGATATCGCCATTGCAATCATCACGCGTTGCTTTTGTCCTCCTGACAATTGATGAGGATACGCATCAAACATTTGCTCTGGACGAGGCAGCTTTACTTTTTTAAATAATTCTATTGTTTTTAATCGCGCTTCTTTCGATGATACTTTTTGA
This sequence comes from Bacteroidota bacterium, assembly GCA_947453935.1. Taxonomy (GTDB): domain Bacteria; phylum Bacteroidota; class Bacteroidia; order AKYH767-A; family OLB10; genus CAINEC01. Next base: position 2,655 of record CANGJU010000008.1, on the reverse strand, counting down.
TGAAGCTTGATTGCTTCGGCCACTTGATTTCCGCAGGTAAAAACAGGATTTAGCGAAGTCATAGGTTCTTGAAAAATCATTGCCATATCACTTCCTCTGTATTTACGGATATCCTCTTCCGATAGTGCAATTAAATCGAGCTGCTGATTACTCTTTGAGTTAAAGGAAGCTATTCCATTAATCGAAGTCCCTTTTGATTTTGGAAGAAGCTGCATGAGCGTTAGTGAGGTTACAGATTTACCCGAACCTGATTCACCTACAATGCCAAGTGTTTTTCCGGAATACAGCGAAAAGGAAATCTTATTCACTGCTGTGAATAGTTCATTTCCATTTTTAAAAGAAACGCTTAACTCTTTTACGTTTAAAACTTCCATCGATTTCATTTCAATGCCGAAGTTAATTATTTATTGGTTATGGTATAAAACAAGAGCGGCAGCCGAATGGCTGCCGCTCTTAGTGTTGTATGTAATTCAGGGATAAATCCCGGTTGAATTATTCTACGATTACACGTAACGTTTCAGTTGTGTTGTTCGACTGAACTTGTAACATGTAGATACCTTTCGCGAATGAAGATACATCAATTGTATTTGCATTTGCTCCAGCAGCTACTGCTTTCATTTCAGAATAAACTACGCGACCTGATGCATCACGCATTGTCATGTTTACATCTTGTGATTGTTCAGCTGTAAACTCTACTGTTAAGTTTGTATGTGTTGGATTTGGATATGCTATCATTGTTAATGATGATCCTTCTCCTACACGTGGACATACCGTAGATACCACTGCTAATACACGTACTGCTGATACTCCACATGCGTTAGATGCTTTAACAGTTACGATACCTGTTGCTGATGCTACTGGCCCATATGTCATAGAAATAATTTTCGTTCCTTGACCTGAGTTGATTGTACCACCACCTGGGATTGTCCATACATAACTTGATGCTCCCGTTACAGTTGCTGTTGAATATGTTTGTGTACTGTTCACACATACTGATGTAGCACCTGTGATTGATACCGGTTGTGATGGTACTGCTTTCACTGCTAAGCTACGTGCTGTTCCTATTCCGCAACCATTAACCGCTGCTACTGTTACGTTTCCTGTTGTGAATGTACCGCCGAAGCTAACTGTGATTGCATTTGTTCCTGCTCCACTTGTAATTGTTGCTCCCGCTGGTACTGTCCAGTTGTATGAACTTGCTCCTGAAACTGACGCTACTGAGTAAGTAGCATTTGCTGCATTACATAATCCATCGATTGGTCCGCTGATCACCCCTGGTGCTGTTAAGTAGTTTAATGTTACTGTACGTACACGTGCTGCACTTGTTCCGCACTGGTTACCTGCCGTTACCGAAATATTTCCACCTGTGAAGCTTGCTCCGTATTGTACTGTAATTACGTTTGTACCTGCACCACTGATAATCGTTGCGCCCGTTGGCATTGTCCAGTTGTATACACCTGCACGAGCTACTAACGCTACTGAATACGTTCCAATATCACCATTACATGCCGCCTGAGGTCCTGATATTGATGAAGGCTGTACCGGTGCTGATACCGCTACATTGATTGCTAACGATGATGACGTTGCACTTCCACATCCATTGCTGTTGTTTGGTGTAACTGTGATGTTTCCTACAATTCCTAATTGTACAAATGCATCGATAAACTTAACCTGGATTGATGATCCTGTTGCGCTTCCTTGGATGCTTACACCAGCTGGTACTGTCCATGTATAAGAGCTAGCTCCTGCTACTGGGGCAATTGAGTACGTGAAGATGTTACTTAATGGATAACAGATCGAATTTTGACCGCTGATCGCTCCTGGAACTGTTGGCAATGGATTTATTGTAACTGTTATTGAACTTGATGCTGCTGTACATGGTGCAACCGCATCCGTAGTTAATGTTAATGTTACTGTTCCTGCTGCGATATCATCCGCTGATGGTACATAAGATGCATTTAACACGTTTGCTGATGGACTGAATGTTCCTGTTCCACTTGTTGACCATGTTGCATTTGATGCGCCTCCACCAATTGAACCGTTTAATGATAATGACTGACCTGAACATACTGCTGTATTTGATCCTGCATTTGCTGTTGGAGGATTTGTACATCCACAGCCTTCGTCGATGTTTCCATCGCAGTTGTCATCGATTCCGTTACCACATAATTCCGTAGCTCCTGGGTTGATGTTCGCATTGTTATCGTTGCAATCACCAGCTTGTGAAATGTATCCTGATGGTGCTCCATTACATGATGTTGTTGTATTACCTGCATCTCCATAACCATCATTATCAACATCTGCATAATAAGTAGTAGATGCGTTGATCGTTAAGTTTAATGTGTAATCCTGACAGTTTGAAGAGTAGTTGTATGTTCCAGATTGCGTATACGTAGTACCGTTAGCTGACCATACATAGCTATCACATCCTGTTGCGTTTGTTACAATCGCAGCAGCTGGTGATCCTGTTACATCCCACTGACATGTTGTTCCATTGAATGTTGCTGTTTGGTAACATGCAAGTCCTGTTGGAGCTGATGGTTGAGAACCTGTAATATCATACTGACATGTTGTTCCATTGAATGTTGCTGTTTGGTAACATGCAAGACCTGTTGGAGCTGATGGTTGAGAACCTGTAATATCATACTGACATGT
>CANGJU010000007.1 GCA_947453935.1 Bacteroidota bacterium | reverse complement strand
TTATTTAGGAAAACTGTCAACTTACCATTAAAGGTCAATACTAAATCTCGTTTTCTTTTTTTTACTGCAACAAAAATTTCGTCTGCTACTTGCTCAGCTGACATCATTTTTTGTTCATCGCGCGGCGACTCCCCTTGCGTATTACCATCTGCAGCAAGAGCTGTTTGACGGATACGCGATGCCGTGAATCCGGGGCAAGCTACTAACACATGTAAATCTTTTTTAATATTCTCTGTTCGTAATGTTTCGAGAAATCCTTCCAAGGCAAATTTAGATGACGAATAGCCAGTACGGCCAGGCAATCCTTTTTTTCCTGCGATAGAGGACACTCCTACTACACTCCCTTTATTTTTAAGAATAGAAGGCAACGCATATTTAGTACAATAAACAGCACCCCAGAAATTAGTATCCATTACTTTTCTAATAACATCGAGATTAAGGTCTTCAAACAAAGCACGCATAGAAATCCCTGCGTTGTTAATGAGTATATCAATGCGTCCGAAGGTATTGATTGTTTCCTCCATCACACGTTTACAATCTGCTTCATTGCTTACATCGGCTACAATTGATAAGACCTGATTTTTGCGATTATTAAGATTTACTATTGCTTCATGAAGCCTTTTTTCATCTCGACCAGTAATGACTACATGAAAGCCTTCTTGATAGAATTTCTTTGCGCATGCGAGGCCTATTCCTGATGAAGCTCCGGTAATAACAACAACTTTTGTTTCCATATTCTCTACAAAAATAATTTATTTGGTAACTTTCAGCCCTATTGTTGAATTATATGAAGTTATACGAAGTAAGATCGAAGGCCGATGTAAAGGAATTTCACAAAGTTGTATCTGTTCTTTATAAGAATGACCCCAATTGGGTAGCTTATTTAGAAAATGATATCGAGAAGGTTTTTGATATGAAGCATAATAAACTTTATGCAGAAGGGGGCGAATCAATCCGCTGGGTTTTAAAAGACGATAAAGGCATGTTAATAGGACGTGTGGCCGCGTTTGTTAATCCGCGTACGATGAACACCACTCCTATTACGACAGGAGGATTAGGATTCTTTGATTGCATTAACGATAAAGATGCAGCTTTTTACCTTTTTGATAATTGCCAAAAATGGTTAGCAGAAAGAGGCATGCAAGCGATGGATGGACCAATAAACTTTGGGGATAGAAATCAATTCTGGGGTTGTTTGACGAGTAACTTCGACAATCCACCTGTTTATCAGATGAACTATAATCCTGAATATTACAGTACATTTTTCGAAGAATATGGATTTGGTACATACTTCAACCAATTGGTATTTTGGAGATCCTTGCGTGAAGCGACACAACCAATTTTTCATCGAAAATACAATCAGATAAAAGATAATCCTGATTTTATTATAAAGAACATTCACGGAATGAAGTTGTCGCAAGTGGCGGAAGACTTTAGGACAGTTTATAACGGTGCATGGGGCGGTCATAGTCATTTCAAACCGATGCTATCGAGTACAGCGCAAAAGATTATGAGTTCCTTAAAACCTATTATTGACAGGGATATCATACTCTTCGTTTATTACAAAGGAGAACCAATCGCATTTTATGTAAACATCCCAGAACTGAATGAATTATTCAAATATGTAGACGGCAAAATGAACTGGTGGGGAACTATTAAGTTTTTGTTTTATAAGTTCACAACTAAGCGTAAACGAATGATTGGGCTTGTATTTGGTGTTGTGAAAGAATGGCAAGGAAAAGGTATAGAAGCTGCGTTGGTAGTTCATGGTGAAAAATTCATTGTCGACAAGTTAAAATATGAAGATACTGTATTAACCTGGATAGGAGATTTTAATCCAAAAATGCTCCATGTTACTGAAAATCTCGGGGCTAAATTATGGAGAACGTACAAGACCTATCGCTTTCAATTCGACAGAACGATACCATTTGAGAGGGCTCCAATTGTAGAATAGGCTAATCTATCTGTTATTGACTCTTCGATTTAGATAAATTCATATTGAAAATCAATAAAATCACTCGATGTGTAAAAAAACATTGTGATTTCTTGGGTAAGGAAGAATGAAATACTACATTTGCACCCGCGTTTGGCCTACATGACCAACAGCTAACCAAAAAATAGGATTCCGTAGCTCAGTTGGTAGAGCAATACACTTTTAATGTATGGGTCCTGGGTTCGAGTCCCAGCGGGATCACAGATAGATGAAAAGAGAAGGCCTTCGGATTGAAGGCCTTTTTGTTTTTCTTCTAGGCAACACAAGCTTGCTTGTAGATTGCATGTAAGAAAAACAAAAATAGCCACCTTTGGTGGCTTACTTTTCATTTTCAAAATGGATAAGCTGGGTCCGCGATGTAGTAAAAGCTTGCGCAAACGACATCGCAATCCCTATAATTCATCGGAGGACACGGGCGGGACAGTGGGATCACAGAAAAACAAAAGTAGCCACCTTTGGTGACTTGCATTTCATTTTCAAAATGGATAAGCTGGGTTCCGATGCTTCGATCGAAATGAAACATCAGACGTTGCGAAGCGAAGTCAATCCTCAAAGAATTTAAGCTTTTATTCGCAACTCATCGATTTAGGGATTATCCTCAATTAGAATTTATTATTATACATAAAATAGCATCTTTTACCTTCATTTAAATTAATCTCCGATTCGCAACAACGAAAAAATTGAATAAAAAATTTATTTCTAACTTTTTACCCATACCTTAGACTCAATAACTTATCAATCGTTTTCCTGTCATTAAAGACTAACCCCTTTGTTTCAAATATCCTATTGTTAAAGGAATAAAAATTTCGAGTTATGAAAATCTATAAGTCTTTACTTTTTTTTATGTTGATTTCCACTTTAAATGTATGTGCACAAAAAAGCGACAGCACCATATTTAAAAGGGAATTCTGGATGGGATTTCAAACTATATCACCGTTAGGAGATTTTGCAAAAAAATCAGAAATAACCTTAGGCGTTGGAATTGATTTAGGATTTTCTTTTACTCCTTTTAAAAAAAATGATAATATTCAAACTGGAATCGATTTCTCCATTGGTTATTTTGGAATGGTAAAAGATTCATTATTCAAAACAAACAATAACCTTTATACAATAAATTTAATTACGAGAGTAAAAGGTCCTTCACAAGGCAGAATCATGACTTATATGGATGTACTAATTGGCACTAAAGTTTTTATTATAGCAACTCATTACAACAATAATTTATTTAATTTTCTAAACGAAAACGCAGATTATTCGACATTAAAAAGCAGGACCTCAAGTTTATTCAGTTACGGATTAGGTGTTGGATTTAAAATAATACCAAAAAATAAAAATTCGGATGGAATGTTTGATTTTAGATGTTTGTTTTTAAAAAGTGGACCGATGATTTATGACACACCTTACTACACAGAAAAATGGGTAAATCATACAAATTTGATAATGCCTCAAATTAGCTATACACAAGTTATTTCTAGAAAAAAGAAATAATAAATTTTAATTTTTATAGTAATATTCCTTTTTGAGCTAATTTATTTCCAATAAAATATCTGATTATGTTTTAGCAGAATCTACAAAGTACATATCAATTTGACCTTTATTTTTTGCTTCAATTTTACCTCTATGAATGCAATTAAAATTATCCTTTACAATTTCATATGTAGTTCCAGAAATATTAACACGTCCTACTTCTCCACTACTTTCCATACGTGAAGCTGTATTCACGGTATCGCCCCATATATCATAGGCAAACTTCTTTATCCCTACAATGCCTGCTACAACAGGACCTGTATGAATTCCTAACCGCAATTCAAAAAAAGGTTGTCCATTAGCTTGTCGTTCAGCTTTATTACGCGCAATAAAATCTACCATTTCTAGTCCTGCGTGAATCACATCAATAGGATTTGTTGTATTCGCGACTGGTAATCCCCCAGCACACATATAAGCATCTCCAATGGTTTTAATTTTTTCAATATTATACTTTGATATAATACGATCAAATTCTGAGAAGCAATGATTTATTTCTTCTACTAATTCCTCAGGACTTAAAATTTCACTCGCCAGAGTAAAGTTTTTAAAATCTGTAAAAAGCACTGTGACCATTTCAAATCCTTTGGCTTTTGCTGTTCCAGTTGCTTTTAGCTCTTCCGCTGTTTCTTCTGGAAGAATATTTAGCAACAATTCATCGCTACGTTTCTTAGCACTCGCAATTTTATTTCTTTGCTTAAAAACAACGCCTCCAAAAATCAGCACAACCAAGAAACCTCCAACAAATCCATTACGCACTAATTTTTGTCTGCTGATTTCTTTTTCCTTCAACTCCTGATCCTTTGTCAACAAATCTATTTGACCTTGCTTTTTCTGAATATCAAAATCAAATTGAAGACTAGCTAATTTTTTATCAGAAGCTATATTATACAAAGTATCTTTTAATCCCGTTAACAATGTTTGATACTTAAATGCATTGTTATAGTCGTTTACCTGTGAAAAACATGATGCCAACCCTTGATATGTTTCTTTCAATTCATCGCCTTTCGAACCTATTGAAAGCGAAATAATTTCAGCTTCACTATATGATTCAATTGCTTTCTTAAAGTCTTTTGCTGCTTCATATGCAACACCTAATCCAAGCAACGACTGAATCATATCCAATTTAGCATCAAGTTTTCTCCCAAGATTAAAAGCCTGTAAATGATTTTGAATTGCTAAATCGAAATTTTTCCGCTTTGTATATACTCTTCCAATTTGATTTAAAGAATAAGGCACAGCTTCGGTACCGTTATATGCAATAAGTGATTTATTAAAATAATACAATGCAGAATCAAAATTTTCTTTTTTGAAATATACCTCGCCTATTCCTACTGTTGTTGTTCCAACAAGATTATCATCTCCTAGTTTATAACTGATTGGCAATGCTCTTAAATAATAAGATAGCGCTTTATCAAGTGTTGCATTTTTATTCAAATACACATTTCCAATATTTCCTAAAGCGGTGGCAATTCGAAAACTATCACTTATCTGTTCTGATATTTTCAATGATTTAAGGTAATTATCTAATGCATTAGCGTCATCACCTTGATCAAAATAAACTGATCCGATATTACTTAAAATATTTGCTACTCCCTTTCTATCAGCTAATGCATCAAAGCATTTCATTGATTTATTCCAATTTTCAAAAGTCTCGAGATATTTACCTTGCATATAATATCCTATTCCGATATTTTTTAATGCATAGGCTTCGCCTCTTTTGAATTTTATTTTTTCTGAAAGATTTCGTGCTTGTGTAGCTATTCTAATTGCCTCACCAGGTTCTTCACTAAAGTACTTTTTACTTAGCAAAAGAAGTGAATTCACTTTGTTTGTGTCTTCTTTAGCCGACCTGATAGCTAATTTTATACTATCAATCTCCTTCAGTTGACCAAAACTATTATGAGCTATTATAGCCAATAACAGAAAAGAACAGAGACTTTTTAGATTAAAATTCATAAACACATTTTCAGAATTACTAAACAATAATAATGATGATTTCAATACTACCGTAAAAAAAGTTATAAAAAGCGATGGCGGCAAATACATTTGCCGCCATCATTATTCAATATCGATTTTTAATCTTTATAAATTCGTAAATAGCTTGCTGGTTTTGATGATGATTCAAGAACAACTAAATACATTCCACTTGTTAGATCTGAAAGGTCCAAATCAAAATTATTAAATCCTTCTATCATTACGATTCTTTGTGTTTGTATTAAGTGACCTGTTAAATCAACAACTTTCATTAACCCATCCGCATTAATGTCTGAAGTAAATTCAATTTTCACCATTCCTTTTGAAGGATTAGGATAAGCATTTAAGATAAACACCTCATCTTTCAACGAAGGATTAGACTCACGACAGGAGAATGCAATAGAAATTGATTTAGATGCATTTGCTCCGCAAGCATTGTTAGCGGTAACCTTCACCGTTCCTGCTGTTGTTCCGAATTTCACAGTGACCGTATTTGTATTTGCTCCTGATTGTATTATGGTTCCTGAAGGGAATGTCCATGTATAAGATGTTGCACCATAAATAGCAGGAGTGCTGAATACTACGCCAGACTGATTTTTACAAATAGTAGCAGGGTAAGTAATTACCGTAGGAGTTAAAGATTTTGCATTAACGGTAACTGATCTGGCACTACTACTTCCACATGCATTTACAGACTTAACAGTAATTGAACCTGAACTAGTAAATGTGGAGTTGAACTTAACAAACAATGAAGTTGTACCTTGACCAGACACAATGGTAACACCAGATGGAACAGTCCATGTATAACTTGTTGCACCAGCAACGACAGTAGTTGTATAGTTTACATTTTGTTGTTGACAAACCCCATTCACAGGTCCTGTAATTGCGACAGGAGTTTGAAGTGCTGAAGATATTGTCAATTTTGATTCATCACTTTTACCACAGCTGTTCACTGATTTCACCTGAATATAAACACTACTAGCCACAATTCCTGCATTAATAGTTAAAGTAGTAGTTCCTTGCCCACTTACAATTGTAAATCCTGCAGGCACTGTCCACAAATAAGAAGTAGCACCAGCAACTGGCGCAATAGAATATACTAAACCATTTGAAGCACAAACTCCTGATGAAGGTCCATTAATAGCTCCTGGTTTTGTAGGTATTTTTGAGACAGTTACAGTTACTGAAGATGTTGCCGTGCAACCAGAAGCGCTTGTTGCCAATACTGTATAGGTAGTGGTTGTTGTTGGAGTAAATGAAACAGTTGCACCAGCTTTGTTTCCTGGATTCCATAAATAAGTAGTTGCATTTCCAGTAGCAGTTAATGTTACACTTGAACCAGAACAAATAGTAACGTTAGCACCTGCATTCACAGAAATAGGTGTTGTACCAGGCATTACCCCAGCGACAGTTGAAGTACAACCTTTATTATCCGTTACAGTAAATGAATAAGCGGAAGAGGCATTAACCAAATAAGAACCCGTTCCAATATAAGGTGAAGTTCCTCCTATTGCAGAAACCACCACTGCCCCCTGATTAGTTACACATGTTGGCGCAGTTACGTTTGCTGAGGCTACCAATAAAGCCGGTGCGGCATTAATAGTTGCTGATGCTGAAGCCGTACATCCTTTATTGTCTGTAACAAGATAATTATAAGTTCCTGCTGATAAATTTATGACAGCATCACCACTATAATTATAAGGACTTGTTCCTCCAGTAGCACTTAATACTACTGAACCTTTTGTTCCAAAACATGTAGGCTGTGTTGCTGTTGCTGTTAATACTAACTGAGCAGGTGCAGCATTTATATTCGCTGATGCTGAAGCCGTACATCCTTTATTATCTGTTACAAGATAATTATAAGATCCTGCTGATAAATTTATAGTTGCATCACCACTATAATTATAAGGACTCGTTCCTCCAGTAGCGCTTAATACTACTGAACCTTTTGTTCCAAAGCATGTAGGCTGTGTTGCTGTTGCTGCTAATAATAACTGAGCAGGTGCGGCATTAATTGTTACAGATGAACTTGAAGTACATCCTTTATTATCTGTAACAAGATAATTGTAAGTTCCTGCTGATAAATTTATGACAGCATCACCACTATAATTATAAGGACTTGTTCCTCCAGTAGCGCTTAATACTACTGAACCTTTTGTTCCAAAACATGTAGGCTGTGTTGCTGTTGCTGTTAATGCTAATTGAGCAGGTGCTGCATTAATTGTAGCTGATGAACTTGAAGTACATCCTTTATTATCTGTAACAAGATAATTGTAAGTTCCTGCTGATAAATTTATGACAGCATCACCACTATAATTGTAAGGACTCGTTCCTCCAGTAGCGCTTAATACTACTGAACCTTTTGTTCCAAAGCATGTAGGCTGTGTTGCTGTTGCTGCTAATACTAACTGAGCAGGTGCGGCATTAATTGTTACAGATGAACTTGAAGTACATCCGTTATTATCCGTAACCAAATAATTATATGTCCCAGCTGATAAATTTAAAGTTGCATCGCCACTATAGTTATAAGGACTCGTTCCTCCAGTAGCGCTTAATACTACTGAACCTTTTGTTCCAAAACATGTAGGCTGTGTTGCTGTTGCTGTTAATGCTAATTGAGCAGGTGCTGCATTAATTGTAGCTGATGAACTTGAAGTACATCCGTTATTATCTGTTACATCATAGGTATAAGTCCCAGCAGATAAATTTACAATTGCTTCACCGCTGTAGCTGTAAGGACTAGTACCACCAGTTGCACTAAATGATACTGAACCTTTTGTTCCATAGCATGTAGGTTGTGTTGCTGTTACTGTTAATACTAATTGAGCAGGTGCTGCATTAATAGTTGCTGATGCAGATGCTGTGCAACCATTATTATCTGTAACTAAATAATTATAAGTCCCTGCTGATAAATTTACGACGGCATCACCACTATAATTATATGGACTCGTTCCTTCAGTAGCACTTAATAATACTGAACCTTTCGTTCCAAAACATGTAGGCTGTGTTGCTGTTGCTGTTAACACTAACTGAGTAGGTGCTGCATTAATAGTTGCTGAAGCAGATGCTGTGCAACCATTATTATCTGTAACTAAATAATTATATGTACCCACAGATAAATTAACTAAAGCACTACCAGAAATTGTATAAGGAGCTGTACCACCAGAAGGTATTAATATAACAGAACCATTACTACCGAAACATAATGGCTGAGTTGCTGAAGCACTTAATAATAGCTTTTCTGCCACTGATAAACTTCCATTAACATAAATAGCAGCATAATTCGATGGATTAATAAATTGTAAGCCTGAAGGTTTAATAATATAACTGCCACCAGGAATATTTTGTGATGGTACTAAATTATTATTACTATCATAAATATTAAGCGTTGGACTCTGACTAATAACAGATGATGTGGAATCATTGTATTGATATCCTGAAATAGTATACTCCAAATTAGAAGCACTATTACAATTTGCTGTTGCATTTTTAGCTGTAACAGTTAATGGTGCCGGTGTAATAATTAAATTACCTAGGCCATAATTCACCTCGAAATTATCTGACAAAAATGCTCCCGGTACTATTAAATGACTACCTACATTTAAGCCAGTAATTAAATTGATTGAAGAAATATTTGATAAAGAATCATCTGCAGGGGCATTCACATCACCATCATCAATAATTACAACCATATTAGTGTTGGTACTATCATTAACAGAAGAAGTATTTACTATCGCGCGTCCATTTACGATTGCACGTCCGTTTACAATAGCTCGTCCGTTTACAATAGCACGACCATTTACAATAGCGCGACCATTTACTAAACTAGTTTCATTTGAATCAAGCTGATAGCTAAAAACTGAAGCAGGAGAAACATCAATAACCAAATTAGTATCTGCAAACTGAGCTCCGTTAACTATTGCTCGACCATTAACAATAGCACGTCCATTAACAATAGCACGTCCACTAGTTAAGAAACTCATATTTATCAAATCACTATTTACGATAGCACGTCCGTTGATTAATGTCTGATCATCCATAAGCCCTATAGCCTCAGCGATTGAATCCACATGTTCAGACTCCAGCGCTGTTAAGAAGTCTGTGCGATTTGCTACCGGAATATTTGAATCATCATACGTATAATCAAACTTCAGATTTTTAATTGCATTGCCATAAATAACTGATGTGTCTTTTGGCGTAATAAGTAATGGCATTTTATTAACTCGTAAAACACCTTGGGTAAACTTATAATTAAATTGCTCCGACAATGCGACATCAACACTATCATTCATATCTAACGGATCGGAAGAAGGAGTAATTGAATAATCACCCGTATTGCTTGAAGTATTTGCAGTTGTATTAAAATAAATATTTGTTAATCCAAGATCATTTAATGTATAACCGGAAGAAGCCAAGGCAACGCCATCAACTTTTACCGTTGAAGTGAATGACGGTACTGCCTCTCCGTAATACTTACTCTTGGTATCAGCAATTACTTCTACCTGCTTTTTAATAGGACTAAATAAATACAACGTATCCGAATAACCACCATCTAAATTACTTGAAGTTATAGGAGGATTATATGCTAAAATTGGAGGATTACCAATCACAGATGGAATCTCAACAGAAACCTGATATTGATTAATATAAGTTGAATTCAGTAATACACCACGCAAATAAATCATTGTAGTTGGCAATAAATAATTACCATAAACAACAACCGTCATTGGTGAAGTAGGTGTAATGGCTGATGGAGTTACTGTGTAAGGAAGAACAACACTATTAATAACAGCAGAAGGTGAAGCAAATGTCATAAGTGCTTTATCAGCTTGAATTAAACCATAACCAGTTTTATAATCAAATCCTGGTGAGTACATATCTTTTGCAGTACTCTGAAGTACAGTTCTAGTTTCTTCAGGAGTTATGTCTTGTGAAAAATATTTTTGTTTAGCCTCTTCTAATAATGCAGCAACAGCAGCAGCGTGTGGAGCAGCAGCAGATGTACCATAGAAATTCGGAAGACCATCACCATCAAAATCTGGAGATTTGAAATTAACTGAAGTATTTCCACCATTAGGTGCCGCGAAATCTGGTTTCTCACGAACTACACCATAAACTGGTGTACCACCAACTGATGAGAATGAAGCAATTGTTGGAGGATTAACATTAAAGCGTGGTGAGTTTGCATATAACACTGCACCTACTGCCATTGCACCTTCGGCATTTGCTTGTCCGACGATAGTTGAACCGCCCTGTAAATATTCTTCAATAGTGATATCACCTCTGAAAACAACATATTTAAATCGTAAAGCACCAGAACCATAAGTACGATTGATTAAAATATTTGCATGACCACCACCATTTACACTAAATGGCAATACTTCTATTGGATCCCCGAATCTATTGTTCCTGTTATAACCAAACAATTTATTTCCTGCATCATCTGTTAAATAAATATCTAAATCGTTTTCAGCACCTGGCAATTGACCTAATGAATAAATAGAATCATCCCATTGTAATACGATTGTATAAGTTCCTGCAGCTAGTGTTACACCTTGCAATATATCTCCACCACCAAAATCATGTACTGTACCTGAATATCCAGATGAAACTGCTACACCATTATATTCTCCTTCGTATGATTTACCAGAAAAATTACCAGCAGCTGAGAAATATGATACACCTTGTGATGCAACATAATCAACGGCTTTTGCTACAACGCCATCCTGGAAGAATGGTTCTGTAATGAATGTAACATCATCAACAATAATATCACAACCATTCGATTCTAGATCTTTTATTCCTTCTGCAAAATCACCTGCGGAAATAAAACCAGTTCTGAAAGCAAGGTTAGCTTTAGGAGCAACATCATGTATTAATTGCAACATTGCGCGTCCTTCATCTGTTTTTCGTCCATAAGGATACTCTTTAATTACTTGTACCGGAGTAGTATTAATTGTATTACCTACTCCTGGCAAGTCACCATTATTAATATCGATTAATGCTTTGTTTCCTTTGGTCGTATTATAACTATCGGATATAACACCAATCTTAACACCATCACCTGATACATTAAATACTTTACGGGCTGAATCTGAAAATTGAGCCATATCCCCTTTTGTATATATTAATCCTGTATTTGAAACTGGAGGATAATATGGACGAACAAAGTTGATCATATCAGGAATACTATCTAACTTTTTAAGTTTAGCAATCGGGTATTTTCCTGTGATAATATATTCTTGATCTCCATTGTCAATAATATTAACCATTCCATAATCGGAAGTTTGCAATAACGCTAACAAATCATAGTAATAACCATCGTTAGCAATGACTTCAATAACTACACTATCATTTCTTAATAAGAACACTTGATTAACAGGAGCAGTAACTTCTGAAGCTTCAGTAGAATCAGTTACAACTGTCGAATCAGTTATAATGGTATTGAAATTATCAAACAAAGAAGTTAACTCTGCTCCAATTACTTCATCAACTTTACCACCATCAGGTGCAGGAAATGAAGGAGCAATACATGCTGTTGATGCTATAATTTCTACTGTTGCAGTATCTGTATTTTGACAACCGCCTACATCAGTAATAATATAATTATATATACCTATTGACAAGTTTAATGTATCGTCCCCTGTTAATGAATAATTACCTGTTCCACCACTTATTTCTAAAACAACAGAAGTTGTTTCTCCTGGACATAATTCAGTTAATAACGAACTAGCAGAAATAGAAACTGGAGTTCCACCACTCTGAATTGTTATTGGTGATGATGACAATGTACATCCAGAAAGTGAGGTAATATTTAAAAAATATTCTCCAGAATATAAATTTGAAAAAACACTATCCGTTGATTGACTATAATAATCTCCTGGACCAGATAACACATAACTATAGGAGCCACCTTGTAAGTTTCCACCAATTACTCCATTAATCAAAATTGCACCATCAGCAATATTATCACAACTTGCATTGGTAACAGAAATCGAATCATATGATAACGGAGCTGCTTGCAATAGTACAATCGAATCAGTTGTTGAACAACCAAAGTTTGATGTAACCGTATAGTACAATGTTGTATCTAATCCAACAAATGTGATATCAGTAAAAACTCCAGTTCCCGTAAAAGTTGTAGTGTTATTTGCTTGCCCTACTATAATAGAACCAATGGCTTTACTACTATTATTTAAATAGTTGATTGGCTGACAAGTGAAATCCCATGTTTCGCTCTGTGTTAAATAATATACACCAGGAGTAGTTGGAGCTATAAAAGATCCATTAAATGAGTTAGCATAACCATTATTTATCGATTGTTCACACTGAATTGTGTTTGACGTTCCTCCCAATCCTATGTAAGATTGTTCAACACAACTAGGACATGCCCCATTAATATTATCAAACACAACCGACATACTGTAAGAAAGCGTAACTGTTGCTCCCGGAGATACAGCAGCAGCGTTAGATCCGCCATTAATAGAAACGCCTGTATATGTAATAAATCTTGTTGCTGCATCAAGAGTAACCGGCGATGCAATTGGATCTACCACTATTATTGAATTATTATTTGAAGCTTCAGAAACATTAATCGTAAATGGTGATGAATAACATCCGCCACCAGATGATGTAATATTAACATTAGGATTTTCGTGAACGTTAATAGTAATTGAAGTTGTAACAACGCAACCAGCACTATCAACATTTACAGTTATTGTTTGAGGTCCTGGTGTATTTCCTTCTGATGCATTTGCATTAAAAGTAATTTGAGTTTGTGTATCACCTGTTGACCAGCTATACGTAGCATTTTCGATTGAATCAACGGTCAACACCACTAGATCACCATTACAATAATTACCACTTTCTGAATTTGATGTTATAACAGGATTAAATGAACATGGCAATGTGCAGTTATTACTTGCAGTTATTTCTACTGAAGCAGTTGCTGTATTTTGACATCCGCCCAGATCTGTTACATTGTAATTGTAGGTTCCTATTGAGAGATTTAAAGTATCATCACCTGAAATTGTATAATTATTCGTACCACCACTTACTTGTAAAGTAACAGAGGTGGTATTTCCAGGACATAGCGAAGAAAGTATAGGCGTAGCAGTTAGTGCTATTGGTGTACCACCTGCATTAATTGTTGCAGACAACAGATTACTTGAACACCCTGAAGCATCTGTTACCATTACCGAATAACTACCTGGCGATAAGCCATAGAAAACAGGATCACTTGATAGATTTGTATATCCATCAGGACCATTGATACTATAATTATATCCACCATTTTGATTATTCCCTCCAGTAGCACCTACTATGTTAATTACTCCATCCCCTAATCCTTCACAAGTTTCATCGGTACTGTTAAGTGTTCCTAAATCTATTGCACTAAACTGGTTTAATGTAATTGAATCTGTTGTAGAACATCCCTGACTACTTGATACAACATATGTAATTGTTGTATCTAATCCAGTAAAAATAATTCCCGAAAAATCACCAACACCCGACAACGATACGTCTTCATTAATAAATGCTGAAACGTTTACTGAAACTGGCGTACCGTAACATCCTCCTCCTTCTGAATAAATTGTAATTGTTGGATTTTCATGAGTTGTTATTACAATCGAAGGTGTAGCAATGCAACCAGCACTATCAATTGTAACAGTATATGTTTGATTATATACTGGAACGCCTTCAATAATTAAACTAGCATCGGCATTAAAAGAAATAATATTAGAATTGTCTCCAGTTGACCAAGTATAAGTTGCATTTGGAATTGAAACAACTGATAATGTTACTAGCTCGCCGGAACAGTAATTATTATTTTGCGAATTAGCTATGATTTCAGGATTGAAATTACAAGGAGGCAATACATTTAAAATAACATTTGTCGAAAATACAGTATCACACATCCCAATAACTCTTAAACGATACTGATACCCATTCATAGCAGTATCAGGAAAGTTTATAGTTAGTGTATTCGTATACATCCCGCTATACATATAATCATCAAAAATTGTTGTAAAACCATTACCGGTCCCATCGTTTAGTTCCCAAATAAAACTTGTACAGTTTGGTGGACTTTGAACTTGAGCAGATATTAATTTAGGAACATTATAGGAAGCCACTATTTGAGATAATAGTGGATACACAATTGGAGGAGCACATGGATGTGGATTATAAACAATCTGATCTATATTGACATCAAAGTAATCCCCATTTGGAGCAAATGGTCCCGTACCAATGTTCCCATTAAAATCAAATTGAATTTTGGAGATGTTTTGCCAGTTAACATTGACTGAATAATATCCATTACCCAGAACAAATAACGAATCAGTAAAACTTATACTATCAACCGTGTTACCCAAAGAATCTAATCCATAAATACTGAAATAAGATAAATCATTAAAATTTTGAGGAACAAAAATTTTCAGACTCATTAAATCAAAAACTCCACAAGTACTTAATGTACCACCAGGGGCACCAAATTGCAAGGATTGATTACCAGCAAATGCATTGGGTGCAAATCCATCAATGTGACCATTTCCAATAGAAGCATCCCAGGCAAATCCATTTTCTGTCCAATTGCTATTACCGGGAAAACCCGATTCAAATCGTAAAGTGTCCGCTAAAATAGGCGGAGGTCCTTGCGAGAAAACATTTTCAGAAGCTAAAAAGAAGAAAGTGGTTATTACCAATAGTTTCGAAGACCAGTTTTTTAGGTCTTTAGTAAAAATTTTCATGAAGTATATAATTTGCGGTTAGGTTTAAATGGAGGTTAATAGTTTTAAGTTAAGAATAATAGCCTATAGGTTTAAGCATCTTGAGATATTTATTTCTAAAACAATTATTAAATAGCATTTAGTAGTCTGATGCAATTTAGCTTAAAAATATGATTTTACAATATTTTCTTATCCAATTCTTTGTTAGAACAAATTAAAAAACAATAATATAGTGAAAAAGAATGTTACGAAACTGCATTAATTTGTTACGAAACCACTTTCCTGCATTAAAAAACGTAATTAATTTATTTAATCGGAGAATTATAAAAGTCCAATTATATGATTTTACCGCATAAAAAAGGGAGGCTTAACCTCCCTAATAAAATAAAATTCATTTATTACTTTTTATTCATAATACATCGAACAGAAAAACCTAAATTCTTCGATGTTTTAAAACGATCAATATTCCCGTTAAAATAACTTAACAAACGACCATAAGCTTCGGCTGCTGAAGATGATGTAGCAGTCCACCAATATCCATAGGCACCGACATCATTGCACTTACCATCACCACTTTTATTTCCTCCTGCGAAGCCTAAAAAATTTGCAGTACCGGTTGCACCAGTATTTGGACTAGCCCAATGAGTGATACCAATCTCCTTCAATTGTCCTCCGGCGACTTCACTTTGAACTCTTTTTTGTTCTGTGGTATCAGCGTAATCATCAAGGTACTTTACCATTTGATTCCATTCGGAATCCTTAGCCACATGCCAACCTGTGGGACATAATCCTGCAGGATTAGCAACTGCATACCAGTTATAAAGTAATCCGAAAGCATTTTCTTTTATTGAGTCATTATCATAAACAGAACACGCGCCCGTTTTATCAGCGGTCCACTGTGCCTTCGTAATATTTTTAGAAATAGACTTTCCATTACGATATTTTTTTGTCCTAAGGTTTTCTTGCAACCACACTTGATTTCCAATTTTAATTGTGTGATAAACATGTCCCTCTACATCTTTTACTGTAGTTGGAATTGTATCACCCGGAGATTTTTTTTCAATTTGTTTAGAAAAACAAAACTGAGTATTACAAATGAATATAAATATCATAAGTACCAGTATCGATCTTGCCTGACTATTCATAATTTTATTTAATTGATTGAGTTTTTATTTGAACTAATTGTTATTGTTTTTGAACTGCCTTATTACGATGAAACTTAAAAACCTGTTACAGTTTTCATATCGCGAAGCAACCAATTTGTTTCAGGATAATTCACGTCTTTATTAATCGTATGTATGGCATAGGCATGCCTCGACTTTCCGCTTGTATTGGGCTTGCTATAATGTGGCAAATAACCATCTAATACGATACATGTTCCTTTCTTTACTTCTAATGGAATCATATCAGCTAAGTCATAAGGTGCATCATCGAGAGTTATCATTTCTGTTCCACCACCCTCTTTTCTTTTGAACCAAGTTCGTAACGATGTTTTATGTCCGCCAGGCTTTGCCCACATACAACCATTTTCAATGGTAGCATCTTCTAACGCAAACCAAAATCCTATACATGATGCTGGTTCGGTATAAAGAAAGCTTGCATCCTGATGAACATCTACCACTCCTCCTATCTTCGCATGCTTAAAGATGTACATACTTTGAATAATTAACCAATGTCCTAATCCTAAATCAGAAGCTAATTTTTTCATTTGTGGTGAACGTGTAAATGCATTAAAAACCGGATCTAAATCATGCATGGCATGTCCGATTTTATTCAACGAATGAAATACATCGTTTTTTAATTCACCCTTATCATCAAACGCATCTTTCTCAAAAAAGAAAGAAATATTCCCTCCTGAATTCAGAAAGTAATCATCGCTCGTTTTTGTCTGCTCCGAAGTTTGAAATACGGAAGCATGTCCTTTGTAATCAAAAGCTCTCGACAGTTTTTCTGCCTGAGACATTAATTCATCACATGCTTCCGAAGTATTAAAATCAGGAAGGATTAAATAACCATCCTGCAAAAATCTTTCTTTTAATGTCATTATTGAACACTTACTTTTTGAATAGTAATTCCTTTATCAGTTTTCACTTTCACAAAGTACATTTGCTTTGCTACATTGCTCAAATTGATTTGTGTTTGATATACTGCAGATGTATTTGTTTCAGAAGACGAATAAACTTCTTTACCATGGATATCCACCACCGTTACAATTACCTTACCGATTGCATCATCTACTTTCAAGGTAAATGAACCATTATTCGGATTTGGAATGACAGAAATATTAATCGACTTGTTCATTTCATCAATACCAGTAATCTGGAAAATTCGTTTTGTTGCAATATCATCCGCAGCATTGGCATCTCCTGTTTTAGTTACTAGTGCGTGAATGGTATAATCATTTACAAGCGACATATCCGCTGTCTGACTAAATGTATATTCTAAACTATCGCCTGCTAAAATGGTTGTGTTGATAATATCAGTTACAATCAAATTACCATTTACAAAACAACTTACTTCTGGTTGTATTAAATCGATAGATCCCGAATTTTTTATCATCACTTTCACTACTTCATTAGCAGATAACTGAGGAGCAAATGTCGGCGCTGTAATTCTTGTTGCTGTAGCATTGATGTAATCAGAAAAGTTTTGTGCAGAATCACTGCTCTCAACTACGTAAGCATGAATACGGAAATAAGGTTCTGTATGACTTCCTCCATTGTATCCAGTATTTAAGGCATTGGTATATGTTTGAAGTGTATATCCGATTGAAGAAGTTGATCCTGGGGTAATGCTACCCGTTAGATTGTTCTCAATTGGTGTTACTCCTTGCCCAGGGCACCAGCCTGCTCTAGAAAGCGTCCATGTTCCACTTTGATTAGCACATGAATTTTGTCCGCAGTTATTCTTCCAAACATTGTGACTGAATGCCGTAGTTCCATTTATTTTCACGCTATGTGTTGCATTATAGAATTCCGCTGCATTGCTCGTATTTCCTTGCCCATGACCAGTAATCGTCATTCTTAAATTTGATGTTTTTGTTTTTGCTTCAAAAGGAATATTGAAATTAGGTAATGTGTATGGAATCGTCGGGTCACCATAAATATGATAATCGGTATTCCAAAGTGGAGTAATTTTCTGGAACGGATAAGGATTATTTCCTGCAATAAATTCAAAGGTAACTTTTAATAACCAGCCTGACGCACCCCATACTTGAATGAACGATTGCAATTTTTGCTTACCTACCAATAACGTTTTAAAATCTGTTACATCAATATCCCAAGGACCACAACCCATTCCGTAAGGAGTAATAAAACGACCTAATTCATATTCTTGTCCGTTTTTAAAGATTGATACTTTACCAGCCTGATCCCAAGGGTCGCAGCCTGTTGTAGGACAAGCAACAGAAACATGCATAATAATCTGACTCCATTGTTCAGGACCCTCAGGGAAGATTACATCTGCAAAACGTGTTTGTCCGTTAGCAGCAAAATCATGTTGCACATTATTAAATGCAATGATTGTATTGTTGGTTCCTGGCTTTGTTAAAGAGATGAAGGATGAATCATTTCTAAAGTCATTATCATTCGCTAATTGCGCACGAGCTGAAATAGTCGAAGTTGTTAAAGCCGACATATCTTCGACTTTATTAAACAATGCTGTATAAACTTGATTAGGCTGTAGCGTTGTATAAATTGTATCGTTAACAGTATTACCGTTGTTCACACGATATGAAACAGGAATATTTGAAACAGAATTAAATCCTGTATTCTTTACTTTCACTTTAATACGCGAAGCACCTGCAAAGGCTGTTAAATTATTTGGAGCATCAAGACCTAAAACAGTCACATCGTTTTGCATCAATTCGTAACCACTTACCCAAGCGTTTGATAAAACAAAATTGGTAAGCGTTCCTGAATTAGCATTAGCTGTCTGATCATTAATAACGGCGTTGCCTAAACCCTCATCTAATTTATAATATGCAACAAGTCCTGGTTCATTACCTGTGAATGAAGTAGTCATGTTTGATTGAATATCCGTTGCTGATCTTGCAATATTCCAGATACGAACTTCGTCAATGGTTCCAGCGAACGTTCTTCCACTGTAGGTAGGACTCTCCCCGATATACAAGTTTGTTGGAGAAGGCGAAAATGAAAACGCAGGTGTATAAGCAACCTTTTCTCCATTCACATATAACATCACATTTGTTCCGTCATAAACCCCTGCAATGTGATACCAGCGATTCGTTAAAAGGATAGATGGTGATGAAGCGGACTTCCATGTTCCACCATCAGAAATCATAAATTCAATACTTCCATTATTTCCACAACGTAAAATATAACCTCTGTTGGGAGCATTAATATCTTTTGCGATAATTGATCCATCGGAGATACTATTCTTCCATGCTGATGCATTAATCCATGTTTCAACTGTAATTGCATTGGTTGGATTTAATTGCGGTGCATTATTGATAATAATCTTATCATCTAATCCATCGAAATTCACTCCGAAATTTGTTCCAGTAGCAAAGTTACTGATGACTTTATTGATGGTATCATTCGTGGTTACCACATCACCCGTTAAGCTCGTATAGGCCTTTACGTTATAATTCTGATAAACCGATAAATCGGCTGTTTGAGAGAATGTATACGTATAAGTTCCGAAAGGTGGAACTACTCCATTCATTGTTTCAGTTACAGCAGGATTGTTTCCGATTTTATAACTGATAGGAAAACCTGTTATAGGATTAGTAGAGTAATTACTCACCACCAAACTAATTTGTTCTGCATTGGTCAAATTAAAATTTGATGCAGGTCCTGCAATCGCACTCACACCTACATCAGGACTACTTAATGTACAATTGTAATCGCCACCTTGCCATACAGATGCTAAAGTTGTATTGATTAAAATTCCGTTGTTACCACCTACAACTGTATTAATCGCGGTAGTTGTACCGTTGTTTGCATCTAGTTTCCAATAGCCAACTAAACCTGGTTCTGTTCCTGTTAAAGAAGAACAAATAGTTGATGTAATTTGTGATTGTGTTCTTCCATAGTTCCAAAAACGAACTTCATCGATACGTCCGTTAAACGAACGACCTAACCAACCTGGTGACTCACCAATACATAAATTTCCAGTTGAAGGAACCATCCCTCCACTCACAATGGTCAATCCTCTTAAAACTCCATTAATGTAAATCATGATGGAATCACCAGAGTACACACCTGCAACATGATACCAGGTACCTGTTTGCATGATGGGTGCAGATGTAGCTGTTGTCCAGTTACCCGCAATACTTAAATTAAATTCTGCTTTTCCATTCTCTGCAGCACGTAAATCGAAACCATTATTTTGACCGACATTATTCCCAGTACAGATTACGCTGCCTTTGTAAATTGGAGTTTTCCATGCAGTTGCATTAATCCATGCTTCTACCGTTACTCCTGTTGCGCCTTGCAGTGATGCGTACGTTGGAACGCGCACGTAATCATTCGTGCCATCGAGATTCAAATGGTATTGTGCATAGGTTGTTGTGCTTATCAGCATTGCGACAACAATCAATAGTTTGGTGTATAGATTTTTCATTGTATGGTAAGGTGTATTTTATTTATTGACCATTAATTTTTTTGATGAAACTTTTCCTGATTGAATAATCTGAACGAAATAAAGTCCGTTCGCTAAATCATTCGTAGAAACATTCATAGAAATATCATCCGAATAAAATGACTTTACTAATTTTCTATTCGCATCGAATATCATAATTGAAGCATCTGCAACATTGTATAAGTTGAAGTTTCCATTATTCGGATTCGGAAGTAATAATATATTTTTATTATCAGCATTCAACTGTTGAACTGATGTAAGTGGAGAACTTCCAACTCCTATTGCATAATATTTATTTTGAAGATTCACTCCAGTAAATTTCACAATAGTTCCATTTGCTAATAATGAACTTGCTGAACCAGCAACTGAATAGTTTTGATTCATCGAATCACGAACTAATAATGTATAATTCTGAACTGGCAAATTCTTCGTTAATGAATCGCCACCATTAGCAGCATAACTTAAATTAAAATATAAATCAGCATTTACATTTCCACCTTTGTTAAATAACCACTCTCGCGATGTTCTTTTAAAATCTAACGGAGCATTAGCTGGTAGATAGCTGGTAGATACACCTGATGAATCATTATGTCCGTAAACAGCGTAATCAAATTTCTTTGATTCGATTGATGCAATAATATTTAAGCCGTTAGTCGTTGTACTGTAATTATAAAGCGTAGGATCTTTTCCAAACCAAACCCCGTTTACATCATTCATGTTATACATTCCATCATTACCAACTGCTGCATACGAAGGTTGCCATGAATAATAATTTGCTGATGCATTCAACGTACCATCACTTCCGTTACCCGTTAAGTCAGGTAAGCTTGTACCTGATGTTTGATTAAAATCCCAATACCCCACTAAACCAATTTCATTTCCTTGCAAGTGTTTATGCATGGTCGATTTGATTTCATCGGGAGTTCTAACAACACTCCATAAACGAACTTCATCAATACTTCCAAAGCTTTGAAAGTTGGTTAAGTCCCACGGAGCAATTCCAATTACAAACGGATTTGTACTTGATGCAATCGCATTGCCTGTGAGCGGTAATCCACCAACTTGAACTCCATTGATGTAACAAAGCATTTGTCCACCGGAACCAAACGTTGTAGCAAAATGCACCCATGCAGAATCAATCGGAGATGATCCCGCTTGAATTGTATTCACACCTGGATTCCAAATTTCAGAATAATTCTGACCTAATTGCACCGCCATCAAATATCCATTATCAAAGGAAGGCGTTACCTTACCCATGATTTTCTGATTCCATGTTGAGTTATACATACGAACCCACACTTCCATGGTTAGTTCGTTACCCGTATTTAAAATATTATTCGTTCCGCAGTTAAAATATACAGGAGGCTTAGTACCTGCATTCCATGTTGGATAGTCAATGTAAAAACTATTACCTGCTGTTGTTTGCGCCTGTACATTTCCAATAGCGCATGCTGTAAAAATTGTGAAGAGTAATTTATTAAATCTCATAAATATTAGTTTACATCCCACCAGACTTTCGTTGCTGGTACATCAGGACCTTGTTGGATTATTGCTTGGTTGTAATTGTTACCATTTAAGCTCGCCTCCTTTGCGGGATAAGTCAAACGGTTTGGAAAATTAACTAAATTGATTGAATTATTGGAGTAATCTGTTAAAACAGGATAGCCTGTGCGGCGAAACTCGGAATAGCTCTCTAATCCATTCTGAAAAGCATATGAAACAAACTTCTGCGTAATAATCCTCTCGAGTGTTACAGGAAAGCATACACTTAAATAATTCGCAATTTGAGTACTTGTAATTGAACTATTCGGATACGAATTCATACTTAAACTAATGCCTTCAAAATAGTACTGCTGCGCACTATTCAAAGACCACCATCCATTAAGAGCTGCTTCTGCTAATAAAAAGTTCACCTCTGCTGCCGACATAATCACTCCGGGTGCATCCTGACGTAAAAACCAGGTGCCAATTTTTGAAACATCGCTTGCATCACTATTATAATTATTCCAAATAGAAGAACCAGAAGGAACTAAATTCGGCACACCCTCATAATCAGGAAATCCAATAATCAACGACTCAGTAGTGTATTGTGCAAATACACTGATGCGTGGATCATTCGTATTTTTTAAAAGGTCGATTAAATATTTACTTGGATATGTTCTGCCTCCGCTTTGTCCACTATTGATTAAATCAAACAAAGGATTTCTGATTTCTCCATTGTAAGGGAAGTAAGCATTATCGGAATTCGTAAGCAATAATGGTTGATTTACTAATTCAGTTAAAACTTGCTGCGTTTGAGCAGGTACTACGTTAGATATACGCATCGCTAAACGTAAACGCAGAGAATTCGCAAACTGCTTCCACTTTATAACAGAACCTTTGAAGATTGGATCACTATTACCAGCAAACGTTGGTTTGGAAACATCTAATGCAGCCGAAGCATTTTTTAATTCACTGAGTAAAGAAGTATAAATCGTTGACTGACGATCGTAAGCTGGAGATAGATTCAAGTTTTTTCCATTTAAAGCCTGAGAATACGGAATATCACCAAAGGCATCGGTAAGTTGTGAAAATAAATAGCACTCCCAAATTTTAGCAATTGCATTTTTATTAATCAGATAGGCATCTCCGTTAGTCAGGTTTTGTACTTCACGAGCATTCATCAATCCTTGTGCATAGACTTCATTCCACCAAGCATCTTTCCCATCGTTGCTATCATATTCCTTTCCTGCATCTACTCCGCCCAATGTAGCAAAGTACATATCCCAATTCATAACTGTCCAATAGTTAAAATTGGCGTTGGTGATATAACTACCCATTCCTTTTACCACAGAGAATGTAAATAAGTAATCAGGGTTGGTATTGGTTGGTGAATTCGGATTAACATTTAATTCATCCATCGATTCCTTGCAAGAGAATGGAACAACAAGCAACATTAAAAACAGGCAAGCAACTATTCGTTTAGTAAATTTATTCTTCATCTTACAGCGTCACTTTAATGTTAAAACCAACACTTCTTCTTGTAGGCCATGAGTAGATCTCGTACCCTTGTCCGTTACCGTTAGTATAGGACGATTCCGGATCTATATTCGGAGCACCGCTATAAATCAACCATAAATTACGACCAGTTAAAGCAATGCTTAATCCTTTCATGTGTAGTTTATCAGTAACAGATTTATTAAATCGATAGTTGAACGTGAATTCACGAAGCTTTACAAAGCTTGCATCATAAATAAATTGTTCATGTATTTCATTCGTCCAGTCGGAAAATTGTCCCCAGTACAATTCAGGATTTACATATACTGTATTTTGAGTCCCATCTGCTGTTACACCATCTGCAAGATAACCGCCAGTTGCTACCCAATTTTCAGGCGATACTCCCGCAGCTAATCGTGCCGCTTCACTTGCATACCATGCATCACGACCTTCTAATGTACTTGCGAGATTACCTGAATATCCACTCGCATACATATTTGTTCCACTAAACATTTGTCCACCGATGCGATAATCTACCAATACACCTAATGAGAAATTTTTATACATGAAGTTATTGTAAATACCACCTGTCATTTTCGGATTATAGTTTCCAAGCACTTTGGGTTTATCATCACGAATGTACATTCCATGCTCATCGACTAATTTATTTCCATTTGCATCGCGCTTGATTCCATAACCTACAATATCTCCATACTCATGACCGGGACGAGCTTCAATGGTTAAATTCCATTGGTAAAATAACTGATAGGCTTCTAATCCTTCTGTTAATGAAACAACCTTGTTTCTGTTATGCGCTAAATTGATATCTAAATTCCATTTGAAATTTGTCTTCTCAATTGGAATAGTTTTAATCTGCAATTCAATTCCCTTGTTTAAAATCTCTCCGCTATTGATGATAGCATTTACAAATCCTGAAGTAGCGGATACGCTAGCCGGTAGAATCTGATTTTTTGTATCAGAGCGGTAATAGGTAAAATCAACACCTAATCTACGATTATAAAAATACAACTCGGTTCCTGCCTCTATGTTGGATGTGATTTCAGGTTTCAAATTTAACAAGGGTAATGTCGGATCTAATTGGTACATGGTAGCACCATTAAAAGAACCAGCAGTTGGATAGCTGAATGTTGCACGATATGGATCCGTATCTCTTCCAACCTTCGCCCACGACAAACGTACTTTACCAAAGGTGAATTTCGATTTATCATTCTTCATTAACTCCGAAAAAACAAATCCTGTACTTACTGATGGATAGAAATACGAACGAGCATCTTTAGGCAAGGTAGAACTCCAATCGTTACGAGCTGTTACATCTACATATAAAAACTCTTTATAGGATACTTGTCCGAATGCATACAAACCATTCGTACGACGCTTTGATATGAAATTTGAAACCGTTGGACGATTAACACTGTTCTCAATCGAATAGAAATACGGAATAGCTAATCCACCATCAGTGCGAGAAGAAAACGAATTGCTTTCCTTTTGTAATGTACTTCCTCCTACATTGGCAGAATAAGATATATCAGAATTAATACTATCTGAATAACTCAACAAGAAATCACTTTGATATTGCTTTTCATTCGACCAGCCTTTTGAATAAGAACCCGATGAATTAGAAATACTATTGTATCCTTCGCGATCATTGTTCTGAAATAAATTAATGTCGGCATTTGTACGCACCATCAAATTGAAATTATCCTGAATCTTATAATTCACAGAGGCAATTCCCAATAATCGATCGCGGGTATCTTCATTCAAATCGTAATTGATAGACCAATACGGATTGTTCATCCAATTCCAGTTGGTGTACCATGTTTGCTCGTGACCTGCAGCATCCATTTGATGATTCTCTAATGATTCCGCGCTGATGTTACGAGGCATCATCACATAGTTACGAGGCGCACTAAAACTATTCGCTAAGCCTAAACGATTTTTAGCCACCTGATTGCTGTAGGTGATTCCTACATCCAAACTAATACGATCACTTATCATAGCGGCTGTACGTGCCGTTAGATTAGTTCTGTTCAGTGTTGTTCCTGGCACAATATCCTTCGTATTAAAATTACCAGCCGACAAACGATACGTCATTTTATCAGAACCACCGCTTAAAGAAACATTGTTTACTGCTGTGATTCCAGTTTGAAAAAAGGAGCTGTAGTTATCTGCCTGCGGAGAAAAACTTCGAACCTGTCCGTCCCAGTCTTTAATAGTTTGTCCTTGCATTTTTGGTCCCCAGCTACCAAACGCAGATGCGCTGGCTGTGTTGTAAGTATAGATTCCATCTTGTAATAACCAAGGCCCTTCAAACTTTCCATTACGACCTGCGCCATACACATCCTGAAACTTAATATGAACGTACGGAAGCTCTAAGCTCGTAGATGAATTATACGTTACTCCGATACCGTTAGCCTTAGTTCCTTTCTTTGTAGTAATAACGATCACTCCATTCGCAGCGAGTGAACCATAGAGAGCAGCGGCATTCGGACCTTTTAATACATTCACCGATTCAATATCATCGGGATTAATGTCACTGATACCATTTCCGTAATCTCTTCCACCCCATTGCGTAGTGGTATTGTTGGTATTATTTTCAATTGGAACACCATCTATAACAATCAACGCCTGATTAGAACCCGACAAAGAAGTAACACCACGTAACACAATTCTACTCGAAGAACCTGGTCCGCCAGTAGTAGAAGTAATATTTAACCCTGCCACCTTTCCTGACAACTGATTAATCACACTCGCATCTTTTGCTGTTTGCAGGTCCTCGCCCTTTACTTCCTGAACTGCATAACCGAGGGCCTTCTTTTCCTTTTTAATTCCAAGGGCCGTTACAACTACTTCCTTTAATTCGACCTTATCCTTTTTCAGGTAAACGACAAGATTCGATTTACCATTCACCGGAACAACTTCGCGAAGCATGGAAACCATTACAAAAATTAATGTATCGTTAGTATGAGGAACGGTGATCTCAAATTTACCATTTTCATTCGCAGCGGTTGAAATGGTAGTCCCTTTTACATTGATAACTGTAAACGGCAAAGGCTGTTTATCATCCATTGATAAAACCACACCGCTCACTTTGACTGATTGTGCGTTAAGTTGAATACAAGAAAATAAAATTAGAAGAATGAAAAGTAATTTAGATAGTAACAGTTTATTTCTTTTCATTGGATTTTTGTTCTGTTTTTACCGAATCGTTTTTCTTTGCTTGCAGCTCATTAAAATATTCCATCCACGATTTCTTCTGATAAATATTCTCTCCGTAAAAACGAATAATATTGTTTAACACCTCTGGATTTAAATAAGCAGGAATCACATCGAGGATATCAAGTTTCTCATCAAGGATGACCACCTCTGGAAATCCGATGCTGCCGCGTGTGATAGTTTGCGTGAACGGATGCAAAGATCCGGATTGAGCGCCTGGCGCAAAAATTTGTCCTTTGTAGTTGACCGTATCATTACCCAGCACATTAAAGTTGATGCAATTAAATTTCTCTCGTAAATAATTTAGATTTAAAGAATCTGTAAAGCTGGTTGACTTCATAATCTTACAGCTATTGCAAAACTCTGCTTCGAGTAAAACAATTGTTTTTTTGTTATTCGAATGCTGACCATCGAGGTAATTTGTCGCCGATTTCCAATTGGTTAATTTTATTTGATCGATTATCGTTGAATCCTTCATGGCTTTATCGTACAGCTTTTCGAAATCGTTAAAGTTGCAGGATTTGTAAACATTCTCGAGGGTAAAAATGAGGATAGGTTCTATTTTAGGAATATCTAAA
This sequence comes from Bacteroidota bacterium, assembly GCA_947453935.1. Taxonomy (GTDB): domain Bacteria; phylum Bacteroidota; class Bacteroidia; order AKYH767-A; family OLB10; genus CAINEC01. Next base: position 23,920 of record CANGJU010000007.1, on the reverse strand, counting down.
TAACCGGGCACGATTAAATTCAGATTGAATTTGTTTTTATCCTTTTCATAGCCATTCATAAAAATGGTAGTTGGATACATCAGGCTTCCGTTTAGCAATTTAATCGCTAACTCATGCGTTGCTCTCTTCTCAGTGCCTGTAGGCTTATAAATCTCTCCGAGGAACTCGATGGTGTCTTTACTCTCCGCATCGAAGCTTACGGGATAAAAATTCTGATTGATATAACCCGCGAGGCCTTCATTGGCATACGTAGTTTTCATCATCTGCTTACACCAGCCACACCAATCGGTATAAAAATCGAGGATAACAGGACGCTGCTGAGTTTGCATTTTTTGCATGGCCTCTTGCAGGGTCATCCACTTCACCTTGCTGCCCTCATCATTTTGGGCTTGAAGAGAAAGTGTGTTTCCAACAAAAAGAAATACTAAAACAAACGAAGATAGATATCGCAATTTCATAGATAAATTAAAATGTTTTGAAGAGAATAAAAATAGGAAAATAATTGCTAAAAACGTAAAATGCCATTATTGCGAGCTTTAGCCTTTGAACAAACTGAAAAACGACTTAAACGACTTATATTAAATGGAGTTATATCGCGAAATATTAAATAAAGATTATAAATTACAAGGAACAATTTTTCAAATCATAAAAAAAAACTTGATTTTATTTCCTATTTACAAGCTTGGTTGGGTTTCTTCTAGTATCAAAAACATCAAAAATCTCAATTCTGTTTTCTGCTGAATTTACCCAATAAATTATTTTATAATTTCTAAAGACGAGGTAACGAAAATCTCTAATATCACTTGCTAATAGTTCTTCTTGTTGACCAATTTTAGGATGATTTTTAAGCTTATTGACTTCGTTGGCAATTCCTATTACGAGCGATTTTGCAACATTTTGGTTTGCTTCTTTTTTATAAAAATTAAAAATTTTTTTTAACTCGTTCTTTGAAAAATCTGTCCAATAAATTATTAAATCCATTTATCAATCTGAGAAATCAATTTGTTGTTTTCAATTAATTTTCCGCTCTTAGAATCTTTGGTAGATTGATTTATTCTTTTCTGAAATTCTTTTGTTGACATTGGCTTTATTTCAGAATCACTTATTGTTTCCTTTTGCAATAATTTTTCTAAATGGGATATAGCTTTCTCACTTTCTAATTTAAGAAAGTCTCTAATAAAGTTCAATTTTCGGGTTTGCAAATCCATATTTGTAAAATCTTTTATATTTCGTATTGCATAATTAAAACAACACTATTGAAAATTTATTTTATCTATCTTCACAAATATACAATGTAAAATTCTTTTTAAAGTAGTAAAAATTAATTTTTTACATAAAATGGGGGTAAAATATCAAACCCAAAATATTGTTTAATTGTCTAATTCATTATTACATTATTAATGTAGGTTGACGACTATCAATGATAAAAAATTATTTCCTTGAAGACCTGAAAAAACTATTACTATTACACTTATAAAATATTGAATTCCAATATTCTATAGGCTTATTTTACAAATTAACAACTATTTACTTTACAAATTGCGAGGTTTTTACTTTACAAATTATAAGGATTTTATTTTACAAATTGTGAGGATTTTACTTTACGAATTGTAATGTTTTTACTTTACAAATTGTAAAATGGGTAAGTGGTTAGATATCCAATTTGTTCAAAAACATATACCCCCAAGCCTCTCTCAGTGAAGGCTACAACCTTACCATACAGGAACCGACCTATATGGCTAATCCCTAACGCAACGCACAGAAAACCCGAAGGCCACTTCGTAGCTGCTCCTACTCACACCGCTACTGCTGCAATTCAGGTAACGGAAGTACGCATCTGCTGACGAGAACTGCGTAGCACTCCACCAGTAACCATAGTAGCCAACAAATCCGTATACCCCGCTGCCATAACGAACACCACCTGGAAGGCCCAAAAAACCACTACTGTTGTTCGCCCCAGTATTTGGAATTGCCCAATGCGTAGTGCCAATTTCTTTCATGGCACCTCCGCAAACAGAGTCACCTCCTAAATAATTAAAAAGGGTATCAAATTCAGCATCAGTGGGTACATGCCAATTAGTTGGACAAAGCCCTTGAGGATCGGCCACCGCATACCAATTGTATAGTTTACCATAAACTGCTGTATTTGTTGGGTCGTTATTATAATCTGCGCTTGCTCCACTTGTAGTTGCTTGCCATTGGGCATCTGTTAAATTACTAGGGATAGCTGCACCATTTTTATAATGCGTTGTTTTTAAATTCTCCTTCATCCAACATTGATTTCCTATACTCACTACATGATAAACATTGCCATCAATATCAGTTACTGTTGATGGTCCGCCAGCACAACCTCCAGTGTTAGCACCACCACCGTTATTATTGCTACTTCCACCCGGTGAATTATCATCAGAGCAAGAAGTAATGGCTACTGTTAAAATGAACAATAACAAAATGGCTAGGCGAGTTGATTTCACAAATAATCAAAAGAAGGTTTATCAAATATATAAAAAAACACTAACGAACTCTACACATCACCGAGTTGCAATTTTTAAAATCACATCACTATCCGAAGAAAACGCATTACAATTACTTAAATACTTTTGCATATAATCCATTTTTTCGTCATGAACATTCGCACTAAAAGCATGTGCTTTTTGCAACATTTTTATATAGGTATCGCAAATGCCTTTTTTTGTCAGCTTTTTCAAAGCGCCCATATAGTCATCTCTATAAACAGTCGGAATGATTATTTTTGCTTGACCAGCCTTGACTAATTCAGCATTCATCATTACACGGGCAATTCGGCCATTCCCATCAAGAAAAGGATGGACTTCACTCATCACAAACATAATGTATGCAGCTCTTGCAAATGGATGTTTTAATGCTTGATAATAATCAAAACTTTGTTGGAGTGTACCCTTGACTAAATTAAAATCTACAAAAGATGTACTTCCAGCAAAATTATTTTTGTCTTTGAAAACACCTGGATTTTTATCCTTCCTTGCACTTAACAATATAGAATGTCGCAAACAGATAATTTTAATAAAATCTTCAGGTGTATTAGGAACAATTTCCATTTCTTTTCGATTGGAAACAATTGCATAAGTACCTAAAACATCATGACTATCATCATTTCTTGTAGCTAATGGTTTATTGGTTTTAATAATTTTTTTTGCCTCATCAATTTCGAAAACCGTCCCTTCTATGTAATTGGAAAAATAACTTTCAAAAAAAGCGAAATTTCGAAACGATGTAGGTGTTGCATTTTTATCGTCTAGAAAAGGGAAATCTTGATTATTTAATTCTCGAAATAATTTTTCAAACAATGTTAGCCTTACTGGATCGTAAGGTAATCCAAATACTCTAGCTTTGGCTAGTGGAGTTGTTAATATACGAGATGACTTTGTAGTTAAAAGAGCACTTATCAAACGATTTAACCTTTCAAATTCATAAGTCATTTTAAATTTTTTGGAAATTATTCGCGCTCGGTCTCTGATTTTATTTATTTCACCTTCACCGTACACTCTGATTATTTGTTCTAACTTTTCTTCAATTTCAGTAGCACTCAAACATTTTGAACTACTGCCTGACTTCTTCGCTATTTGTAAATTCTCTAAAAAAGCTCTTGCTTTTTGTGAAACATATAATTCTCCAGAAAACAATGTATCACCTTCAATGGGTCCATACCCTTTTAAAATATGAAGTGTAATTCCAGGAAGCTTTATCTTTTTTGTGTAACTACTCGTTAGAAACAATTGACCAGTCTTTGTAGGTTGGAAATCAAAGGCAGATCGATGACTTAAAACTGTACCAGGATACAAATTACCAATGATGATAAATAAATTTCTGCGGATAATATCCTCAGCAGGTTCTATTAAATTAGATGTATAAACCCTTGGAGAAATTTTTCGTATTTCACCTGCTTTAAGTAAACTTAAAATTTGTTTTGATGTTTTAGGTTCTTTCGAACCAAAAAGAACTTCTCTCAAGTGAATTGGTAAAGATTTTTCCATTATAATTTGAGTTTTATCAAAATTATGATATTTTTTTCCATAATAGCATTATAAATGGCAATTATTTTCCACAATAAAACCAATTAAATGAATAATTTCCCATTATAATCCTTTAAACTGTGAAACCTAATACCCTAATCGAGGTTTTATTTTAGCTTGTTTTTTTGTACAATTGTGTGATGCAAAATCATCAAAAAATGAATTATGCAATATCATTTCAAGAAAGAGCAAATTCAGCTTAATAGTTTCCCTCATGTGCTACAACATCGCCTTTATCGAAAAGAAATTAGAGCAGCTAGCTAAGCGGTTTAATGTGGGTACTATTCACGGACCTATCTTTCACCCTCCGCTCTTTCATGCTTCTGCGTTCACGCATCCGTATTGGCCTGTGCTGTTGCACGAGCAAGAATGGCAGATTGATTTTTTTCGTTGGGGACTTATCCCTTCCTTCACCAAAGATTGGGAAGCAGCTGTAAAAATTTCGACCATGACGGGTAATTGTATCGGGGAAGAAGCTTTTGAAAAACCTTCGTTTCGTAAACCGATTCGTACTAATCGTTGTGTAATTCCTGTGTCTGGTTTTTATGAATGGAGAACCGAAAATGGAATTAAATATCCCTATTATATATTTCCGAATAACGATGATTATTTCTTTTTAGGCGGCGTTTATGATGAATGGGTAAATCCAGCAAACAATGATTTATTAAAAACATTTTCAATTCTTACCTGCGAGGCTAATCCCCTTCTGGCTAAGATTCACAATACAAAAAAACGAATGCCCCTCATTCTTCCTCAAAACAACTTAAACCATTGGCTCGATAAAGACCTTAACCGTGAAGATGTGTTATCGATGGTAACACCTTACGACGAGCAATTAATGCATGCACATACAATTTCAAGAAAAATAACTGATCGTAAAAATTATGTGAATGATGAATCGCTCATTCAGGAATTTTCTTATCCTGAATTGCAGTTACTCGATGCGTTTGATTAATTGATTATGCCAACGTGTAATATTCAGGATTCTCCATTTGATAGACTCTTATCACACCTACGCTAACTAAGTCCACTAATATTTTCATGGCTCGCCAGCGACTAATATTAACTAGTTTGCAAAACTCCTTTAAGGTGATACGCGGATGATTGCTGAGATATGTAAGTAGTGCCTTTTCTTTATCGGTGTAATTGATGATGGTTTGACGTGAGCCATGTTGTCGTTTTAATACTTCAACAACTACTTTACTCGCCAGTAAACATTGATCAGCCTGACGAACATATACCCATTTCTTTCCTTTTTCATCAATGGCGTAATAGGGTTTCTCTTTTCCATCAGGAATAAACACTTCGAGGACAATTTTACCTCTCACATTCCATTCATGAATTTGCAAATCGAGTTCAGGGTAACAGTAATGCCTAGCCGCTTCTTCCAACATAAATTTCTCCTCCTCTGCTTTCACTCCATTGATACTTCCATTGTCATTCACACCCACCAACAAAGTGCCTCCATGATGATTCGCAAAAGCCACCATCGATTTAGCAATGCGATGCACCGAAGAAATTTCCTTCTTAAAGTCGAGCATCGGTCCTTCGCCCTGCACTATGAGTTGTTCAATTCGCATCACAAGGTCGAAATTAGCACAAATGCTTTATGAATGAATATCTCGCAGATGATAAATTTATAAAAACACTTGTTCCACATTTGGGAACTTTGTATATTTGCAGTGTGAGAGTTATTTCAAAAAAGACTTTACGAGACTTTTGGGTTAAGCACCGTGATTGTGAGGAACGATTAAAATCGTGGCACAAAGAAGCAGAAGAAGCTATGTGGAAGACCCCGAAAGACATCAAGAAGGAATATCCTTCGGCAAGTTTTTTAGCAAATAATCGAGTAGTTTTTAATATCAAAGGGAACAACTACCGTTTGATTGTAAAAATCAATTATGACTATTCAATTGTATGGATACGATTTATTGGAACTCACACGGAATATGATAAAATAAATGCTTTAACAATTTAAGCGTATGCAACTAAAAGTAATTAAAACTGAAAAACAATATCAAGAAGCATTAAAGCGACTTGAAGAAATTTTTGATTCAAAAAAAGGTTCTAAAACAGCAGATGAATTGGAGTTACTTTCGCTATTAATTGAAAAATACGAAAACGAAAAAAGTCCTATTGATTTACCAGATCCAATTGAAGCAATCAAATTCAGAATGGAACAATTGGGATATAAGCAAAAAGATTTAGCAGAAGCTATCGGGTTAAAGAGTCGAGTAAGTGAAATTTTAAATCGTAAGCGAAAACTTACCTTGGATATGATTAGAAAGCTACATATCACCTTAGGCATTCCTACCGAAGTCTTACTAAGGGAATATTAAATTTTACTGAGCAATAATCGTATCGTAAGCAGGACTATACGTTGCAAATACACCTAGTCCGCCGTTGATATTTGTTTTGATGTTGGAAGGAACAGCAAACGGACTTCCGTTATTCGATATTTGTGTTTCCGCATCGCGCCAAAATTCAAATGTACCTCTGTCGACTGCACAGAATTTCACAATAATTGTATCGCCCTTCTTAAACAAACCTGCTTCTTCCTTAATATCGTCTGGCTTTGTGGAGTTAGGTATCTGTCCGCGTAGCGCATTAAAATCAAACGATTGCCCGTTGATGAATTTATCTTCAAAAGCAGAACCTAATGGTGCTAAAAACAAATCATCTTTAGTGATACGCTTAGCCATCCAACGATAACAATTGCCTACCGAATCAGGATCACTCAGACGCGCCCAAGCAAGTCCCAACGAATCTAAATTCTCTTGCACTTTAAACCAGGTACTATCTAAGACAATATGAGGTTGCAATTTAGCAGTAGAGGTTAACTGCTCATTAGCTTTAGTTGTTATCGTTAATTGATACTTACGACCTTCAACACCAAACATGGTTGGCAATTTAGTAACGGAATCTAAGGCTGCGTAAAATCCTTTCAGATTAATTCCATTTACAATTGTATCCAGCTCAAACAAACGGACTGTGGTAAATCCATCATTCAGTGTTACTATGGCACCACTCTCCGCGAATGAATTTAATGCTGTTGGATTAATAGGATCGAAATACGAAGAAGAACGACTTAAAATTACATAAGGAGGTAATCCTGTTTCTACATAACCATCAACTACCACACGAGGATCTTCACGAGGTAAATCAAGAGAAATATTTTCTTCGCAAGAAGCAAATAAAACAGAAGCGAATATCAGATATAAAAACTTTTTCATTGCTTAGAATTTAAAATTATAGGTTACAGAAGGAATCAAACCAAATAAAGAAACTTGCTTAGCTTGCACACTTAAATTGCCATCAACAGAGTTACCAGCTACATTGAAATAAATGAAATACGGATTCTTTCTACTATATACATTGTAAATAGAAAACACCCAACTTCCTTCGTAGTGTTTATGCTTTTTACCAGTATATGTTGCGGAAATATCAAGACGATGATAAGCCTTCTGACGGAAACTATTGCGCTGCTGGTATAAACTCAATACATTAAAATTATTATTTAAATCAATTTGTCCGTTAGAACCTACTGAGATAGGCGGTGTTGACGATACAAAATACTTTTGAGACGGAAGGGTTAATGCATCCCCGGTAGAATATACCCATACCGCACCGAATGTCCACTTCTTACTTTTCTGATAATTCAACACCACTGAACAATCATGGCGGCGATCATATTTAGCAGGGAATTCTAATCCGTTGTTTATTTCTGCAAACTGACGATTCGTATACGAGAGCGTATATCCCACCCAACCTGTTAACTTACCTTCATTCTTTTTAATAAAAAACTCTGCACCATAACTATCCCCCTTACCGAAAACGAAATTATTATCGGCGTTGTTCTTCACATCCTGATCAGGAGTAACACCTTCACGATATTCGATCAGGTTCTCCATTGTTTTATAATATAGCTCAACAGATGTCTCATAAGTATTCTTCTTTAAGTTCTTGAAATAACCAATTGCATACTGCGTAGAAAATTGCGGCTTCACTTTATCTGTTGAAGGAACCCAAACATCAGTTGGCAAACTCACCGATCCGAATGAAGCAAGATGAATGTATTGATAGTTTTGTGTGAACGCTGCTTTGATAGATGAACTATTATTAATCTGATAACGCACATTGAATCGCGGCTCTACATTCGCATACATTTTTACTTTTTCGCCAGTAGCATAACGAACAGAATCAATAATATTAGACGGAAATAAAGGATCCTGAATATATCTTGTAAAAGGTCCTACATGTTCAAAAGCAGAAAAGCGAAGTCCTCCACTCACCTTCCACTGATCATCAATTTCCCAGTCATCGTTAATATATACAGCAAGATCATGCGCGTAGTAACGCTTAACTTCTCCAAGATCAAATTGCACATCGCCCGAACGAGCAGAAACATTTGTTGGAGTAAATCGATGATAGATGTAATTCATACCGAACTTCACATTGTGCAGTGCGTTTGGATACCAATTGAAATCGGACTTTAACGAATAATCACGAATACCGGAGAAAATTTTAAAATCGAATTGTTGTTGTGCTGCACCAAATTCGAAATTGTAATTTGTAAAGATGAGTGAATTATTCACGAATAATTTTTCATTAAACAAGTGATTCCAGCGAAATGCTGCAGTTGCATTTCCCCAAGGTATTTTAACTTTAAATCCTGTCTCAGGACTTCTAAAATTAAAAATATCTTTTCCGAGATAACTTGAAAAATACAATCGGTCTTTATTAGAAATGGTATAATTGATTTTACTATTTAAATCGAAGAAGTAATAACTGTTCCCAGCAATTCGTGAGTTAGCAGGGACAAATGGTTCACGCAAAAACAAATCGATAAACGTCCTGCGACCAGATACAATAAACGAAGCTTTATCTTTTACAATAGGACCTTCGAGCGTAAATCGCGAAGCAATATAACCGATACCTCCTTCTCCATGAACTTCTTTACTATTTCCGTCCTTCATCGAAATATCCAATACAGAAGATAATCGTCCGCCATACTGCGCAGGCATCCCACCTTTTGTTAAAGAAATATTTTTAATAGCATCCGAATTAAAAACGGAAAAGAATCCAAACAGATGCGAAGCATTGTAAACCACTGCTTCATCCAATAAAATTAAATTTTGATCAGGTCCTCCACCACGCACATAAAAACCAGAGCTACCCTCTCCTGCCGATTTAACTCCTGGCAACAACTGAATTGCTTTAAGCACATCTACTTCTCCCATTAATGCAGGTAAGGCTTTAATCTGATCAATACCCACTTCAATCTTACTCATCTCTGTCGACTGAACATTCTTCTCTTTCTTCTGCGCTGTAACAACCACTTCTTGAGTTTCAATTACACGGGGTTTCAATTCTACATTGATTGACTGATTTTTTGTGAGAGTATATTTAGATTCATTAGTCACAAATCCAACATAAGAAACAACGATAGTATAAGCACCAGGCGCCACCGACATTGAATAAAATCCGTAGGCATTACAACTCACCGCTTTTTCAATTTCCTTAAAATAAACAACAGCTCCTATCATTCGTTCACCCGTTGAAGCATCAGAAACATAACCACTCACTGTAATTTTGGAAGTATTAGGTTCTTGTCCGAAGCAATTATTGATTAAAACAAAAAAACTAAAAACACAAAGGGCAAACAATTTTTTCATGGTGCGAAATTAAGAAGGAAATGAAAAACAAATCTGATTTAATGTTAATAATATCGGATTTCTGATTGAAAACATTTAAATAGGAATATTGTTTTTTAGTCTAAATTTGCAATGTAATTATTTAGCAATGACAGAAACAGCTTATTTATTTAGCGCAGCGGGTGTGATTAGTCTTTTTACACTAATCGTAATGGAGATTGTACTTGGAATTGATAATATCATTTTCATTTCCATTCTGGCAGATAAACTTCCGAAGAATTTACAAAAGAAGGCACGTAGAATTGGATTATTCATGGCATTAATTATTCGCATCATGCTTTTGTTTTCATTAAGCTGGATTATTGGCTTAAAAGAGAATCTGCCGCTTCCTTTTGGATTAGAATTTACAGGCAAGGATATCATTCTTTTAGCAGGGGGATTGTTTTTATTAGCGAAGAGCACAACTGAAATTCATGGTAAAGTTCAAGGTGAAGAAGACCATAAAAATCCTGATTTAAAGAAAATTAGTTTAAACACTGCAATTCTTCAAATTATTGGGTTAGACATTGTGTTTTCGTTCGATTCAATTTTAACAGCAGTAGGATTAGTTAATCATATTCTGATTATGGTTCTTGCAGTTATAATTTCGATGCTGATTATGCTTGCAGCTGCAGGACCTGTTTCGGATTTCGTTAATCGTCACCCGACCATTAAAATGCTTGCCTTATCATTTCTGATGCTTATCGGATTCATGTTGATAATAGAAGCCTTTCATCACGAAGTTGAAAAAGGATATATCTACTTTGCAATGGCTTTCTCATTAACAGTTGAGTTGTTGAATATCCGAATGAGAAAGAAAAGTAATACCTGATAATTAAGAAGGAATAATTTGCATTTCGAAATGCTGTTCCAATTTGTGTATTAAGAATACAGCAATCATAACTATTAAAAAAAGTACGATTAGGATTTGTATTATTTTCAAAATCGACTTTCTCATTTTACCCAGCTAAATAACGGTTCATCCAGGTATCTTTAATTGGCAAATACAAGTTAGTTTGTAATTCATCAAAACTGGAAAGCAAAGAATTAGAAACCAGTGTTTCCTCGTTAATTTTACCATCTAAGAATAGTTCTTTTAAACTATTTGCATTGGCAGCCATATTACCTTCTGAAGATTTAATTACAATTGAAAAACGATTCAACCAATCGATATTCATTTGTTGAGCAAGCCGTGTAATTTCCTTCGTCATTGAATCGATGGAACAACCGCTTGCACCAGTTTGTGATTCATCGACACCAACTACTAGTATAGCATTATCTATTACCGAAAAAGATGCATTTAATTCCTGCTTGTGAGCGGTCCACTTTTGAATAAACAACGACAACTCATTATTTAAATAAACAAGCTCTTCTTGATTTAACAAACGATTGGACGTAAACATCCAAAATCGCGTATGAGGTGGTAACTGATTAAATTCAACTAACATATTATACTGGTGTTTTCATGCTTTCTTTTTGATCGGCGCCAGCATCAAGCCCTGCATCGCGATTCAATTGCAATTCTTCTTTAAGCAAATCTACTTTCCAGACCTTGTTGTTCTTTTCATCTGCAATTCGCTTCAATGAAATGCGCTGTTGTAATTCATTACCCTCTTCTTTAAAATAAACAATGGCCTTATCGCCTTGAATCTCTTCGGAAACGATGGTTACTTTGTTAGGCTTCACCGCATCGTTTTCGCCTGTCAACTCCTCTAACCTTTTTAATTGTGTTAACAGCTTTTGTGTAGAACGTGTTGAATACGACATGGCTTCTTCGTAATTCCTGTTTTCCATTGCCTGAAGAAACTGAGAAGCTACTTTTTTGGGAGTATCTGTTTCTGAACTACACGAAAAAAATAGTGTTGCCAATAGGAATAAAAAACTAATTGATTTTACTTTCATTGCTTTTGTAAATTAATTGAATTGGTAAATGGTAATATAAATTATCAATCGCGTAATACTTATAATCGACAATCTGAGAGTAAGGAATATGAATATTACTATACCTATTCACTAAATCGGCAATTAATTCACTGCAATAATACGACTGATTATTCAAAAGGAATTCATCATCGAAGTGAATTTTATGTTGAATTACAAACTCGATTCGATTTAAAAAACTTGATCGAGCTTGTTCTTGCATTGGATAACGAACGATTTCGTATGCGCAGCAGACAGCATTATTTGTAAATGCGTTGAAAGGAGTTTTTATCAAGCCAGATTGTCCATTTTCATTGGCCATGTGATATACATACAGAACATCATTCTCTTTGCGTATAATTCCTGCATGCGAATAACGTTTATCGTGTTGCGACATCATTTTAAATTGCGAACCGATTAAACTTCTGCTATCGCGAAGAACAATATCACCATCTTGAACTGAATTCAAATTGATGTTAACCTGATAGTCTTCCTGATTGTTTGATTTAATCAATAATACCAAGGCAACATTAGCTACTAACGTCAAAAGGAAAATCCACTTGAAGAGCTTCATATTACATTCGTTCAGGAACCTGAATACCTAATAACAAGAGTGATTTCTTGATGATGTCACCCGTTACTTTTGAAAGATAAATTCTGAATGCTGTTGTTTCCAGCTGTGCTTTATCAACAATCGGATTTTCGTGATAAAACTGATTGTAGTTTTTAGCGAGCTCGTACACATAATTAGCAATTACAGAAGGTGCATATTTTTCCGCAGCAGTTTGTAATGAAAACGGATAATCTAAAATCGATTTTACAACCAGCTTCTCCTTTTCATTCATTGATGAATAGTTAGCTACATCAAACTGATTACCTTTTAATTCTTCAATCGAGTTTCCTTTTCTCACTACCGACTGAATACGTGCGTAGGTATATTGAATAAACGGTCCTGTGTTTCCGTTAAAGTCGATGGACTCTGCAGGATTAAACAACATACGTTTTTCTGGATCTACTTTCAGAATGTAGTACTTTAATGCACCCATCCCGATTGCTTTATATAAGTTGGCTGCTTCCTCTGAATCGAAGTCTTCAATCTTACCCAATTCACGTGTAATCTTTTCAGCTTCACCCATCATCTCTTGCATCAAGTCATCAGCATCAACTACGGTCCCTTCTCGCGATTTCATTTTCCCGGAAGGAAGATCGACCATGTTATAGGATAAGTGATGAAGGTTATTCCACCAGTCGTATCCCATTTTTTGCATGACTAACTTTAATACTTTGAAGTGATAATCCTGTTCGTTACCGACTACATAGATGAGTTTATCGAAATGAAATTCGTTATAACGTAATTGAGCTGTTCCTAAATCTTGTGTGAGATAAACACTAGTACCATCACCACGCAAAACCAATTTATGATCAAGTCCGTCGTTTGTTAAATCAACCCACACAGACCCGTCTTCTTTCTGATAAAATACACCTTTTGATAAACCTTCCTGAACGATATTCTTACCGAGTAAATAAGTTTCTGACTCATAATAAAACTTATCAAAGTCGACCCCCATGGTTTGATAGGTCTTTTCAAATCCATCATACACCCAACCATTCATCGTTTTCCATAAAGCAACAGTTGATTCATCGCCGGCCTCCCAAAGACGTAGCATTTCCTGCGCAGCCAACATTGCAGGTGCATTTTTCTTTGCATCCTCTTCGGACTGGCCGTTAGCAACAAGTTCACTTATCTGCGCTTTATAAAGCTTATCAAACTCCACATAATACTTACCAACGAGGTGATCGCCTTTCATTCCTGAAGATGCAGGTGTTTCTCCTTTACCTAATTGTTGCCATGCGTACATCGATTTACAGATGTGTATACCGCGGTCGTTAACCAGATTTACCTTTGAAACATTATAACCACAACCTTTCAAAATTTCAGCAACACTATACCCAAGGAAATTATTACGGAGATGACCAAGGTGCAAAGGTTTATTCGTGTTCGGAGAACTATACTCTACTACCAGTTTCTTTGAAGCATCGGATACTGACACCGGATAATTATTTGAGGCAAACGCATTTAACTCAGAAAGCCAGTTTTCATTTTTGAAGGATAGATTTAAGAATCCTTTTACCACATTGAATGCATTTACTTTATCAAAGGAATTCAAAAGTTCTTCGCCCAAGGCATTACCTAATGCATCCGGACTCATTCGTGCGGCCTTTGCCAGGTTGAACACAACAACTGTCAGGTCACCTTCAAAATCTTTTCGGGTACTATTAATTGAAACTTCTGATGGTGTTATATTAATGCCATAAAGTTTATGCAATGCAACGGCAACGGCTTCTTTTAACGAATCTTCAAATAACATAATCTATTAATTAATCTACTTTCTTTGTTTTGATAAAGAGAATCAGGCAATCTGAGCTACGACTCGTTGTAAAATCTCAAAGGTATTTTCTGCCATCAGATTTTCTTTATCGAGTGTTGGATTTACTTCCGCGATTTCGAAACAGCATACCTTTTCATTTTGTATCAAGCGAACACATAACGAACCTGCTTCCTTCTCCGTAATTCCATTACGAACTGGTGTTCCGGTTCCTTTAGAAATAGAGCTATCCATGCTGTCTACATCAAACGAAACATAGATCAACTGACAGTTATTCAGATAAGCTAAGGCATCACGAGCAATCTTCTCCACTCCATGGCGTTTAACATCGCTTGTAGTAAATGTTTTGATTTTATGCTTCTTCATCAGGAATGTTTCTTCCGGTTCAACATCTCTAACAGAGATATAAACTAAGTCGGAATACTGCACCTTAGGCGAGATACCACCTACTTTTTTCAACTTATTCCATAGGTCAACAGTTTCTTTATCTGGCTTATTTAGCTTATTCGCAATATTATCTTCACCCAATGACGCGGCGAGCGGCATGCCATGTACATTACCAGTTGGGGTTGTATAAGGCGAGTGCAAATCGGCATGTGCGTCGATCCAGATTACACCAATACGAGCTTTCGGATTCGCCATTTTAATACCCGCAATGGTACCACCAGCAGTGCTATGATCACCTGCCAAAACGATAGGGAACTCCTTCGCTTTCATAGTATCCGATACTGCTTTACCTAGATTCTCGTATATATTGAGAATTCCATTTAAGCGCTTTGCATAGGGACTACCTTGGGGTTGGAATAACATCTTGTTATCGATTGGAATCGATACAGAAGGTAACTTATTAAACAAGTTCGAACCATAATCGAACGCGGCTATTTTAATGGCATCCGGACCCAAACTGGCACCTCGAGTTCCAGCACCAAGCTCTGATTTTACTTCAATTAACCTAATCTTTTTATGCATATAATAATTATATTTAACTGTTTTTCTGCTACTTAAATAATTTAGCTCTACTCTTTATTTTAATACAACTCACCGAAATTATTTTTTTTCAATGAACTAACATTATTGCTTTCATAAAGAAAGTAAGTTACTTACATTTGCAGAATTAATACAATGTAACTCACTTAGATTATGAAAAATCGCTACACTGACCTGATTGAACAAACCTTCGACTTTCCACAAGAAGGTTTTGAAGTGAAGGATGGTTGTCTTTATTTTAATGGAGTTCCAATGATGGACATTATCGAACAATACGGAACACCACTTAAAATAACATACCTTCCTAAAATCAGCGAGCAAATTCAAAAGTCAACACGACTTTTCAATGTAGCTATGGCCAAAGCCGGGTACAAAGGTAACTATATGTATTGTTATTGTACAAAAAGTTCACACTTTGAATTTGTATTAAATGAAGCCTTAAAGAACGACATCCATTTAGAAACCTCATCCGCCTTTGATATTTCCATTATTAAAAATCTGCACGAGAACAACAAGATTGATAAAGAACGCTATGTTTTGTGCAATGGATTTAAGAAAGAGAACTATACCGATGGCATTATTGAGTTAATGAACGATGGATTCACGAATATAATTCCTATTCTCGACAATAAGGAAGAGCTGGATTATTATTTAAACAACTTCGAAGGAAAGGTTAAAATCGGGATTCGTATTGCAGCGGAGGAAGAGCCTAATGCTGAATTTTATACCTCACGATTAGGAATTCGTTATAATGAGATTATCGATTTTTATAAGGCCAATATACAGAACAATCCTCGAGTAGAACTGAAGCTGCTTCACTTCTTCATTAACACAGGCATTAAGGACACTGCTTATTATTGGTCGGAGTTACAAAAGAACATTAATCTTTATTGCGATTTAAGAAAGATTTGCCCTGAATTAGAACTATTAGATATTGGTGGTGGCTTCCCTATCAGAACGAAACTTGACTTTAGCTACGACTATCAGTACATGGCCGATGAGATTATTCGACAGATTAAAGTTGCTTGCGACTCCAAGGAAGTAGAAGAACCAACAATAGTCACAGAATTCGGCTCCTTTACTGTTGGAGAAAGTGGAGCTATTTTATTTAGCATTGTTGGACAAAAGCAACAAAACGATAACGAGCTATGGAGCATGATTGACTCCTCTTTCATAACCACTCTTCCAGATACATGGGGCATTAAACAGAAGTTCATTTTATTGGCAATAAATAACTGGGAACATGAATTTCAACGTGTAAATCTTGGCGGAATAACCTGCGATAGTGATGATTATTATATTATGGAGTCGATCAGAAACCGTGTCTTTTTACCTAAAAGTGCAGAAGGAGAAACCCAATATTTAGGCTTCTTCCACACAGGTGCATATCAGGAAAGTTTAGGAGGTTACGGCGGCATTCAGCATTGCTTAATTCCAGCGCCTAAGCATGTCTTGATTGACCGCGATGAGGATGGTGAATATACAACACGTTTATTCGCTAAAGAGCAAAGCGCCAAAAATATGATGAAAATCTTAGGTTATTAAACTTAAATTGTTCATAATATTTAGGTGAATGATGCGTTTTTAATGGTGAAAGTTTCATTATCTTTGATTAAAATTTTTAATCCCATGAAAAAACTACTAGGTATTATTTCCGTTGCCACTCTATTGTATGGATGTGGCGGACCTGATTACAAATCAGAAGTGGAGCGCATGATGAAAGAGCGCGACAGTTTAATGACGCAATATGATGCAAAAGATTCAATGATTAATGGTTATATGCAGGACATCGCAGAGATTCAGGCAAGCATTGAAAACTTAACGCAGCAGGAAGCCATGATCAACAAGAGTGACATGAACAATCCTGAAGCTACTACTACAGCAAAGCAAAACATTCTTAACAATGTTGAATCGATTAAGCAATTAATTGAAGAGAACAAGAATAAACTAGCTGACCTACAAGCTAAAATCCGTCGTTCAAATGTTAAGATTACGGAGATGGAAAAAATCATTTTAGGACTTAACGAACAATTAGCAATGCGTGACTCAAGCATTAATACACTTAATGAAAAGGTGGTTGCTTTAAATGGAACTATCACAAATATGCAAGGTGAGATTGATATTGTAAAAGCAGAAAACCAAGTTAAAGCGAATGAAATTGCTGATAAAACAACTAAGCTACATACTGCATTTTATACAGTTGGGTCATACAGAGAGTTAAGAGATAAGAAAGTATTGTCGAAACAAGGTGGGTTCTTAGGAATAGGAAAAGCAAAATCAGTAGTGCCTGATTTCAACCAAACTGCATTTACACAAATTGATTATACTTCAACAAAAACTATTTCTATCAATAAGAAAGATGCGAAATTAGTTAGCACACACCCTAGCGGTACTTATAAAATCCAGAAGGAAAACGAAAAAGTAACGTCAATTGAAATTACTGACCCTGAAAACTTCTGGAAAGCATCGAAGTATTTAGTAGTAGTTGCTGAATAAGCATTTTAAAATAATTTAGAAAAGGCATCTTTAATCGGATGCCTTTTTTATTTTAGAGGAAATTATGAAGAAAACGATCTATCAGTTTTTATTTAATTTGTTTAATTGGAAAATTATTAATGCTCCAGACCTTAGTTCTTTTCAGTATGTTTTGATAGCAGCACCGCATTCGAGTAATTGGGATTTCTTTGTTGGCCTTGCAGTAAAGAATATTCTTAAAATACATCCCCACTTCTTCGCAAAAAAAGAACTGTTCTTTTTTCCATTCAATATATTCTTAAAAGCGATTGGCGGAGTTCCAGTTGACAGAACTAACAAGCATGATTTGGTTTCAGATATCAGTATGCAATTTGCCAATGATAAAACATTTTCATTAGCATTAGCTCCGGAAGGAACAAGGAAGGCTGTGCCTAAATTTAAAACAGGATTTTATCAGATAGCATGTCGGGCAAAAGTTGCTATTGTAATGGTAGGATTAGATTATAAAAAGAAAGAAGTCACCTTTGCCCCACCCTTTTATCCGAAAGGCGATTTAACTAAGGACAGTTTAATAATAGCTGAATTCTATAAAGACAAAACCGGTAAGCACCGAAATGTAGGTGCGATTATTTAATCAAACCTTTAATCGCTTCATTACAATTATTCAAAACGCGTGTTTGAATATCTTCATCATTGCCCTTCACGAATTTTTTACCACTCACCTGCTCGTAAAGTTCAATGTAACGCTCACTGATTTCATGAATGAATTCATCAGAGAATGTAGGAATGACCTGACCTTCCTTACCTTGAAAATCATTAGCAATTAACCATTGGCGCAGGAACTCTTTCGACAACTGACGCTGAGGTTCATTGTTCTCTAAACGTTGCGCATATCCGTCAGCATAAAAATAGCGAGAAGAATCAGGCGTATGGATTTCATCGATTAAATAAATTGTATCGTTTGCTTTTCCAAATTCATATTTCGTATCGACCAATATCAATCCTTTTTCAGCTGCCATTTCACTTCCTCGCTTGTACAATGCGCGTGTGTAACTTTCAAGCACCGAATAATCTGCTTCACTTACGATTCCTTGCTTTAATATTTCTTCCCTTGAAATATCTAAATCATGGCCGTGATCACTCTTAGTTGTAGGCGTAATAATTGGCTCAGGAAAAGCTTGATTCTCTTTCATTCCGTCAGGCATTGCAACACCGCATATAATACGCTTACCCACGCTGTATTCGCGCCATGCATGTCCCGTTAAATAACCACGAATAACCATCTCTACTTTAAATGGCTGACATAATCTCCCAATAGTTACATTAGGATCTGGCACTGATAACACCCAATTCGGACAAATATCTTTTGTTGCTTCTAAGAAATGAGCTGCCAATTGATTTAATACCTGACCTTTATAAGGAATTGGTCGTGGCATTACAAAATCAAAAGCTGAAATACGATCACTAACTACCATTAACATCCAAGTATTATCAATCACATAGACGTCACGTACTTTTCCGTTATAAATAGAAGTTGTTCTTTCAAATTTAAAATCGGTATGATGTAAGCAGTTTTGCATTTCACTTTGCAACATAATTCAATTCGGTTTTATAATCTTAATCTGTTTCTTTTTCTGATTGTTCTTTATCGCTTCTCTTTGAAGGTCGACGGCCTTTAAAATCGCGATTGTTATCTTTCTCCTTAGCAGGCTCTTTATCGTAAGCATGAATGATATCGCGCACTAAACGGTGACGAACAACATCGGTAGCATCTAAGGTTACGAATTCAATTCCATCAATATTTTTAAGCAATCTAGTTGCTTGTATTAAACCCGAAGGCTGATATTTTGGTAAATCAACTTGTGTGGTATCTCCTGTTACAATAAATTTTGCAGAAGGTCCCATACGCGTTAGAAACATCTTCAACTGACTTTCTGTTGCATTCTGCGCTTCATCTAAAATCACAAATGCATTATCGAGAGTTCTACCACGCATAAACGCAAGCGGAGCTACCTCAATAACACCGTTCTCTAAAAAGGTTTTTAACTTCTCTCCGGGTACCATATCAAACAACGCATCATACAAGGGACGTAAGTAAGGATCAATTTTTTCTTTTAAGTCGCCTGGAAGAAAACCAAGATTCTCTCCTGCTTCTACTGCTGGTCGAGTTAAAATTATTCTACGGATTTCTTTATTCTTCAAGGCACGAACTGCGAGTGCAACAGCTGTATATGTTTTTCCTGTACCAGCAGGACCGATTGCGAAGACGATATCATTTTTTTCTGAAGCATTCACCAGCTTACGCTGATTAGGTGTGCGTGCTTTAACAATGAGTCCACCAGGTGCAAATACCAATACATCTTTCTGCTCAGCAGCTTGAGGTACATGAGGCTTACTTGCTGAATCTGTATCTTTTTCAGTTGAAATACGACCTGATAAAATAAAGTCGACTTCTGTAGGAGTAAGAATAGAATGCTCTTTAAAATAATCGATTAACTGATACAGTTTCGTTTCGAGTAAAGTTATCTGATTTGCTTCGCCAATTAACTTTATTTCATTACCTCTCGCTACAATTTTCAAGGCTGGAAATTTTCTGCGCAGCACTTCGATGTTTCCATCATTTACACCATAAAAATCGACTGCATTTGCAAATTCAATGGGAATTATTACCTCTTTCAATCAAAAAATTATTTAATTATTATTTTCACAATTCTATTCGTCATAACGACCTTTCAAAAATAGGAAATTAATATTTCAGATAAAACAAATGCTGCTTCAAATAAAAGTTAAATTTAGTATCAAGTATCCACTTGACTTTTTTGCTGTTGCGAGTTAAAACAATCTTATCTTTGAAGTCCTGATAACATCCGATTGAAAAAAATACTTGTCATACAAACAGCATTTATTGGAGATGTGATATTAAGCACATCTTTAATCTCCTCTTTAAAAGTTAGCAATCCGGCTTATTCGATAGATGTTTTAGTTAGAAAGGGAAACGAATCGCTATTAAGCAACAATCCAAGTATTCGCTCCATTCATACATGGGATAAATCAAAAAATAAAATCAGCAGTATTTATCAAATTGTAAAAACAATTCAAAAAGAAAAATACGATTTAATAATTAATCTGCAGCGCTTTGCTTCATCGGGAATCATGACTATCTTAGGAGGAGCAAAAGAAACAAGGGGGTTTAGTAAAAATCCATTCTCCTTTTTCTTTACAAACAATTACGAGCATCAAATCAATACAGCTAATCCCACTCATGAAATCAGAAGAAATTTTTCTGTAGTTGCTGATTTATGTGACGACGTTATTCAACGCCCCGCTTTATATCCATCGGAAGCTGATTTTAAATCGATTGAAAAATGGAAATCGGGTGAATACATTTGTCTCGCACCAGCAAGCATATGGTTTACCAAACAATTGCCAATTGATAAATGGATTGCATTAATTCAAAAGTATCAGGCTAAATACCCATCGCGCCAGCTTTACATTTTAGGAGGAAAGGGCGATTACGAATTAGCTACTACCATTGAAAAGGCCGTTCATTCTGAGTCGGTTCAAAACCTCTGCGGACAATTAAGCTTCATGCAAAGTGCGGCTTTAATGAAAGGGGCATGTATGAATTATGTGAATGACTCTGGTCCGTTACATATTTGTTCTGCTATGAATGCACCGGTAACAGCTTTCTTCTGCTCCACTACTCCCGACTTCGGATTCGGCCCTCTATCTGACCAATCTTTTATTATTGAAAGTGAGAAAAAGTTAGACTGCAAACCATGCGGATTACATGGTTATAAATCATGTCCCCTAGGCCATTTCGACTGTGGGAATAGCATAAAAATCGAAGTTTAATAAATTTATAATACTATTTTTCAATAAGTTAAATCATATTGGACTCTCACATGTCATAACTATTGTTGTATATACATATATTTGTAAAAAATTAAAGACCTATGAAAAAAATAATCTTATCATTACTAGCTACGGCAATCGGATTTGCCGCATCAGCACAAAGCAAATGGAATGTAGACCCATCGCATTCAAATGTTAAATTTTCTGTTTCACACATGGTAATTTCAGAAGTAGAAGGATCTTTCTCTGGATATGAAGGAACATTAGATGCTCCGGGAGCAGACTTCAACAATTCATCAATTAATTTTAGTGTAAACGTTGGAAGTATAAACACCAACAGCGAACAACGCGATGGACATTTAAAAAGTCCAGATTTTTTTGATGTAGCTAAATATCCAACGATGAATTTCAAAAGCACATCGTTCAAGAAGACGACAGGTAACAATTATAAATTAGACGGAAACTTAACCATAAAAGGAGTTACTAAAAAAGTTACGTTTGATGTTACATACGGCGGAACTGTAAAAGATCCATATGGTAATATTAAAGCAGGATTTAAAGTAAAAGGAAGCATCAAGCGAATGGATTATGGTTTAACATGGAGTGCGTTAACAGAAGCAGGTGGAATGGTTGTAGGTGATGAAGTATCTATCATGTTCAATATTGAAGTAGCGAAAGCAAAATAATTAACAATTGAGTCTGAATTAATTTTTCCAAGACCTTCGAAATTCGGAGGTCTTTTTTATTGGATAAAATTATTTTAGCAAAAAAAGAAAAATGGAATTAGGAATAGGTTCACGAGTAAGACATCCAGAATTTGGTGCTGGAGTAATTATCAATGTTAAGGCTCGTACTTACTTGATTGTATTTATTGAAAAAGGTCAGATAGAAGTGGCTAAAACCTATATTTCGCTGGAGACCATTGAAGCTGTTGAACCAGATACTGATTTAGTTAGTCTATATGATGTTGAACGCAGTTTAACCAACATCATTAAGCGTTACAGCGATATTCAGGAGACGGTTCCGATGGGTGCTAAGTGGACAGGAGGCAAAATGATATTACAGCCAGGCAATGCGGGGTTACAAGGCAAAGAAGTGCCTATTGATGTATTCTTCAATAAAATCATCATGGTGCGTGATCGCTTACGTGTGATGGAGCAACGCATAAATGCACACGATAAATTAACGGAAGAAGATAAAATTAATCTACAGCAATACCTGACACGTATATACGGATCATTAACGACCTTCAATGCGCTGTTTAAAGAAACGGACGATTATTTTAAAGGAGAAAAGACATCCTAATTTATTTATTATCGAACTCAGGCTGGTATTTTTTATGTCGCACTTTGGATTCAAACCATTGATGAAAGACAATCAACTCATGACTTCGAGGAATCCATTTATATTCGGACTTATCCGACTGAAGCAATAGAAAATCTTTCTTTTTGTCGATCCATGTTTCTTTGAAATCGAAGCCATTCATGGCCAGGTGACGAAGAATTCGAAATATAACGACATCGCGCTTACGAACAGATTTCATTTTTGACGTACGTTCAATATGTTTACGCAAACTTTCAATGCGCTGATCTGCTAAATCGACTTTCTCTGTTTCCAATGTGAGAAAAATCTGCAATAAACGTATTCCAATATTCCATCCCTCCTTTTCATTCTCAATCTCCTTAGTATCCTGAAGCTGAAAATTTGATTTTTTATACTCGCCCTGCAAAAACAAGGTAGCCGCTAAAAGATATTTTCGTCGTGATAATTCTTCTTCGGTATTACCTATTAAATCTTCTGCAATAATTTCTTTTAATGCCTTATTGCTTTTTGCATAATGACCTAAATAAATATTCAAAAATGCCAGCGACTCTTTATAATAATTTTTATCTGATGGACGTAATCCGGGGAAACGCAAGGCTTCTTCATTACTATTTACTGCATCAGTAAACTTGAAATTATTCATTTGCGTTGCTGCGAGATTTGTATAGGCCTCCGCAATTCTTGTAAACTGTTTAAGCGATGGTTGCGATTGTAAATTGGTAATCAGCTCATGCAATAAAACTTCAGCATCATCATATTTTTCATCAGTATGAAACAACTGCAATTTCAAAAGGGCAATATTATAATAGACATTCCAACTGAATAACGACTTGTTTTCATGTTCTAATTTCTCAATCGCATCAAATAAATCATCACGAATATCTTTTCGAATAGATGATTGATCTTGAAACGTACGAATAAGTTTATAAACAAAATACTGTGCTTCGTTCAGTGTATTTTTTCGCTGCTGTAAATTTTTCATTTCAATTAATAAACCTGCGGGGTCATTATCAGGAAACAGCGAAGCATTCAATAAAAATTTCAAATTGACGAAACAAATCCACTCATCATACAATTCAAATTTTTCAGAAAGACTAACACCTCTTTTTAGAATACGGATCATTTCTTTATTAGACACACCTCGCGCAGCTACATTGTACGATAGTCCAATGAGCTTTTTCGCTTCCATCAATCCCATGAAGTAAGGCGAGTTCACATCTTCGCGGTA
>CANGJU010000006.1 GCA_947453935.1 Bacteroidota bacterium | reverse complement strand
TACTTCGATTACTATTTTGGCAAGTATCCTTCACTGATTCGCAAAAACAGAAACTCGGTGGCGGTATTAAATGGCAATGAATCCGACCAGGAGTTAACCCAATTGGGCCATGATATTTTTGATTACTTCGGACTGGGGTGTCGCAATGTTTCTAAATTATATGTTCCGGAGGGTTATTCCTTCAATCAGTTTTTTGGAGCCTTGGAGGTGTTTTCTCCAATTATGGAGCATAATAAGTTCATGAATAATTACGATTATCATCGTGCCTTATTTCTATTAGATGGAATTCCGTTTCTAACCAATAATTTCTTAATCGTAAGAGAAAACGAGGCGTATGCAACTCCGGTATCCGTGCTTCATTACGAGTATTATTCAAGTTTGAATGACCTTGAATTGAAACTAGCCTCCGACAAAGAACTTATTCAATGTAGAGTAGGCGTAAACGGATTACCTTTCGGATCTGCGCAGCAACCAGACATATTAGATTATGCCGATGGTGTAGATACGATGCAATGGCTTTTATCGTTATAAGGGAATTAATTTAAATTTGTCTACTTCAAATCAGCTTAAACATTCAATGAAATCAGTTTTCCGATACACAGCTCTTTTATTTCTCGCAGCCCTTACGCTTTTTACAGGGGCTTGTAAGAAAGAAGAGTTGCTTACCTCGGGTGATGTTCAATTGCGGTTTTCTGATGATACATTAATGTATGATACTGTTTTTGCTACAATAGGTTCGGTAACGAAAAACCTTCGTATCTATAACGACTATGACCAGCCCATCAATATTTCTAATATACGATTGGCGGGTGGGAATTCCTCGTATTTTCGAATGAATGTAAACGGACTTCCAGGTCGTAGTTTCGATAATATTGAACTGAGAGCAGGTGATAGTCTTTGGATTTTTGTGGAGGTAACGGTCGATCCTAATCAGCAGTTATTGCCTTACATCGTTCAGGATTCTATTCTTTTTGAAACCAACGGTAACCAGCAGGATATCGATTTAGTAGCCTGGGGACAAAATGCACATTTTATTGTTGCGGATCAGACCTTAAACATTAAGGATAACAATGGTAAAACAATCGGTCAGATTAATTACGCGGTGATTGATACCATCGATAATCATACGACTACCTGGGATAATCAATTGCCCTATGTAATATATGGCGGCTTTGCTGTTGTCGATTCTTCCACAACACTTCAGATAAGTGAAGGAACACAAATACATTTTAGCAACAATGCAGGTCTTTGGGTTTACAAAGGCGGGAAGCTGCTGGTGAATGGTTCAAAGGATAATCGTGTGGTTTTTCAGGGGCTTCGCAGAGAACAAAGTTATCAGGAACAAGCGGGACAATGGGATAGGATATGGATTAATGATGGAGCCGTGAATGAAATCAATTATGCGGTCATTAAAAATGGATTTATCGGATTGCAAACGGAAACACTATTCGATCCGGTGATGCCTAATCGAACCCTGAATGTGACAAATACGGTGGTTAAGAATATGTCGGGATTAGGGATTTTAGCCCGTAACTGGACCATCAATGCGACTAACTCAATGATAGTAAACTGCGGACAGTACAACGCTGCATTAACTATGGGCGGCAGCTACGATTTTACGCATTGTACATTGGCTAATTTCTGGAATGGTGGTCAACGGGGGACACCTAATTTGTACATTAATAACTATGCACAAGACGCCACTTCAATTCTGCCAATTGATTTAACCAAGGCAGACTTTAAAAACTCGATTATCTATGGCGATAACGATAACGAGATTGAGCTGGATATGAAAACCGGGGCACAGGCCAATTATCAGTTTAGTAATTGTTTAGTGAAAGTCGATTATAACACTCCCGTAACCGACCCGTTACACTTTACGGCTATCTACAAAAACACCACTCCAAATTTTGTGGATGTATATGATGGTGATTACCATTTGAATCCGGGCTCTGTTTGCATCGACAAAGGAAACACCTCGTTTGCTGCTGGAATTCCGCTGGATTTGGATGGAAATCAACGAGTGCAGGGTGCAGCTCCGGACTTAGGTGCTTATGAGAAGCAATAAATCAATTCTTAAATTACTGATAAACAAACTTTTTAGTCTGTTATTACTGGACCGAAGAAATTCAAATATTTTTTAAAACAACCTTTTGTTCAATTCAGTTTTATAATTATCTTTGCATCCCACTTCGAAAGAATAAGTTTATTATGAAAAAAGATATTCATCCATCAAGCTACCGTCCTGTTGTATTCAAGGACATTTCATGTGATTACGCTTTCATCAGCAAATCATGCATCGAAACAAAAGATACTATCACAATGGAAGATGGTGTAGAATACCCTCTTATTAAGTTAGAGATTTCTCACATGTCGCATCCTTACTATACTGGTAAGATGAAGTTAATCGATACTGCTGGTCGCGTAGATAAATACCGCAGCCGTTTCGAGAAGGCAAAGAAAAATGCTGGTAAATAATTAGGACTTGTTCCAATTAAGATAAAGAAAGCCTCCAATATGGGGGCTTTCGTTTTTTATTAACAAATGACCCATATTGACATTATAATAAGCCCTCCTTGTTTTATTTTAAAAAAACTTTACTTTCCTTTGTCTCATTGTAATCTTAAAAATTTATTAAACTTTAAAAACATTTAGAATATGGCAAATGAAGCATCAGAGGCAAAAGAGAAGTTAAAGGTATTACAGCTTGCAATTGATAAAATTGAAAAAGCGTACGGTAAGGGAACTATCATGCGTATGGGAGATGATGCAGTAGAGGCAATCGAAGCGATTCCTACTGGATCTATTGCATTAGACGCAGCATTAGGAATTGGTGGATATCCAAAAGGACGTGTGATTGAAATCTACGGACCAGAATCATCAGGTAAAACAACATTAGCGATTCATGCTATTGCCAATGTGCAAAAGGCAGGTGGTATTGCTGCATTCATCGATGCGGAGCATGCATTCGATCGTTTTTACGCACAGAAGTTAGGTGTTGACATTGAGAATTTATTAATCTCTCAACCAGATAATGGTGAGCAGGCATTAGAAATTGCAGAGAACTTAATCCGTTCAGGTGCGATTGATATTATTGTAATTGACTCGGTAGCTGCCTTAACACCTAAGAGCGAAATTGAAGGCGAAATGGGCGAGAGCAAAATGGGCTTGCAGGCTCGTTTAATGTCGCAAGCATTAAGAAAGTTAACAGGAACCATTAGCCGCACAGGCTGTTGCTGTATTTTCATCAATCAGTTGAGAGAGAAAATCGGAGTGATGTTCGGTAATCCGGAAACAACAACTGGTGGTAATGCATTGAAGTTTTATGCTTCTGTACGTTTAGATATCCGTCGTATCGGTCAAATTAAAGACGGCGATCAGGTTTCTGGTAACAGAACGAAAGTAAAAATCGTGAAAAATAAAGTTGCGCCTCCTTTCCGTTTAGCAGAGTTCGACATTATGTATGGCGAAGGAATTTCTAAAATGGGTGAAGTAGTTGACATGGGTGTGGAAATGAATATCATTAAGAAGGCAGGTTCATGGTTCAGCTACGGAGATACGAAGTTAGGACAGGGACGTGATGCAGTTAAACAGTTGCTTCATGATAATCCTGAGCTATGCGACGAAATCGAAAATAAAATTCGTGAAGCGTTAGCAGCGAACTAAGAAATTTATATTGGTTGAAAAGGGTAAGGCGAAGGTTTTACCCTTTTTTTATTCCCTTAATAGTCGATTTCAATTAGATTTGTACATCAGAAAAATTATGTCGCAAAATCATTCAAAATACCTGTCAAAATTAGTACTAATCGCATTGGTGATTATTATTTCCGCTTGTGGAGGACCTTCTAAAAAGGGAACACCCAAAGCAAATGCAGTAAAGGATACAACAGCTTTAGGTAAATTAATTGCCAATGTAAGTTTGAAAATAGGTGAAAACCCAAACAATGCCGATTTGTATAATCAACGTGCTAAATTACATTTGCAACGGAAAGATGTAGGAAATGCTTTAATCGATATGAATAAAGCATTATCGATAGATACAACCAAAGCAGATTATTTCCTCACGCTAGCGGATGCTCATTTTGCCGCGAGTAAAGTGTCAAAGTCGAAATCAGCTTTAGAAAAATGTTTGTCGTTGGACCCGAAAAATAAAGATGCCCATCAAAAACTCGCAGAACTTTATTTCTATGCAACGCAGTACAAAGAAGCATTGGCACAAATTGATGAGGTAATTAAAATTGATATCAATAGTTCCCCTGCTTATTTTTTCAGAGGGATGTGCTACCGTGATATGGGAGATACTACCAAAGCAATTTCCAGTTTTCAAACGGCTACGGAGCAGAATCCAAAAGATTTCAATTCGTATTTGCAAATTGCCATGATGTACCATGCAAAAAAGAATAAGTTAGCTATTCAGTACTATGATGCTGCTTTAAGAGCAAATCCGAAGGTGGCGGATATTTATTATGATAGAGGATTGTTTTATCAGGATAATATGCAGGATTTTGATAAGGCGATTCAGGATTATACAAGCTGTCTTGAAATAAACCCGAAAGACTTACGAGCTCACTTTGCTCTAGGCTTCGTACATTACGAATACCTGAAAATTTATGATGTTGCTATCAAGCACTACACCGATGCATTGAACATTGACCCGAATTATTCGGAAGCTTCTTTTAACAGAGGGTTATGTTATGAATCGCTGGGGAATATTGCAGCAGCTGCCGCCGATTACAATCAGGCACTTTCTGTTCGGAAAGACTACAAAGCTGCCAAAGAAGCGTTACAGCGTGTGAGTGGAGGAGTGAAAGCTACTCGATAGTAATTTCAATTTCGTCGCCTATTTGAATTTTATCGCCAGCTCTAAGTTTGGCTCTGTAGCGACATTCTATTACTCCATTAAGTTTAACATCTTCATTGTCTACCATCATTTTGGCTTCACTGCCATGCTCGGCAATGCCTAAAAGTTTGAGTAATTTAATAAGCTCAATGAACTCAGAAGTTAATTGAAAGGTATGTTTCTGCATTTTCTTGGTTCTTAATTCAAAAAAAAATCCTCCCGTAAAGGAGGATTTTTAACGAAGTCTGATTTTTTATTTTACCGAATTTAAGATGGCTTCGAAAGCCTGCGGATTATTCATCGCTAAGTCTGCTAAGACTTTACGGTTGATGTCAACATTACCTTTATGGATTGCACCCATAAATTGTGAGTAAGACATTCCATGCATGCGAGCTGCTGCATTGATACGCTGAATCCATAAAGCACGGAAGCTGCGTTTTTTAGCTTTACGATCGCGATAAGCGTATTGTAAACCTTTTTCGACGGTGTTTTTGGCAACCGTCCATACATTTTTACGTGAACCCCAATTACCTTTGGCAAGTTTTAAAACCTTTTTACGTTTTGCCTTTGAGGCCACATGATTGACTGAACGTGGCATAATGTTTTTGTTTTTTGGTGATAGCGCCTTTTAAGGACTTTAAGCTATTTACCGGGTTAGAAATTAATTTGTTTTTGTTTGTTGATCAATTAAGCTACACACAACATGCGTTTTACACGGAACTCATCAGACTCATGAACTAGTCCTGATGCCGTTAAGTGACGCTTGCGGTCTGTGTCTTTCTTCGTCAAAATGTGACGCTTGAAAGCATGCTTTCTTTTGATCTTTCCAGTGCCTGTAAGCTTGAAACGCTTTTTCGCACTAGAGTTGGATTTCATTTTAGGCATTTTGATTTTATTTTTTTTGACTTCGTTTTTCTTACTTATTCTGCCGCATCGTTATTCTTTGCTGGCTTTACTACTTTTTTGTTAGGCAATGGAGCAATATGTATAAACATCCTGTTTCCTTCTAACTTAGGCATCAATTCAACTTTCCCATATTCTTGAAGTTCTTGTGCAAATTTCAAAAGGATAATTTCTCCTTTCTCTTTGTATGCAATTGCTCTACCTCTGAAATGTACATAAGCTTTAACTTTTGCCCCTTCTTCTAAGAATTTCATAGCGTGCTTCACTTTGAAATTGAAATCGTGCTCATCGGTATTAGGACCAAATCGTACTTCTTTCATTACCTGCTTAGCAGCCTTCGCCTTCGTTTCTTTCTCCTTCTTTTTACGCTCGTATAAGAACTTTTGATAATCTACAATCTTACAAACCGGAGGATCTGCTTGCGCTGCAATTTCAACTAAGTCTAACCCTTTTTCTTCTGCAAGTTTTAGGGCTTCTTCAATTGAAACTACGGTTGGCTCACCGCCTTCCCCGACTAAACGAACACGCGATGCACGAATTTTATCGTTAATGCGATGCTCTGCTTCTTTTTTTACCGGTCCGCGGTTCCACGGACGATTAAATGATGTTGCTATAACTGTAAAATTTTAAATTAATCTACTCTTAAATTATGCGTTAAGCATTTCGTTGATTTCCTTGGTAATTCGATCTGCTAACTCCTGCACACTCATACTTCCCTGATCTCCTTTACCATGCTGACGAATTGAAACGGTTCCTTCTGCCTCTTCTTTTTCTCCGATAATCAGCATGTAAGGGACTTTCTTAACTTCTGCATCACGGATTTTCTTCCCTATCTTTTCATCTCGGTCATCAACGAGCCCGCGAATATCGGAATTTCTTAGCAATTGTAAAACTTTTTTTGCATATCCGTTGAATTTCTCTGATATCGGAAGTATAGAAACCTGCTGTGGCGCTAACCAAAGCGGGAAATTACCCGCAAAATGCTCAATTAGGAAACCGATAAATCGCTCATGTGTACCCAAAGGAGCTCTGTGTATACAGATTGGCGTTTCCATTTCGTTGTTTGAATTGCGATATGTCAAGCCAAAACGGGCAGGAACCGCAAAGTCAACCTGGTTGGTCGCTAGGGTGAACTCTCTTCCAATAGCACTCCATACCTGAACATCTATCTTAGGACCGTAGAACGCACCTTCATCAGGTACTTCGATATACGGAATCTTTGAATCAATCAATACCTGACGAACCATGTCTTCCGTTTGCTTCCACAACTCCGGATTATCCACATATTTTTTACCCAACTTCTCAGGAGCATGGGTAGAGAAACGCATCACATATTTTTCAATTCCGAATACTCTGAAATATTTCAAGTACATCTCGTTTACCGCATTGAACTCATCCGAGAATTGCTCTTTTGTACAGTAAATATGGGCATCGTTCATCTGCAACGAACGTACGCGCATCAAACCAAACAACTCACCGCTTTGCTCATAACGATAACATGTACCGTATTCAGCCAAACGAATTGGCAGGTCGCGGTAGCTAGGGTTTAATTCTTTGAAAATTTTATGGTGATGCGGACAATTCATCGCTTTCAGATAGTATTTCTCCCCGTCTAAATCCATCGCAGGGAACATACTGTCTTCGTAATAAGGCAAGTGACCAGAAGTCTTGTACATGTTTTCCTTCGCTAAATGCGGGGTGCGCACACGACTATATCCAGCACTGTTCTCCGTTTTCTTAGCAAGCTTCTCTAATTCTTCAATTAAAACACCGCCGTTAGGTAACCATAAAGGCAATCCTGGACCTACATCATCATCAAACGTGAAAATCTCCATCTCCTTTCCAATCTTACGGTGGTCACGTTTCTTCGCTTCTTCAAGCATTGTAACATACTCGTCCAATTCTGATTTCTTAGGGAAAGTAATTCCGTAGATACGGGTTAACTGAGGATTGCTCGAATCGTTTTTCCAATAAGCACCAGCAACATTGGTTAATTTAATGGCTTTGATATATCCTGTATGCGGGATATGTGGTCCACGACATAAATCGGTGAAGTTACCTTGCGTGTAAAGGGAGATTGTTCCGTCTTCTAAACCACTTAACAAATCCAGTTTATACTGATCGTCTCGCTCTTTAAAGTAAGCAACTGCATCTGCTTTAGAAATTTCTTTTCTCTCGAAGGCATTACTTTGCTTTGCCAGCTCAGCCATTTTATCCTCGATTTTCTTTAAATCATCCGCAGAAAAAGCCTGACCACAAAAATCAACATCATAGTAAAATCCATTCTGAACAGATGGTCCTACCCAGAATTTAATTCCCGGATAAAAACATTCTAACGCTTCTGCCATCAAATGGGCAGAGGAGTGCCACATGGTACTTTTACCGTCTGCATCGTTCCAGGTCAGAAGTTGTAATGATGCATCTTCGTTGATTGGTCTTGATAAATCGCGAACTTCTCCGTTAACCTTTGCAGCTAACACATTTCTCGCTAACCCCTCGCTAATTGATTTAGCAACATCCATTGCAGTAGAACCTTTCGGATACTCACGCACTGAATTATCGGGTAATGTAATTTTTATATTCATAGATTTTAGAGTGGTGCAAATATAATCTGCTTAATCAATGATTTCGTTGTTTGAACAGTATTTTTTTGATGGGTTTTTAACTGAATCAGATGATTTATGTTACATGTGATTATTTTTACGCTTCTGAATGTTTTTTTACTCGATTTAAAAATCACTAAATGAAAGATAAGTTTTCCTTTTTTGAAGATGTTTATGCGGTTGTACGTTTAATTCCGAAAGGAAGAGTAACCAGTTATGGAGCAATTGCCAAATACCTCGGTGCGGCAAAGTCGGCGCGTATGGTAGGCTGGGCCATGAATGCTTGTCATGAAGTATTGCCTCCTGTACCCGCTCACAGAGTAGTTAATCGACTGGGCTTATTGTCCGGTAAAAATCACTTTCACAAACCTGATGAAATGGAAAATCGTCTCAAGGAAGAAGGCGTACATGTAATCGATGACCAGATTCAGGAATTTACTCGTTGTTTCTGGGATCCTTCACAGGAATTATCGGTTGAATAATGCATGGATTTAAATGTGAATTAATTGAATAATTCCTTTTTTATCATACTCGTTTAAGACTTATCTTTGCGAGCGTAAAAAGTTAAGTGTGTAGCTATGGCTGAAAATTTAGAGTTTAATAAAAACGAAGATTACAATAAAACCCTTGTAAGTAATTTAAAACAACGATTAGCTAAAGTTGCTGAAGGTGGCGGTAAAAAGAATGCTGCTAAGCAGCATGAAAAAGGAAAGTTACTGGCTCGCGAACGAATTAATTATTTACTTGATAAGGATAGACCACAAATAGAGATTGGTGCTTTTGCCGCCGAGGGAATGTACGTCGAGCAAGGCGGGTGTCCATCAGCGGGGGTGGTAGTAGTTATAGGTTACGTTTCTGGTCGCCAGTGTATCGTTGTTGCTAACGATGCAACTGTTAAAGCTGGTGCCTGGTTTCCGATGACAGCCAAGAAGAATTTAAGAGCTCAGGAAATATCTATTGAGAATAAATTGCCAATTATTTATCTTGTAGATAGCGCTGGTGTTTATCTTCCAATGCAGGATGAAATTTTTCCTGATAAAGAACACTTCGGAAGAATATTTCGAAACAATGCAATCATGAGCAGTATGGGCATTATTCAGATTGCTGCTATTATGGGTTCTTGTGTTGCAGGTGGTGCTTATTTGCCAATTATGAGTGATGAAGCCATGATAGTTGATAAAACAGGATCTGTATTTTTAGCAGGTTCTTACCTCGTAAAATCAGCTATTGGCGAAGATGTAGACAATGAAACATTAGGTGGAGCAACTACGCAATGCGAAATTTCAGGTGTTACCGATAATAAGTTTCCTGATGATCAATCTTGCTTAGAATATATTCGTCGTGTGATGGATAAGCTAGGTAAATTACCTGATGCAGGTTTTGATAGAAAGGAATCAATGCCTCCATCAAAAAATGAAAAAGATATATACGGGATTATTCCTGATGCGCGTGATAAGCAATTTGAAATGCGTGAGGTGATTGCCCGATTAGTTGATAATAGTGAGTTTGATGAATACAAAGAAAAATATGGGCAGTCTATTTTGTGTGGTTATGCGCGCATCGATGGTTGGGCTGTAGGAATTGTTGCGAATCAACGAAAAGTAGTGAAGAGCAAAAAAGGTGAGATGCAATTTGGTGGTGTTATATACAGTGATAGTGCTGATAAAGCTGCTCGATTTATAATGAATTGTAATCAACGAAAAATTCCTTTGGTATTTATACAGGATGTTACGGGATTCATGGTGGGGTCAAGAAGTGAGCATGGAGGAATTATTAAAGACGGTGCAAAAATGGTAAACGCAATGTCGAACTCAGTGGTTCCAAAGTTTACTATAATAGCAGGTAACTCATACGGTGCTGGAAATTATGCGATGTGTGGTAAAGCATACGATCCTCGTTTGATTGTTTCTTGGCCAAATTCACAATTAGCGGTGATGAGTGGTGCTTCTGCAGCTAAAACATTATTGCAAATTCAAACTTCAACAATGAAGGCGCAAGGGAAAGAAGTTTCTGATGAAGAGGAGAAGACATTGCTCAAAACAATAACCGACCGATATAACGAACAAACATCGCCTTACTATGCGGCTTCACGTATGTGGGTTGATGCGATTATTGATCCGTTAGATACGCGTAAGTGGATATCCATGGGAATTGAAATGGCTAACCATGCGCCAATCGAAAAACCTTATAATGTTGGTGTAATTCAAACATAGTTATGGCTATTTACGAATTCAACGGATACATTCCTGTTGTGCATGAATCATCTTTCGTACATCCGTTAGCGGTAGTTACAGGTAATGTTATAATTGGCAAGGATGTTTATATAGCACCTGGTGCAGCAGTTCGTGGCGATTGGGGTGAAATTATTATTGAAGATGGATGTAATGTGCAGGAGAATTGTACGTTGCATATGTTTCCCGGGCAACAAGTGATTTTGAGAAAAGGAGCTCACATCGGGCACGGAGCAATTATTCATGGAGCAGAAATAGGAGAGAATGTTTTAGTTGGAATGAACGCTGTTGTGATGGATCGTGTGTTGGTGAAAAAAAATTCAATTGTTGGTGCTCTTTGTTTTGTTCCCGAAGGAATGATGATTCCAGAAAGAAGCATTGCAGTTGGAAATCCTGCAAAGATTGTAAAAGAAATGTCGGATGAAATGATTGAATGGAAAACAAAAGGAACTGCGCTATACCAACAGTTGCCCTCCGAATTACATTCAACACTCAAAGAATGCGAGCCATTGAGAACTATGCCTGAAAACAGACCTAAGCAACAGGATATTTATAAAACGTGGAATACCACAAAAAAATAACAGACATGCAAAAAAAGATTTTTTCGTTTGTGTTTTTTATGATACTGTCACTAATAGGCTACTCGCAAAATTCTGTTATTATTAGAGTTGCCGCAGATGAACAAGAAGATACAATTGGCGTTAACATCGTTAAAGAAATTACAAAAATTAGTTATGATGCAATTAGAGATCGGAAAGTACAACTTTGGGATTCGCCTAAAAAAGAAGTAGAAATTTCGTTTAGCTCTTTGGTGCAAATTGAAAAATCATCAGGGTTAAATTTCATTGATCAAAAGATAATTTTTATCTATGAAATATGGAATAATGAAAAGAAAAAACTAACTAGTGAAACTCAAGGATTTTTGTTTTCAAGTAAATTGGATAATGGGGAGGCAGTTGTTTTTGGTTATGTCGATTATGATGGACTTAAAAATATTATTGCAACATCAACACCTGTTATTAATGCCAATGGAGATTGTTATTTGAATCTTAATAATTACTTGAGCAAGAAAAAATACAATTATCAATTATTGCAATTTGGAGATAAGGTGATTAATAATATAACTGACTCTAAATTAATCAAGGAGAGTTTCATCAGAGGAAATAAATTTAATGTGAATGCTTACTCAAAAGATACTGTTGAGTCGAAGTATGTTGAATGGACGCTTTCATCTTCTGAAAAACTCAAAGGTGCAAAGGCTCAGTCATCACGAGATTTTACGAATGCATTAACAAATTATTTTCATCAAAATCTCGAAGTATTATATAATTTATCAGGTAAAAATGCTGAAGAGATTCTTCAAAACGGGACCTGGAAGATTTCTTCTGTATCTTTTGCTGAAATATGGAAAAAAAAGGATGACGTTATTTCAAGCGTTCCATTGTGGATGTCTGTTAATATAGACAGCACTATTATCGATTCTATTTACATGGACAATCTGGTAAATTGGGATTTTACAATTAATGATCAAAATTGGCTAGATTATATTCAACAGAAAAACTTTTTATATCTCATTGTGAAGCTGAATTCAGATATAATACCACCTGAAAAATCAATTAAATATCAAAAAGGTTTGTTTACTCACAAGTGGAACAATCTTATTAATTTCGTAGAACTTTATTAATCAATATAAAAAATGTCGAAAATAAAATTTGGAACAGACGGTTGGAGAGCGATTATCGCAGAAGACTTTACAGTTGAAAATGTTGCTCGTGTAGCAGAAGGAACATCACTATGGTTATTAAATCAAAAGCATAATCCCGGAGTTATTCTTGGACACGATTGTCGATTTGCAGGAGCACTTTTTTGTAATACAATTGCAAAAGTTTTAAGTGCAAAAGGTGTTTCTGTAACGATGGCTAAAGGGTTCGTTTCAACACCAATGGTTTCTTTGGGAACTGTTAAAGAAAATAAAGATTTGGGTATCATTATAACAGCAAGTCATAATCCACCAGAGTACAATGGATTTAAATTAAAAGGTTCATTTGGTGGTCCCTTATTGCCAAGTCATGTTGCAGAAATAGAAGATTTGATTCCTGAAAAATGTACTATAGATTATTCGAAAATTGAATTAGAAAAAATGCAAGCTGATGGTTTGATTTCTTACATTGATTTAGAAACAATGTATTGCAATCATGTAGAAGCAAATTTTGATATGAATCTTATTAAAAATAGCGGTCTTCATTTAGCTTATGATGCCATGTATGGTGCTGGTC
Source organism: Bacteroidota bacterium (assembly GCA_947453935.1). GTDB lineage: Bacteria > Bacteroidota > Bacteroidia > AKYH767-A > OLB10 > CAINEC01. Next base: position 39,336 of record CANGJU010000006.1, on the reverse strand, counting down.
AGAATGTTATTAAACGTATGCTTCCAGAAATAACAAAGTTGCATTGCGATTATAATCCTTCGTTCATGGGACAAGCTCCAGAGCCTATACATAAGAATCTAACGGAGTTTTCTGAGTTAATTAAAAATGCAAAGAACATCGACTCTGGATTAGTGACAGATGGTGATGCTGATCGTATTGGGTTTTACGATTCACAAGGAAACTTTGTTGATTCACATCACATAATTTTATTGCTGATTCATTACTTGTACAAATACAAAGGAATGAGAGGTAAAGTGGTGACTGCATTTTCAACAACGCCCAAAGTAGCGAAGCTTTGCGCACACTACGGCATCGAAATGGAAACCGTAAAAATTGGATTTAAATACATCGCAGAGATCATGATTAAAGAAGATGTTCTTTTAGGTGGAGAAGAATCAGGTGGAATTGCAATCAAAGGACATATCCCTGAACGTGATGGAATATGGATGGGTTTAACATTATGGGAATTCATGGCAAAGAGCGGAAAAACGCTAAATGATTTGATTAATGAAGTGTATGAAATAGTAGGTCCGTTTTCATTTGAGCGAAACGACTTGCATTTGAAAGAAGAATTAAAACAGTCTATTCTTAAAAACTGTTTAGCTTCAAACTATACTGCATTTGGAGAATATAAAATTGTTCGAACTGAAGATCTTGATGGATTTAAATATTTTTTCGAAAACGGTGATTGGTTAATGATTCGCGCATCTGGAACTGAACCTGTTTTACGTACATATGCAGAGTCGAATTCTCGCGAGGCAGCTTTCGCTATTTTAAATGCAGCTAAAGAAACACTGTTGAACTAACGTAATGGCTATCCGAAAAGTAATAACTACGAAGAGCATCATGATTTTTATGGTGCTTTCGTTTTATATTACTATTGCAAATGCTCAACTTGATTCTGTTAATTATCATCGGCGCAAGGTTGTTTTGTGGACAAGTTCCGGTATTGCATATGCTGCAGGTATGACAGGACTATATCAAATCTGGTATAAAGACTATCCACAGTCGAAGTTTCATTTTTTTAACGATAATATCGAATGGCAAAAACAAGATAAGCTCGGACATGTAGGATCTGCTTATTATATTTCTAATTGGACAAGTCAGTTATATAAGTATGCAGGGTATAATCAGAAAAAGGCTGCTTTGTTAGGAGCTCTAACAGGATTTGGATTTCAGTTAACCATTGAAATGTTTGATGGATATAGCAGTCAATGGGGTTTTTCTCCTGGCGATTTAGCAGCTAATACGATAGGTTCGTCCATGTATTATTTTCAGGCTGTTCAATGGGGTGAGCAACGTATAAAATACAAGTTGTCTTTTCATTCTACAGAGTTTTCAAAATACAATCCTGAATTACTTGGTGAAGATAACCTGCAGCGTATATTTAAAGATTATAATGGTCAAACATGCTGGCTTTCTTTTAATTTAAAGGACTTTGCTTTTCAGAATCAAAATTTCCCTTCTTGGTTGAATATTGCTGTAGGTTATAATGCATCTGGCATGACAGGCGCAAAAACAAATAGATTAAGCTATAACAGTAATGCCATACCTCAATTTGAAAGAGTTCATTATTTTATTTTATCGCCAGATATTGATATCACAAAAATCAAATCAAAACATAAATCATTTAATATTTTGAAGGAAGCATTTGGCTTTATTAAATTTCCAATGCCTGCAATAAGATTAAAAAATAATGGAAAGATTAACGGAGAAGCATTTTACTTCTGATTATTTCTTTCTTGGTTTTTTATCCGGACTTTCATGAAAATAAAATCGGAAATCGATTGTTAAATAATCACCTTGTAATGTGGTTCTACCTGTTGATGTTGGAAGTTTGGTAAAGTCCCGCTGCGGATAATATTCAACCAACGTATTGTATATCGTAGATAATGAACGATGATAACTTGCACCGATATAATAAGTGCCTTTTTTGCCATTGCGATATTCCCAGCCGATATTCGCTAATACCCCTGCATTGATTTTATTTCTTCTTGCTGAGTATTGTAGCATATAGGTAGGAAGGTAAGTGAAAACATCAGAAGGGAAAATATCAATTGAGCCCCCCATCGCAGCGCTCATCCATATTTTTTGATCGAGCTGAATATAAATCAGGGCGCTTAAAGGAATTTCATATCCTATTATAGAAAAATCACTCTTAGAAATAAATGATGTATCTCTAAGTGTTAAATCGTAGTTTCGTTTTACGTAAAGAATACCTGATTCGAAAGTGAGTTTTTTGGTAACACCTCTTCTTACTAATACTCCAGTACTATAACCTGAATGTTGAGCAAGGGTATAAGATATTTTATTGTCGTCAAAATCTTTTGGACCTGTTCTGAAATAATTGCTTGAGAAAATAGGTCGGAAGCAAAAACCAAATTGGGTGGTATTAATTTGTGCCATTATTTGTAAACTTATAATGCAACAAAAAACAAAAAGGCCAATTCTCTTTTTCATCTTACAAAAATGCGAAAAAAACAATCAGTTATTGAACTAATTCGAAGGTAATCTTTGAAAAGGCCTGTGTCGATTCTACTTTTTTACAAATCCCTTTCTCATAGGTGTATTTACTGTTTTGCCCGTCTCCTGTTTCTAACAAATATGCATTCCCTTCTTTTTTGATTGATAAAAATTTACCGTGATTATCAGACCAAATAGATTTATGATTCTTGGGCTCCGTAAAATAAAGATCAGGGACAATTACATTGATAGTTGAGTGGATTATTTTTTCTTCTCCTGTTTTGTCTTTAAATACGTAGCCACTTCCTTTTACCGTGGTGGTATTATCGGTTTGTTTAACTCCATTCACCAATTGAACGAGCATCGATGATTTCAGTTTGCCATTTTCTATTATAGACTTCAAATTGTATTTCACTTCTACAGTGACAAGCATTGTCGTTTTAATGCTTGATTGAATAACATACGTGAAATTATTTTTCTTGCCTGATTTATTCGCTATCAATGTCCCGCTTTCTTTACCATCTATTTTAACCTTGTAAGTTAATTTTTGTGCAGATGAAGTAAGTGTCGCGAATGCGAGCATTAAGTTGAGAAGGAGAAATTTGATTTTATACATACCTTTAAATAAAAAGAGCCGCTACATTGTAACGGCTCTTGTAATACTTTTATTGATTAATTGAAAATTAACTTTCCAGTTGCCTCACCTTTATCAAATGTTGTTCGAATAATGTAAACACCCGCATCCAGTTTATTTCGTTCAATAGTAAACTGACGGTTATTTACACCTTCAACATTTAGTACTAAGTTTCCTAATATATCATACACTTTTACGGTTCTGATTTCACCAGCTAACATGTCTGCCGAAATAGTAGTTGATGATAAAGCTGGATTAGGACTAACGCGAACATTAGAAGAAAGATTCTCCATATAGTTAATTCCAGTTGTTAAACTTAAGCAAGTTACGATACGAGGATTTACATATCCCATGATTGTATCGATATAAGCTGTTGCTTTTGCTTTCGACATATCAGGGTTAGTTAATAGTGCATTTTGATATACAGCAGTTCCTTGAGCAGCAGGATATCCTAAGAATTGTGCAACTGCAACAGTCGTTGTTGAGTCGTACCAATCCCACGGACCTGATTGAGGATTAGTAGCTGTATAGAAAGGATATAATCCTTCAATACCACCGTTTTGTGAAGCTGCTAATACAGAAAGTGGATCATTAAAGTTTGCATTTACCATACAGTTGTTATTTCCAAGTGCTAATGACTTTTGAGCAACTGTTAAGCTTCCTGAAACATCTACTACGAAATCGCCAGTAGTAGGCACGATAACAGGACCATTACCATATGGTGCAAATGGATCACTTACAACATGAAATGCTACAATAGGGCAATCACCTGCTTCTAACCATGATGAGTCGCCTAATGCACCACCCATATTAAACACGAAATCTACATCAGAAGAATAGCCTGGGTTGTTATTTGGATTGTTTAATTGAGGAATTCCACCAAAGCCTTCGAAGTCTCCAATTAACGCTTGATTTACATAGCTCTGTCCAGCGGCAAAACCATAAGTAGCATTTGTAGTTTGAGCTAAGAATTTAGGTAAATTAATTTCTTGTGTTTTATCAACTGTTGCGCAAGCTAAAGCTACATATCCACCACTTCCGTAACCACCCATAATGATTTTTGTAGTATCAATTCCGTAAGTTGAAGCATTGGCTTTGAAGAAACGAACGCTTGATCTTGCATCTTGCATTGCACGATAAACAGCTTGTAATAATGTTCCTGTTCTGATATCCTGACCAGCAGCACCTGTTGCTGCAGGATTCCATCCTAAACGATAAGAAACAGCAGCTGCTACATAGCCACGTTTAGCAAGTTCGGTACATGTAAAAACTATGTTACTGTCTCTTTTGCCTCCGTTAGGAGAACCATTAATTACCGGAGGTAAGAAGCTACCTGTGTGTAAAATAATTACTAATGGACGTTGTGATAATGGATCAACTGCTCCTGCTGGTTGATAAATATCTGTTTTTAAATCTACGGCTGTTGGAGTACCAGTTAAAACTTGAATATTGTTAGCGTAAACAACATCAGGAGTAACAGATGCCGATGGAAATACTGGCGACAAATAGCGTTGTGCCATAGCTCCATGAAAGCATAAAGCCGGTAACGTTAATACAAGTAAGAATTGTAGTAGTTTTTTCATAGAAAGATTTTTTAGGTTTGGTGTAAAAATAAGGACTTATTCTGATTTTCATAGGAATGTAAAAAAAACTTATCAGGATTTTGCTATTAATAATTAGCGTTGTGTAATGTTGTAAATTTGCATTATGTCGTCTTCCAAATTGTCACTATCGCTAAGGTATGTTTTAATGATTGTAATGGTCGTGACTTTTTTTGCCGATTCTTTTGGTCAATGTATATCATCTTATCCATACAGTGAAGGTTTTGAAAATTCCAATGGTAATTGGACATCGGGTGGAACAAATAGCGACTGGGCTTGGGGTACACCAACTAAAGTTACTATCAATGCAGCTTCATCAGGAAGTAAATGCTGGATCAGTGGTAACTTGTCTGGCAATTCCTACAACGGCGGGGAAAAGTCGTTTGTGGAAAGTCCTTGTTTTGATTTTACGACTTTGACAAGACCTATTATCAAATTTTCTATTTTCTGGGACACCGAGCGACAATATGATGGAGGAAGTTTTCAGTTTTCAATCAATAATGGCGTTACATGGTCGAATATTGGAAATGCAAATGACCCTTCTGATTGTTACAATAAAAACTGGTTTAATAGTTCAAACATAACTAACCTTGGTGGACTCGCTTCACCAACGCATGGTTGGTCTGGCAATTTGCAAAATAGTTCTGGTGGGTGTTTAGGTGGAAACGGAAGCGGGCAATGGCTTGAAGCATCTCATTGCTTGAGTTTTTTAGCAGGAAATCCAACCGTTAAATTTCGTTTTATATTCGGGTCTGGTACTTCTTGTAATAATTACGATGGAATAGCATTCGATCAGGTTTATGTAGGAGAAATCCAAGAACCTACATACGACTTTAATATTACATGTGCTGGAAATGGAAGTGTTTCATTTGATGCTACATCGTCTGATTGTCCTTCTACATATTCATGGGATTTTGATGATCCAACTTCATCAAGCAATATTGCAAACGGAGTAAGTGCTAATCATACCTTTTCAGGAGCGGGACAGTTTGATGTAGAGTTGACAATTACTTATCCATGTATTGGAACAAGAACAATTACAAAGCAAGTCATCATACCTGATTTTAATGTAACATCAACTGATGTAACATGTATTGACGATACAAATGGAACGGCTACGGCTACCGTTAGTTTAGTTCCTAATCCAACTATTAAGTGGATTCCGATAGGAGCATCAGGAAGTACGGTTAATAATTTAGCCCCAGGCCAGTATTATGTTACTTTAGTTGGTACCACAAATAGTTGTGATGTTACTTTGCCATTTACTATTGGCGTAGGACCTAATGCAAATCCGAAAGTAAATATTGGAGGACTCATTAAAATTTGTCCTGGTGATGCTGTTAAATTAAACGCGGGGAGTTTTGAAAAATACCTATGGAGTACAGGTGATACTTCATCATTTATTATTGTTGCTGATTCAGGAATTTACACTGTAATTGTTGAGAATGCTGCTGGATGTACAGCGAGCGATTCTGCACAAATCGTTGTTGGATGTGGTAATTATGTTTGGTTCCCAGATGCATTTAGTCCCGATGAAGACGGTGTAAATGATGTGTTTATGGGTTATGGAAATGATGTTTCCGAATACGATTTAATTATATTTAATCGAATGGGACAAATTGTTTTTAAAACTCAGGATATTTCAAAAGGGTGGGATGGTTTAGTGGATGGAGTTCCTTCACAAATTGGGGTTTACGGTTATACAGTCCGTTATAAATTTGATGGTTTTGATAGCGTTAGAAAAAGAGATATTTTTACTTTAATCAGATAGAAATGATGAGAAAATTTAATTGTGTTGTTCTTGCAGCAATAGTATTCGCAGTTTTTAGTGGGTGTGATAAAGAGACCTTAGACCCCAACGGCAATACTATTTTGCCTGGTACCTTAAGTGTTGAATTTGTCAATAAAGTCGATAACCAGGATCTGGACATTACAGGTAATACTAATTATTTAAACTCAGCTGGAGAGGAGTATTCTGTGAATGTTTTTAAGTATTACCTTTCTAACATTCGATTAATAAAACCGGATAGTTCTCGCTATTATCTGCCGGATACCTATTGGTTAATTGATGCCGGTAAACCGCTGTCGTTATTAAATAATTTAAATAATGTTGCTGCCGGTAAATACATCGGGATTGAATTCATGATTGGTGTAGACAGTACTACTCTTTCCAAAGGAGTACAAGGTGGAGCGCTTGATCCGAGTAATGGAATGGTTTGGAGCTGGTCAACAGGTTATATTTTTGTAAAAATGGAAGGGCGTTGTCCGTTGGCAGGAACGGATAGTTTATTCCAATATCATATTAGTGGTTATCATGATTATGATGGGACCAATTCATTAAGGTGGTCAACACTGTATTTTAATGGCCAGTCGATAGAGATAAATAAGTCGTTAAACACGAAAATTCAAATTAAAACTGACGTTCAGGAGTTCTTTAAAAATCCGAGTGATTTAAGTATTGCGGATATTCCTAATGTAACGTTGCCAGGTCATCTTCCTCCAATTATTGCAGATAACTACAAAGACATGTTTTCCTTTGTAAAGAAATACTAGAATTGTTTGATTTATGTCAGAATTACTAATTATTTAAAACATTGTGATTGTACTTTTGTTAGATTTATATTTGTAAAACTTAATTATGCAAGTGTTTAAAAACAATATTGTGATTATGCTAACGCTCTTGGTTTTTTTATCGAGTGCTAGCAAAACATTATTGTTAGTAGATTTTTTTATTAACCGCGATTATATTGCTAATAACCTTTGCGAAAAGAAAGAGCTTAAAAATAACTGTTGCAAAGGATATTGTCAATTAACCAAGCAATTAAAGCAAGAAGAAAAGCGCGAGTCATCAAATACAGTTATTGAGCAAAAGCTAGAATTTGTTTCCGAATTAAATATGCTGGAAGGATTAACATTTTTTTTCTTTTTTATCCAAAAAATCAATCATATTAAAATAGTTTCATTGAGTATTGGTTTCTTGAGTAATAATTTTCAACCTCCAAGGTTATAGTTGCTATCTATTTACAAATTTGAAAATTAAATCAAAATCAAAATCAAAAAAAAACAATTAAATGAAAAATAAATTTTTAAATATGTTAATGATTGCATTTGTTGCAATCTCTATTGTTTCATGTAATGACGATGAAACAACCACCCCTTCAAATCCCGGAACAACTACCTACAATGCAGGTGATGTTGGAATTGAATTTATGAATATTGCTGGAACTGTTGCATTAGATGCATCTGGTGCAACTAATTATGTGAATGCTGCAGGAGAATCTTTCAATGTTTCGATGTTTAAATATTATGTTTCAAATGTAAAACTGATAAAGCAAGATGGATCAAAATATGAAGTGCCTAACTCTTATTTTTTAATTGACGCCAATGATACTAATTCATTAAAAGTGGATTTAGCGAATATCCCTGGTGGTAAATATACGGGCTTAGAATACACGATTGGTGTGGACAGCGCGCGCAATGTGTCAGGTTCTCAAACAGGGGCTTTGGATCCTGCTAATGGAATGTTTTGGAGTTGGACAACAGGCTATATATTCATGAAATTAGAAGGGCAATCATCAGCATCTTCTAATAACAACTATAAATATCATATCGGTGGATTTACTGGAACTTACAGTGGACTAAGAACAGTATCAATTGATTTTACACCATCGATATTAATTGTTGATGGAGGTAAAAGAGAAGCAGAAATTCATATTGCAGCGGATGTTTTAGAGATATTTAAAAATCCTAGTAATGTAACAATTGCAAGTGGGTCAACAGTAATGATGGTTGGACCAACATCATCGGGTATAGCAACTAACTATGCTGATATGTTTAAATTTGATCATATTCATAACGATCCTCTATAAAAAATCAATTTGACCGGGGCTCTTTGGGGCTCCGGTTTTTAATTAATGAAAGTAAATCTGAAAATATATTTAGTTTTAATAATTGTAATAGTATGGTCAATTCAGGCTTGTGTACCTGATGTTGACCCCATTATTACAAAGCCTTTATTCTATCAGCCTGACGGATTTCCGGCAACTTCAGGCCAATTGAATAATAATCCTGTTACTTATAATGGGTTCAGGCTTGGGAAGAAATTGTTTTATGACCCAATTCTATCATTAGATAGCTCAGTATCTTGTGGAAGTTGTCATCAGCAGTTTGCTGCGTTTGCACATTTAGATCATAAAGTAAGTCACGGAATTAACGATTTGGAAGGTAACAGAAATGCGCCACCGCTATTTAATTTGGCATGGCATTCCAATTTTTTCTGGGATGGAGGTTCAAACCATATCGAGGTTCAGCCAATAGGTCCTATTACTAACCCAGTTGAAATGAATGAAGATGTTGCTAGGGTAATAGCTAAACTTAAACGCTCTAAATTCTATCCTGAAATGTTTAAAAGGGCATTTGGTAGCGATACTATAACCACGCAGGCAATGACTAGGGCAATGGCTCAGTTCATGTCTTCATTAATCTCTGCCAATTCCAAATATGACCAGGTTAAAGCAGGTACAGCAACTTTTACCGTCGATGAGCAAAATGGTTATATGTTGTTTAAATCGAAATGTGAAAGTTGTCACAGAGAACCTTTAATGACAGATCTTGACTATCGTAATAACGGTTTAGATCTTCATTTTACTTCGGATCCAGGCAGGGCAAGAATAACACTTCAGCCAAGCGACTCTGGTAAATTCAAAGTGCCATCTCTCAGAAATGTAGCCGTTACATTTCCATATATGCATGATGGTAGAATAAATTCACTCAGTAAAGTGATCGATCATTACCGAAATGGAATTGTGCAAAGCACTACGATAGATCCAATTTTAGCAGGAGGTAATATGTCAATTACAGACGCTGAAAAGCAGCAATTATTACTTTTCTTAAATACACTTACAGATCCTACTTTCCTAAACGACGAACGATTTAGCGAAAAGTAAAAATGAAGAAATATACGCTGATGTTAGGTGCTATTATCCTGACATCAATAAATGTTACCGCATGTGATGTGTGTGGTGGCTTTGGAGGCATTTTGCCTAACGAAGACAAACATTCAATCTCAATTTTCTATAGATATAGAGCATTTAAAAATCAATACTACAATGGAGAAAATGCTTGGTTTCCTGATGGAGGCATACTTAAGACTGCACATTCTCCTGCAGGAAATCAAAATACTTCCTCGTATGAGATTTTCAGAGTTGCTGAGTTGAGGGGGCGTTTTCTTTTTCACAAAAAGTGGGATTTAGTTACAAGTTTGCCTTATACCATGAATAAGGAAGTTGTTGGGGATGAACAAGAAACTGTAAGTGGAGTAGGAGATTTTTCCTTTTTTGTTAATCGATATTGGGTGAATAATAAAGTAGATCAGAGATTTAAATATAGGTTTTCAGCGGGATTTGGCTTTAAGCTTCCAACAGGAAGAAATAATTTCTTAAGTGAAAATGGACAACGAATTGGACTTTATAATCAAGCAGGGACTGGCTCACTTGATTATTTAATTTTTGGTAATATGTCTTTAGGTTATAAAAAAATGGGATTGATGATTAGTAGCTTAATGCGTGTTAATAATTACAATTTGTATAATGAAAGGGTAGCTCCAATATCAAGTATTAATGCAATGTGTTTTAGAAAGATTAAAATAAATAGAGACTGGATAATCGCCCCTTCATTTAATGGAGCTTATGAAAATACCAAAGGCATTCAGATTGGAAAGAACTGGCAAAGTGGTACATCAATGAAATTGCTCTCATGTGGTGCTGGATTGCAGGTTGTTTGGAAAAACATCTCATTTGAATCCCAGTTATTTCTTCCAGTATATGAGCCATTAGGAAGTAATTCTCAAATGTCGACAATACGAATAATTAATGGAATCGTAATAAATATATAAATATTTATTTGGTTTTTATTGATAAAAAATATTAAAATGTGTGTTTTGTATAAATTAATATAAAATTAAAAATCAAAAGACATATTAACATTGCATTGTAAATAAGTGGATATGCGGGTAGTTAGTATTCTCTTTAAAGGTGTGGTACTTTTGAATAACCAACCTGTTTAATGAAGAAAGTCCTTCTGTCGTCAATAATTTCTGTAGTGATACTAGTTGCTGTCGCAGGTGTTTTTATCTACTATCAATACTACCGCAACGAATCAACCAGCCTTTATGAAGCTATTCCTTCTGATGTGGCTTGGGTTATTTCTGTTGACCCAACTACTGGCGATTTAAAACGTTTAGCTAATACAGGTTTCTTTAATAATCATGATTCGATTGCTGTACTTGATGATTGGTATAAGTCATTAATTTCTCTCGATTCAGCAGTCATAAAAAATCAAGCTTTACGATCAATATTCAAGACGTATCCGCTAGTTGTATCAGGACATGTTACGGGGCCTAATACATTCAGTGAAATTTATTACTTGCGCCTTAATAATGCCAATCCTGATGGCGAAGCTGATCAGTTAGTGATGGGAATCTTAGGGAAGAAAGTAAAAAAGCAAACCAGAAATTATAACGGTACAGAGATACGAGAGGTTAAGTTGGATAGTGCACGCATGTTTACATGGTCTGTTTCTAAAGGCGTATTTATCGGAAGCTTTACTCCGTATTTAGTAGAAGATGCATTAAGACAACAGAAGTATATTAAGAGTACATCGCCAGCTGTTAAGATGATGAGCTTTGTTGATACGAATAAAAAGAATCTTGTTATAGGGATTCATTATAACGGATTTCACAAATGGGTATTAACGCAGTTAAATACATTATCAGGATTAAAGTTGGAGCCACTACAGAGAGTAGGAGAGTGGTCTATTGCTAAGTTGAGTATCAAATCCGATTGTATTACTTTTCAAGGTACTACTATTGTTGATGGCGCCAATCAGTTTTTATCTTTATTCAAAGATCAAAAGAGCGTACCTCTAAATGTATTCAAAATTCTTCCTTCAAGAACTGCGGCTGTAGTTGCATGGGGATTTAGTAGTCCTACTGTATGGTTGGATGATTTCGCAGAGTACCTTCATGAAAATAATGGCAATACAAGTTCTTCAAGAAACAAAGTTTATTTTGAAGATTGGATAGGGAACGAAGTTTCATTGATAGTTACTGAACCTGTTTCTGAAAGTAACGATAATAATTATTTTGCTGCCGTAGCGGTTAATAATAGTTCAATTTGCCAGAAAAAGATGCTTGAGGTTTCCGAAAAGAGCGAAAGTAATAAGCCTTTGGAAGAAAGTTACAATGGTGTTATCATAAGGAAATTAAAAATGAATGATTTGATTCCTTCGGTTTTAGGTCCTTTGTTCAGTAAACTAAATGGAAGTTATTATTGTATTATCAATAATTATTTCGTTGCATCTAATCAGGTGGCTGCTCTTCGTGGTTTTATAAATGACAATAAAAGTAAAAATCTATTAATTGGTCAAGAGCGATTTAAATCTATTACAAATGTTGTTCATCCTTTTGGTAATTTATATTTCTATGCTGGATTTCCTCAGTCGGAGAAAATATTTAAATCAATAGCAGCACCTGGTTGGCTCGACTGGCTTACACAATATGGCAACAAAGTAAAAGGGTGGAACGGTTTAGCTTTAAATATTGGGTCGTCTAATGGTGTTTTTAATACAACAGGATGCCTTAGTTACTTTAATAAAAAGTCACAAGGGCCACATGCACTGTGGGATTATAGATGCGACACAACCATCATAGCTGGTCCATTTGTGCCAAAAGCTGATCATGATATGTTATTTATTCAAGATGCAAATTTTACATTATCAGCTGTTGGGAAAGATGGAATATTGAAATGGCAAAAATCGCTGGAAAGTAAAATACTGGGCGAGATTAAAACAGTAGATTTTTATAATAACGGAGGCGTTCAATATGTTTTTAATACTACTTCAAAACTTTACATGCTTGATTCGATAGGTAATGATGTAGGAAATTATCCTATTCAATTGCCCGATTCAGCCACTTCAGGTGTTGGTGCTTTCCAACTTAATTATAATACTTCGTCGCAACTTTTTATTTCTTGTAGAAACATGCTTGTTTATGGTTATGAGCTTTCTGGTATTCCTCTGGTTAATTATCAGCCTGTAAAGCTTTCAGCAGTGGTTAAAACTACAGCTTGGCTATCGGTTTATAATAATAAGCGATTTATTACTGTGGTTGATGGTACAGGTATTTGTCATTTTATTAGTCCTGCGGGAGAACGAAAATTTAGATTGGATGATGCTATTGGAAAGGCCATAGAAAGTAGAATTTATGCTGCCGACGATACTTCATCTATGTTTATCTGGGAAACGCTTGGAGGTGTCCTAAAAAGCGCCAAAGGGACAAGGAATTCCGAAATTTATTTTAAGTCTTCTCAGGAATCAATTAATGATATTAGTTTGGCAAGAAAAGACGGCAAGGTGTATTTTGCTGGCTGTGATAAGCAATATGTTTATTTGTTTGATAAAAACGGTAACGAGATATTAAAACATCAATTGGATAATAATGTAGTTGCTAGTGATTTGAAAATACTAATGGATTATGATAAATTATTCCTTTCGTATCGTGACGAAGCAACAAAAGTTTGTTATTTGATTGATAATTCGGGAAAGATTTGTCAGGGATTTCCAGTTAAAGGATATGGCGAAATTAAAAGCACATCATCTTCAAGTATTGAAATTGTATTTAAATCAGACGATAATTCGTTTAGTCTCTATAAAATAGACTAATTAAATTGAATCAAAGCACTTATAAAGTGTATTGATTAACTTTTGCTCCTCTTTGTTTTTAATGTCTTTATTAATAAACCAATTCTTTTTTAAATCCGATTTTATATTAATCGAAGTTTGATTTTCATTAATATGGTCTACTTGAATTTCTATTCGGATGTCTGGTTTAAGAAATTGCTTTTTTGAGGTAGCAACTATTAATCCTTTGGACTTGTCAAATTCTTCGACAACAAAATTCCTTCTTTCCAGTGCCTTTAAGCTTACCTTGCACACTGAATCTTTATCGTAAAAAAAAGAAATCTTACTCATAGTTTAAGGATTGATTTAACAAATATATTAATATTCAACAAATAACCAAATAAATCAATTAAAAACAAAACAAAAAAGGCTACTCTATTTGGAGTAGCCTTTTTTGTTTTGGATGTTTAATACTATTGTTTAACTGAGAAATCAACTCTTCTGTTCATAGAGTTTAATTTCACAGCAATAGGGTCTTTAGAACCTTTAGTTTCGGTTTCTATTCTAGATCCTTCAATGCCGAAGTTTCTTACTAAGATTTCTTTTACGTTTTCAGCACGACGAGTTCCTAATCGTTGGTTTTCATAATCGCCTCCAACTGAATCGCAATTACCAGTTATTGTAATTTGTACAGACGGATTTGCTTTCATCATTTTAGCAATAACATAGATACGGTCGTTGTAAACTGATTTTACTGTTGCAGATCCTAAATCGAAGAAAATTGATGGCATGTAACCCACGTTTGAACCATTAGATCCATTTATTCCATCTTTACCATGTTGACCAGGTTTAGCGATAGTTATACCTTGGAAGTTTACCAATGAACCACTGTCAGTAGCCGGCTCAAGATCTTTTGAGTCTGCTACACCGTCGCCATCTGTATCTACCTCTTGACCATTAGCATCCACCTTAGCTCCTTTTGGAGTATATGGATCAGCATCTTTAGAGTCAGCAACACCATCACCGTCTGTATCTACTGTTGTACCATCACCATAAACCTTAGTTCCTTCTGGCGTAGCATTGTCTTTGTCAAATAAGTCAGAAACTCCGTCTTTATCTTTATCTCCTGAAAGGATATTCACTTTCTCTTTCAAGTCTGCAATATCATTGTAAACAACTTCCATTGGGTTAACCCACTCCATAGGTTTGCTTTTCTTACCTAGCGTGTAAGATATACCTGCATTTAACATATAGTAACTATCGTACTCAGAAAAAGTCTTAGTTGTTCCATCTACATTATCAGTAAATGTTTTACGATATTCCATTGCTAAACCTAAATCGATTTTGCCTATTTTATACTTGAATCCTAACGATAATGGAATCATTAATTCACTTGTGCTGCCAGATGATCTCAAAACAGATCCTACTTTTATTGTATCGCTTCCTGAAATTACATTAGCTGTACCATCTAGAGTTACATCGCCATCAAAATGAAATAGCCCTGCACCTAAAGTAGCAATCATGTGGAAGTTTTTGTTTCTGTTTAAGAAGCTGATGTTCCCGAAATTGTAAGTCATTTCTAATGCAGCTTCATACATATTGCTTTCATACTTATCATTGAAAAGTCCGAATGTAGAAGGTGCATTAGGATTTGCAGCGTTGAACGGAAGCCATTCTCCTTTCGAGTTGTAAAGATATTCCTTATCGTAAGCCTCGAACTTCGATAACATACCACTTGCTCTTAATCCGATTGAATGTGTTAATTGGTAATTAAACATAAGTCCGTAGCCCAAATTAAAGTTCAACTCATCTAATATTCTTGAGTTGTTTTGCGGACCACTTAGTAAGTCGCCATTTAAATGAGTAACGCCTAGTTTTAATCCAATCGACATGCGATCAAAATCTTTCTTATTAGGAAGTCCTCCGCCTGTTGAAGTTTGAGCGAAAGAAGTCGCGGAAATGAATAAGCAAAATGCTATTAGTAAATGCTTAGTTTTCATTGATGTTTTATGGTTTTTTGATTATTGATGCAATAATAATTAAAAATCAAATACAAATTGTTACGAAAAAATAATTTAATTAAGAGTTAATAGCCTCTATCATAGAGGTTTTTGTATTTTTTGAAGACCAATATTGTTCTTGTTTTGGATTAATTCCAATAAAAAGCGTAAATCAGATGAGTTTTCAATAAAATCGATATTATCACTTTCAACAAACAGTACAGGTATTGAAGGATAGTCAGTTAAATGCTGCTGATATTGTTTCGAAATACTATCTAAGTACTCTGACGGAATATTCTGCTCATAGGACCTTCCCCGTTTACTGATGTTTTTTTGAAGTTCATCGGTGGATTTATTGAGGTATAAAATAAGGTCTGGTTGACGAAGATTTTTGTTTATCAATTCGAAAAATTTTCTAAATAAATCGAGTTCATTACCCTTTAAATTAATGTTAGCAAAAAACATCGATTTCTCAAAAAGATAGTCGGAAATCAGAACTTTATTGTTTTTTAATGCAGACTCTTGGCGGGCTTTCAATTGCTGGTAACGTTCAGCTAAAAACGACATCTCTAATGGAAATGCAAAGCGCTCCGGATTTTCGTAAAATTGAGGCAGAAAGGTATTATCAGCAAATTCTTCTAAAACTAAATCTGTATTGTAAATTCCAGAAAAAATCTTGGCAAGCGATGTTTTGCCAGCTCCAATGTTTCCTTCTACTGCAATATATGAATAGGGTAGCGACGATTTCATAATTTAATTCCCTTTCTTGTATACGTTGAGATTGTCCTCGCATTCATCTAAAAGTTGAGCAATCGTTTTGTTCAAAGCTGGATGCGTATAGTCAGGGATAATTTCGTTTAATGGTATTAATGTGAATTTTCGCAAATGTAATCGAGGATGAGGAATTATTAGGTCATTGGTGATAACTTCTAAATCATTGTAAAACAAAATGTCAATGTCAATAGTGCGCGGACCATTCGCAATTGCTCTTAATCTGCCAAGCTCAAATTCTATTTCACATGTTTTCGATAGTAATTCAACAGGTGTTAATTCTGTATCTAGAATAACAACTTGATTT
Organism: Bacteroidota bacterium; assembly: GCA_947453935.1. Lineage (GTDB taxonomy): Bacteria > Bacteroidota > Bacteroidia > AKYH767-A > OLB10 > CAINEC01. The sequence continues at coordinate 22,863 of CANGJU010000006.1, read as the reverse complement.
AAAAAATCGTTTTGTTCAGCATAGCCCCAGGGAGCCGTTTTATAAAGCGAAGATTTATTGAGAAGTCTCCCGCAATTTTTCTCAAACATTTGCAGCGTTTCAACAAAAGTGCTTTCGCAGTTTCCGATATTACAGCCTAAAAGCAATGTTGCTACATTCATAAGTGCAAAATTAGTTTTATTTACAAAATGAACTATTTTAGCAATTCGAAATAATATTGTGTTAAAGAAAATCCTCGCCAATATTTTATTAGTTGTATTTTTAATGCAATTCATCGGTATGACTGTGATGTATTTTTCACAACGATATGCATTTAAACAATCAGCATTCAAATTAATTGCATCGAATAAAAAAGAATTGAATACAATTCTTCAATTATCTGAATTGGAATTTCAGTTAGCAAAGTTTGATGAGCATGAATTGTTTATTAATGGTGAACTTTATGATATTGCATCCAAAGAAATTAAAAATGGAATTGTCACTGTTAAAGTTTTTCGAGATACAGAAGAAGAATCTTTTTTGAAAAATGCAGTCGATTGGTTTGATGCTTCAAGTTCGTCCAAATCATCTTTGCCTAAGTTGGTTTTAAAAACATTTTACAATCCTATTGTTCTTGAAAAAGTTCATTCCCTTCGCTTTTATAATTTCTATTCACAATCGATTTATTCTAATAAGCAGGTTCGTCCCTTTAAAGTTTTTATTCAACCAGCAACCCCACCACCTATATCATTTTGTTGAAGCAAGTTTTTTAATTAATTAATTCTTAAATCCAACAAAATGAAAAATAAAAAAATATGGAGCTTCTTGCTCCTTATACCTGTATGTACATTATCATACGGTCAAAAAGATAGCGTTCAAAAAAGTATTAATCTTGATGGTGTCATCATTACAGTAAATAAAACTCCCGAAAAATTAAAGAACGTTACTCAGGAGGTAAAGGTGTTTACCAAAGAAAGTATTGAATCCTGTAATCCATCGTCTACAGCTGATTTGCTTGCTCAGAAAGGACTACAAGTTCAAATGAGTCAGCAGGGTGGTGGTAGTCCGACTTTGCGCGGCTTTGAAGCATCTAGAATTTTATTAGTTATTGATGGTGTTCGTATGAATAACCTTATTTATCGTGCTGGTCATTTGCAAGATATTATAAAAACAGATGTGAATTTATTAGACAGAGTGGAAGTTTTATACGGGCCATCATCTACAATTTATGGAAGTGATGCATTGGGTGGTGTCATCAACCTATCAACAAAAAAAGCAATGTTTTCTGATAATGCAGAAATGCATGTTTCATTTTTATCAAAATATGCTTCAGCCAATAATGGAATTACAAATCATATTGATTTTAATTATGGTAATTCACGATTCGCTACATTAACATCGTTTTCAATTAGTCAGTTTGGCGATTTGCGAGGAGGGAAAAATCAAAATCCGTTTTATAGTGCAAGTTATGGCGAGCGACCATCATACGTCGAAACAACCAATGGTGTTGATTCAATCATGAAAAATGAATATCGTTATCTTCAAGTAGGTACTGCTTATAATCAAATTGATTTTATTCAGAAGTTTTTATGGAAGCAAAATGCAAATACAACGCACGATTTAAATATTCAGTATTCAACTTCAACCGATGTTCCTCGATATGACCGTTTAACAGATCTTAGCTCAAATGGAAATTTGAAATATGCTGAATGGTATTATGGTCCGCAAACACGAATGATGGCAGCATACTCCATGAACAATAAAAATGATAATCGTTGGATGCAATTGTATCACTTAGGAGTTAGCTATCAGGCATTAGAAGAAAGTCGTCATAACAGAGGTTATAAAAGTTCAACACTTAGCAACCGTATCGAGAATGTAGGAGTACTGGGCTTTGATTTTTATGGACAACATCAAGGTAAAAAGAGTAAATTATTAGTTGGTGTAGATGGTCAGTTGAATTCGTTAAAGTCCACAGCTAATAAATCAAATGTGATTAACGGAACAACCTCACCGTTAGATACTCGTTATCCAGATGGAGATAATACCATGAATTATTTTGGCGTATATGCATCGCATAATTATATGCTTACAACTACCACAACTATTTCAGAAGGATTGAGATTAGGTTATTCATCTTTAAAATCAACATTAGTTGATACTGCATTGCTATTTCATTTGCCGTATACAAGCATCGAACAACAAACGCCTGTTTATTCGGCTTCAATAGGACTTATACACCGTCCTTCTGACGCAACTAAATTGTCTTTTACAATTGCTACAGGATTTAGAGTTCCTAACGTTGATGATATGTCGAAAATTTTCGGCTCATCAGCTGGAAATGTTATTGTGCCAAACAAAGACTTGAAACCAGAACAAACAATAAATTACGAATTAGGCTTTACGCAGTCGTTGGGAAGTAAGACCATATGGGAGAATTATCTGTATTACACATCTATTAAAAACATTGCGGTGGTCGATAAATTTACTTATAACGGACAAGATTCAATTTTGTACGATGGTGAATTAAGTCAGGTGCTAGCAAATCAGAATAAACAACAAGGATATATTTATGGAGTTAGCTCAAACTTCACTTCTAATTTAGATGACCATTTTAATTTCCAATTCGGATTAAATTATACTTATGGTCGTTTGAAAACAGATTCTGTTGATAATCCGCTTGATCATATTCCTCCATTCATGGCTCGTATAGCATTGAACTATAAAACAGATAAATTTAAAGCAGCGCTTTATTCTAATTATAATGGTGCGAAGGAATTGAAAGATTATTTTTTGAATGGTGAAGATAACGAGCAATATGCTACTCCCAATGGAATGCCTGCATGGATTACTTTAAACCTAAGTACATCCTATAAGATTCATAAGAATGTTGATTTGAATTTTGCAATTGAAAATATGTTGGATACCCAATACCGTGTTTTTGCAAGTGGTATGAATGCAGCAGGTAGGAACTTTATTGTTTCTGTTCGAGGCAATTTCTAATAAAAATAAAAAGACAAAAAAAATCCCCGATTAGTCGGGGATTTTTTGTTATAAATTGTTGATGATAAAATCAGTCATTTTTGTGTAGAGATGTAAGCGAGCCCCATCTCCGTATATACCATGATTCCGATTCGGATAAATGAATAAATCGAATTGCTTATTGTATTTAACCAAGGCGTTAATAAAGTCCATTGAGTTCTGCATGTGCACATTGTCATCTGCTGATCCATGAACAAGTAATAACTTTCCTTTTAATTCTTTTGCGTAAGTAGTTGGAGAATTTTTGTCGTAGCCTTCTGCATTTTCTTGCGGTGTTTGCAGGTAACGCTCAGTGTAAATATTATCGTAGTAACGCCAGTTAGTCACTGGTGCAACTGCAATACCTGCTTTAAACTGCGTATGAACTTTTGTCATTAACAACGAAGTCATATAACCTCCAAAGCTCCATCCCCAAACACCCATGCGGCTGTTTTCAACGTATGGTAATGCTTTAATGTAATTTGATCCAGAGATCTGATCATCTACTTCTAATTTTCCTAAATCTTTATAGATGCAATTTGCCCATTCTAATCCTCTTCCAGGCGTGCCTCTGTTTTCAATACTTGCAATGATGTAGCCTCTTTGAGCAAGCATTTGATGCCATAAATAATTAGGACCATCCCAATCGTTGGTTACTGTTTGTACTCCAGGACCACCGTAAACATTTATTAGTACAGGGTATTTTAATGTTGAATCGAAATCAGGTGGATACATCATCCAACCGTAAAACTCAATACCATTTTTATTTTTAAAAGTAAACTCTTTTATCTTACCTAAGCGATATTCCTGCATTGCTGCTTTTACGTCGCGGTTGTCTTCTAATACTCTTATTTGTTTTCCAACGTTATTGATAACTGAACAAGTGTATGGCTTTCCGTATGAAGAGTAGGTATCAACGAAATATTTAAATCCATTACTAAATGAAGCACTATGTGTTCCTTTTTCAGGAGCTAAATTTGTTTTCTTGCCGTCTATCGTAATCGAATATACGTAACGTTCAGTAGGACTTAATTCAGTAGATAAATAATAGAATGTTTTTTTACTTTCATCAAATCCGTAATAAGATGAGACTTCAAAGTTTCCTTTTGTTATTTGCTTAATTAATTTTCCATCAACAGCATATAGGTATATATGGTTGTAGCCATCTCTTGTCGATGTCCATATAAACTGACTACCATTTTCAAGGAATTTTAAGTCGTCAGTAATTTCTATAAAGGAATTGTTGTCTTCTTTTATCACACATTTAGAAGTATTATCATTTACATTAATAAACAAAAGTTCTAAATGATTTTGGTGTCTGTTTAGCGTTTGAATGCTCAGGATTCCTGAATTGTTGGTCCATTTAATTCTAGGAATATATTCTCTGTCTTTACCTGTATTCAGCAAAGTGTTTTGCTTGCTGGTAACATCATACGCATAAATTTCAACCTTTGAATTTTCTTCGCCAGCTTTTGGGTATTTGTATTTTTCTTCCTTTGGATAAAGATTGCCGTAATAAGTTAAGTTAAACTCTTTAACATTACTTTCATCAAATTTGTAATAGGCAATTTTTTTTCCGTCTGGCGACCATGCGTATGCAACGTCCATACTGAATTCTTCCTCATAAACCCAATCGGTAGCTCCGTTAATAATTGAATTCTTCTTTCCATCACTAGTAATAGCCGTTTCTAATTTTGTAGATAAATCGTAGATGTAAAGATTGTTTTCTTTTACATAAGCCACTTGTTTATTATCAGGAGAAAATTGACAATACATCACTTTTTCAGTGCCTGTAATTTTTGAAAGTTGCTTTGTTTTACGGTCAAAAACAAAATAATCAGACTTACTTGAGTGACGATAAATAGCTTCCGTATTTGCTGAAAGTAAAATCAAATTTTCATCTGAACTGAATTGATAATCACTGATAGCAATTGTATCGCCTTTGTAAACTAGATCATTTTCAGTTAGAATTGTTTCAATGGCTTTTCCATCTTTAAAATTATATTTTTCGATTTTAAATATAGGTGTATACACTGAATTTGAATAGTGTTCACCATTTTTCATCGAATTAAATCCACTCACTGTTTTTGCAGATAATTTCCTGCTTCCCCATATATCTTCTAGTTGTAAAAAGCCTTTTTGAGAGTAGGAAACAGTTGTACAGCTTATCGCAATTACAAATGCAAGGATTGTATTTTTCATAATTTTTATAAAATGTTTTATTATTTGCAAATCTACAAATTTGCTTTGTAAGTAATTAGTTTATTAAATTTGCGTTCCAAAACTATGAAAACAAAATTTTTTGCATTGCTACTGCTGTTGTCCATAGGATATCAGTCTGTCTTAGCTCAAGTTAAACAGGGTAAGATTATTTATAAAATTAATTATCCTAGTGTCGATTTACCATCTGATCAAAAGGCGATGCTTCCATCGGAAAGTGTATGCTATTTTTCCAATGATAACTGCCGTACCGAGAGTGATGGTTTTATGGGAATGAAAATGGTGACCATTTGTGTGAAAAATGAGATGACTATTTTGATGGATATGATGGGAAAGAAAATTGCCATGAATCCTCGCGACGATAAGTCGACGAAAACAAAAATACCAACAATTAATTATTCAGAGGATACAAAGAAAATTGCTGGTTATGATTGTAAGAAAGCAACATTGGTATTTGATGAAAACACTAAAATGACAGTATGGTGTGCTGAGGGTATTACTGGTGGTGGTAGCTGGGGTGGTAATTTTGAAAACCTCAAAGGTGCGCCTCTAGAATATACCGCTGATTTGAATGGTATGTCTATGACAATGACTGCAAGCAAAGTTACTGAAGAGAAGGTTTCAAAGAAGAAATTTGAAATCCCTTCTGATTATGAATTTATGACCCCTGAACAGTTACAACGACAATTTAAATAACCCTTTTTTAAATTTTTCGAATGAACCTTTTGCTTCTAATATGCTCGTTTATTGTGATGGTTATTTTTACCATTGGTGTTAAGTTAAATCAACGCCCTAATGAATATGGTGGCTTTGGATTTAAAACAAGTGTTTCTATGCGTAGCGAAGAAACATGGCATGACGGAAATGTAACCTTCGGTAGATATTTAATGATCATTGCACCTTTGCAGATTCTTACCTTGATAGTTACAGAAAGATATTTGCCCAATCATCCGTATCGAATTTTTTCAGTGCTAGCAATTACAACGATAGTTTCTGTTTTGGTTGCTTACTTCTTAACGCAAAGAAAATTAAGGACCATCTATTTTAAAGATGGTAAACGTCGCCCTAATTCTTTTTAATTTTCATCAAACAATTTCTTTACTTTTGCTCCAAATTAAGAGTAAATGAGAACGATTGTTTTATCAATTATTGGATTTCTGTTTTTTTGTTCAACTGGATATGCGCAAGACTATTCAATTGATTTTCCTCATCCAGAAACACATTACGCGCATGTTACTGCCACCTTTAAGAAATGGAAAGGAGGCGACATTGAAATACACATGCCTGTTTGGGCGCCGGGGTCGTATTTAGTACGTGAGTTCTCAAAAAATGTGGAGTCATTTAAAGCCTTCAACGAAAAGGGGGAACAATTACATACACTAAAGACAAGAAAGAACATCTGGACCATATCAGCAGAAAAAGGCGATGTAAAAGTGGAGTATGATTTATATGCGAATGAGCTTTCTGTACGTACAAGTTATATCGATGCAGAGCATGCTTATTTAAATGGAACGAGCGTCTTTGTCTTTGCCAAAGAATATTTATCGAAAAAGATAACTGTAAAAGTATCTCCTGCTAATAACTGGAAAATAATTTCTGTTGCACTTAGCAAAATGAATGCAGTTGAGAATGTATTTACAGCAGATAATTATGATGATTTAGTTGATGCCCCTTTTGAAATTGGTAATCATAAAGTGTTTTCATTTGAGTCGTGTGGTGTAAAACATGAGGTAGCTATGTTCGGGCAGGCTAATTACAATGAGGAGCAGCTAAAGAAAGATATGGCCGTAATCACAGAGCAATCGCTGAATGTTTTTGGTGGACCACATCCATGTAAAAATTATTTATTCATTGTACACAATCTCATAAATGGGGGTGGTGGATTAGAGCATAAAAACTCTACTACCCTTCAAACAGAAAGAAATGGTTATGTTGGTGATGATTATAAAGATTTTTTAACCTTAGTTGCACATGAATATTTTCATTTATGGAATGTAAAAAGAATGCGTCCTAAAGCATTAGGACCGTTTGATTACGACAATGAAAATTACACAAATATGTTGTTTGTGTCGGAAGGTTTTACTGCTTATTACGAAGATTTAATTGTATATCGTAGTGGATTTTATACGCGTGATGAATTTTTACAGAAGGTAGCTAATTCATTTTCTTATTCCGATAATCAGCTTGGAGCCGCTATTCAGCCTTTGAATGAAGCTAGTTTTGATGCTTGGATTAAATACTATCGACCTAATGAAAACTCGAATAATACAAGTGTAAGTTATTATTCAAAAGGATCGGCGGTTGCTGCTACGCTGGATATGATTATTAGATCGAAAACCAACGCAAAAAAATCGCTGGATGATGTAATGCAAGTTTTGTATCAAACGTATTTCTTAGATTATAACAGAGGATTTACAGATGCAGAATTTCAACAGGCCGTTAGTCAGATTGCAGGTTGTGATATGAATGATTTTTTTAAGAATTATGTTTACAATACGCAACGAGTTCCATTTGATTCAATTACGAATGATTTCGGATTGATGCTGGAAGATAATTTTGCAGATGAAGAAAAAGTATATGTTGGTATTAACTTACAAGCCGGAAAAAATACAGTTTCGTCAGTAGAGCGAAATTCACCAGCATGGTTTGCTGGCTTAAATGTGGGTGATGAAATTGTAGCGATTAATGATGTACGCTTTGCTGGTGACATGGCAAATGCGCTTGGAGAAGTTCGTATTGATGATAAGGTGGAGTTTTTGATTGCAAGAGGAGGGATGATAAAACGATTTTCCTTAAAAGTAACAAATACTCCTTATGTAAGTTATTATCTTGTACTAACGGAAGGCCTATCCGAAAGCAAGAAAAATATTTTGAAAAGCTGGTTGGGCGATTTTTAATTATTTGCCAATAATCACAAATTCTGTTCTGCGGTTTTTAGCCATATTCACTTCTGTATCATTATCTGCTTTGGGTTTTGTTGCTCCAAAACCTTTCGATGTCAAACGGCTTTTGTCAATTCCTTGCTGCGTCAGATAATTTAAAACTTCACTTGCTCTTTCTTCGGAAAGCTTTTGGTTTTCTTGCGGATTGCCTGCATTGTCGGTATGGCCTTCAATCGACACCTTTAATGATTTATTTATTTTTAAATAATCTGAAAAATCTTCAATAATATCTTTGTCCTGCTGATTTAGTTCACTTGAATTAGTGCTGAATAAAATATTATTCAGTTGATATGGTTTACCGACTTCAATTTTTTTCACTTCTAAATTCACCTTTTTAGGCTGATTAAGAGTAGAATCTTTCTTCGAAAAATATTGAGAGTTATAAGCGAGTCCTTCTTTTTTGACAGTAAGAATATAATCATCATCAAATGCAACAACTGAGGCATACTTACCTGTGATGCTATCAACTTTTACTTCAACTGTCTCTTTTGTTTTTACATTTTTCAATTCAATTTTTGCATTCGCCAACTCCGATTTATCTCCTTCAATTTCACCTTTAAGAAATAGTACTTTATCAGGTTTTACCGTTTCAGGTAAATCAAATTCATAAATATCATAACCACCAACACCTTTTAAACTGTTCGATGCGAAATAGCCTTTTTTACCATCAGTACTAACAAAGAAGCCAACTTCATCAGCCTCTGTATTGATAGGATAGCCAATGTTAATTGGTTCCGACCAGGTACCGTCACTTTTTAATTTACACATATAAATATCAAAGCCTCCCATGCCAGGTAAATTATCAGAACTGAAATAAAAGGTACGATTATCAGGATGCATAAAAGGGGTCTTTTCATTACCTACGGTATTAATAAACTTTGGTAGCTTAGAAGGAGCTGTCCATCCACTGCCAACTAGTTTTTGCGTGACATAAATATCACTGGTTTTATTTACTGCATCGCGGTAGCTTACAAAATAAAGTGCTTTACCATTTGGAGAAATACTTGGCTGACTATCCCAGTATTTAGCGTCGTTTACCAGCGGACTTACACTTTCGGGTTCTGTCCAAGTGCCATTGTTATTTTCGCAGGTATAGATATCGAAATTACCTCCTTTGTTTACGGTGAAGAAAAGTGATTTATTGTCAACGCTAATGGATGCTCCACCTTCATTTCCGCTGGTTGATTTGTTAAAGGGGAGTGGCATTGGTTCTCCTTTGGTAAATGCTCCGTCTTTCTTTTCAGCAAGCATAAATTTCTCAACATTACTTACTGTAACAGCACCTTTTCTGTTTTCATCAAACCTGCGTGTGAAAAAACACAATTCATTATCGGGTGAAATAATGGCTAGGTACTCAGGATCTCCTGTGGAAACACTTTTTAATGCTGTTGGATTAAAGGGCACAGGATTCATCATGAGTTTGGCTCTCACTTTTTTTAGTGCTGCATCAGATGCATATTCTTCTCGTACTTTGCCAAAGCTCAAGTACTCATCAAATAAGCGAATACACTCTTTGAAACGTTTTTGATTATAATAATAATCGCCTAAATGATAATAGGCATCAGCAGAGGCGTCAGGACAAAAACGAATTAATGCTTCGTAAGCGGTTGCCATTTCAGCATCTTTGTGAAACTGAAGTGCGATATCACCATATAACCACCACGCGTTACCGTTAGTTGAATCTTCTTCAATTGATTTAACTAGTAGCTCTTTGATTTTTACAAATGATTCTCGCGACTGATTTAACCGTTCAGCATCTTCATAATACTTCATTGATTTTTTGACTGCTGAAGGCTTACATGTTGCTGGATTTTGACTAAACGCAGGTGAGACAAGGGTGGTAGCCCAAAGTGCAAGTAAAGCAAAATAGTTTTTAGTCATTGCTGAAAGCGATACACTACAAATATTCAATCTAAACAAATAACTATTTTTTATAGTGGATTATTGTTTCAACAATAAGAAGTTTATAAAGTAGGAGTTTTTACCATCAAATATCTTTACTAATCTGAAAAAGAAAAGCCAGGTAATTTTAATTTTACCTGGCTGTATTATATTCTAAGAATAGTCTTTATTCTTTCACAATTTTCATGGTGTTTGAATTCCCACTCGAAGAAATTAATTGAAGAGTATAAATACCTGATGTTAATTCCTGTCCTACATTCAAATAATTATTTACGCCTTCTAAATCTCTTTGTTCAACAACTTTACCCAAAGCATCATAAATTAATAATTTGCTATTTCCACCTGTTCTATTCAAAACCTTAATCTGTGTATTATTTGCAAATGGATTTGGCTGTGCAGAAATAGAAGTACTAGTACTTTCATTCGATTCAATACCAGTCAGGTTGCTGATGACAAAATTATCTAGTCCGCCTTCTACTATATTAAACGTTGGGCCCGGATCACTAATATTTACGATTAGTTGCATGGTAGATGTTAGTGGAAGTAAACTGCCTATTTGATACGATTGATTCAACCATGTGCTTTGAGAAGGTTGTCCAGCATACGTGCGTTCTAGTAACACTGTTGTGCTACCATTTGTTAAATAAATACTCATTGTATCGTCAGGAGCTCCATTTGTAATTCCCCCATTATAAAACCAACGTTTATAGCTTAGCGATGCATTTGAGTTATTCGATAAGTCAAACACTGGCGAAGTAAGAATTGTCGCTCCTTGGTCAACATCATTATCCCAAGGACCACCACCACCATTATCAGTTACATAACATTGCTCACCACAATCGCCCGACACATCAGTACCTGGATTGGCAATTGCATTTTGATTGTTTGTTTGAATAGGAATACCTCGTTCCCAAGCGTTTGGCGAAGGACCGCTAACTGTCCAACCAAAATCTAAGGCGAAATCATCGTAATATCCTGGTGTTAATGCAAAGCTTAATGGAGTTGCATCTACTTGCGAGTTTGAGCAAACAGTTTGGTATCCCCATTTCCCTACTGTAATTGTATAGTTATCCGGATAAAAACCTGCAAGTGTATATTGACCTGCCGCATTAGTTGTTGCTGTTACATCAAATTGTGTATTTGAAAAATGAACCGTGGCATTAGCAACAGGAGCTCCCGTTACTGCATTGGTTACTGTACCAATTGCAGCGACTGTTGAGAAACTTACCAATGGAACATTTAAGTTAGTAACTAGTCCGTTTGTTAGAGAAACACCATAAATTGTTTTAGTGGTGTAGCCAGCTTTCGAAACCTGAATATCATAAATTCCAGCTGCAGCAGTTCCTGTTTTATATTCGCCGGTAAGTTTACTTTGCTTACTGATGGATGTATTTAAAATTTGAATCGTGGCATTGAAAATAGGTGTTCCGGATAAGGAGTCTGTTATCAAACCTTCTAAATAACAACCACGTACATACGTAGGCGTTAGTACAAACAATCCATTGTCAATATCAGAACAAACTAAATTTCCCGAAGGTAAAAAAGGATATACGCCCCAACATCCATTAAATCCATTTCCTGCTCCTTGCGGGTAGGTATCGTAACTTCCAACAACAATCATATTGTCGGGTCTGCTTACGTCAACAATAGCAATTCCATCTTTATACCAGCTCACAATTTCAAAATCATCAAGCGTATGCGTATTATGAATGATTGAACCCGAGCCAGGGGTTAATTGTATTTTTCCAAGCTCTGTTATGTTATTTACATCAGAAATGTCATATGCAGCAAGGTAAGAGTCGCTCACTTCATCTGTCGTGAACAATACATTGCCTGCATCATTAAGCCATGAATTATGGGTAAATAAACTTGGTGTATTTTGGGTAGTAACTAAAGCCGGATTTGCCTTATTGGTTACATCCATTACCGAAAAATAGCCATCATAAATATGGCAGCCATAGAGTGTGTCGTTGCGAACATAACCATCGTGCACATAAGTACCTGGCGAGTGACCCGTATACGTAGGATTCCATGGATTAGCAAGGTCAAGAATCAACGCAGCGCCATTAAATAAATTACTACCAAACAAATAGCAGTATCCATCTTCTATATGCAACGCATGAATGGTATTTATTTGATTATTGATAGCACCATCGCCTTTGTAAAATTTGGTTGGGACAGAATCAGGCAAGTATCCAAGATTCAATATTTGAAGTCCATTGCAACATCCTTCGGTAGTTACATAAGCATAGTTCTGCCAGGTTTTTACCTCTCTCCAATCTGAATTAGTGCCTGGTATATTGAACTTAACAACAGGATTAGTAGGATTCGTTACATCTACTATCGAAAGACCTGTAAAAGTTCCCACTAACGCATATTCATTTCCAGAGCTATCTACATAGCCTCCAATATTAGAAAGTACGTTATTAAATGGTAAATTAGCTCGTAAACTAACATTTAATTGAGCGAATGAATGAGAGTAAAACAATAGAATAAATCCGATTGCAAGTAGCTTTTTCATGAATTGATTTTGATAAAATGTTTTGGAAGCGTAAATGTATTGAAAACCTTTATATCACAAAATGCGAATATGCTGAATGGGCATTTTTATAATTTGTAGGCAAACTGTTAAATTCTTAGTAATGTCGTTTAATTTGATTCGATTATTTGAGGGTTCTCTTTTTCTTTTATTACTTTGGGGCCTGAAAAAATATCTATTTATGTCAAAATTAAAAATGATTGCTGGAGTTAGTATTGCGGTAGGTGTAGCGTTATCGGCTGCATTTATGGCGGATACAACTCAATTAAAAGGTATCGATTATGCTGCTATCGATAAGAATGTTAAGCCAAATGATGATTTTTACCATTTTGCGAGTGGCACCTGGCTAAAAAACAATCCTGTTCCAGCTGACCAAAGTCGCTGGGGTAGTTTCGATGTTTTAGCAGATGAGAATAACAAAAAAATCAGAACTGTAATTGAAGAAGTTGCTAAAGATAAAGCTGCTGCAAAAGGAACGCTGCGCCAAAAGCTACGTGATTTTTATAATCTGGCAATGGACTCTGCAAAGGCTGATGCGCAGGGTATTTCGATGATTAAGCCAGACCTTGATCGTATTGGATCTATCAACTCAAAACAAGAGTTAATTATATGTATGGCAGATTTAACTGCTAAAGGAGTTGATAATGTTTTTGGCTTTTATGTAAGCCGCGATTTAAAGAATAGTTCAAAAAATGTCCTTTACTTAACACAAAGTGGGTTAGGACTACCAGATCGTGATTATTACTTAAAAGACGATGAGCGCAATGTTGCAATTCGCAAGTCATATGTTGAACATATGGTAAAAATGTTCAATCTTTTAAAATGCGACGATTCTGAAATGAGAGCGGAGTTAATTTTAAAATTAGAAACACAGATTGCTCAGATTTCGATGTCGCGTGTTGAAATGCGTGATGAAGAAAAAACGTACAATCCAACAACATTGACTGATTTAGTTAATATGAATCCTGCTATCGACTGGCAACTTTACTTAAAAACGAACAAGGTGGCAGTTAATGATAAAATTATTGTGAACCAGCTTGATTATTTCAAAGGGTTGTCTGATTTGTTTAACACCACCGATTTAGAAACGTGGAAATTTTTTATAACATGGAAGTATATTTCAGGGTGTGCAGGACAGTTGAGCAGTGAATTTGTGAATGAAAGCTTTGATTTCAACGGTAAAATATTAAACGGCACTCAGGTTATGCGCCCTCGTTGGAAGCGCGCTGTATCTGCCTGCGATGGCTCAATAGGAGAAATCGTTGGTCAGCTTTATATTCAGAAATACTTTAGTCCAGAATTGAAGGTTAAAGTAAGTGCAATGGTGAAAAACATCTTGGCTACATACAAAGTGCGTATTACTAAGTTGGATTGGATGAGTGATTCAACAAAGACAAAAGCATTAGAAAAGCTAGCTAAGTTCAATACGAAATTAGGTTATCCTGATAAATGGAAAGATTATTCAAAGCTAGAGATTAAAGATGACGCTTATGTTTTAAATATGCAACGTGCGGAAGCGTTTGCTTACAGAGATATGATGGATAAGTTAGGGAAGCCTGTTGACAAATCAGAATGGGCAATGTTACCACATCAAGTAAATGCATACTACGATCCAACATTAAATGAAATAGTTTTCCCAGCGGCAATTATGCAACCTCCTTTCTATTACCCAGGTGCTGATGATGCTACTAACTACGGTGCATTAGGTGCTGTTATCGGACATGAAATTACGCATGGTTTCGATGATCAGGGTTCAAAATACGATGGCAATGGTAATATGATGGATTGGTGGGGTGAGAAAGATAAGGTTCAGTTTGAAGACCGTGCAAAAGTGTTAATTGAATGCTTTAATAAATTTGAAGCATTACCAGGCTCATTTGTAAATGGTGAGTTAACAATCGGTGAAAACATTGCTGATTTAGGTGGATTAAGCACTGCTTATTATGCATTACAAATGGCTAACGAAGGAAAAGCTCCTGTAACTATTCAAGGGTTTACTGAGGAGCAACGATTCTTCCTTGCCTTTGCTCAGGTTTGGAAACAAAATATCAAAGATGAAATGTTGCGCAAGCGTTTATTAACGGATGTGCATTCACCTGCAAACTTCCGCGTATTAGGTACACTTTCTAATATGACGGAGTTCTACAAAGCTTTTGGTGTCAAAGAAGGCGATAAAATGTATCGTAATAATACTGAAAGAGCAAAAATCTGGTAATTCAATTTTAAATAGAGAATAAAAAAGGGAGCAATTTTAAAATTGCTCCCTTTTTGTTTGCCTATACATTAAACGATTAAATCGCTTCTTCCTTTCTGCTCATACGTTTTCTTACGTTTTCATCAAGATAAACTTTACGCATACGTAATGATTTTGGCGTAATCTCTAAATACTCATCTTTCTCGATGTATTCCATACACTCTTCTAATGAAAACTTCACTGCTGGAGCAATTCTAACGTTATCGTCACTACCCGAAGCACGCATATTCGTTAACTTCTTTGCTTCACACACATTGATTAATAAATCATCAGGACGAATATGCTGACCAATAACCTGACCTGCATAAACACTCTCAGCAGGATCAATAAAGAAGAAACCACGGTCTTGCATTCTGTCGATAGAATAAGGAGTTGCAACACCAGATTCCTTCGCTAACAATACACCTGAAATACGTCCTGAGATAGGGCCTTTCCAAGGTTCGTAGCTTTTAAAACGATGTGCCATAGTTGCACGACCAGCAGTTGCTGTAAGTACGTTACTACGTAAACCAATTAAACCACGCGCTGGGATTTCAAACTCTAAATGTTGTAAATCGCCCTTAGGTTCCATTATTTTCAACTCACCCTTCTTCTGCGTTACTAATTCAATCACTTTACCAGCTACTTCATCAGGAGTATCTACTGTTAAATTCTCAACTGGCTCGTAACGTTGACCATCAATTTCTTTCATGATAACCTGTGGCTGTCCTACTTGTAATTCATATCCTTCGCGACGCATAGTCTCAATTAGGATAGATAAGTGAAGTACCCCACGGCCATATACTAAATAAGAGTCAGGTGATTCTGTCTCCACAATACGCATAGCCAGGTTTTTCTCTAACTCTTTGTATAAACGATCGCGTAAGTGACGAGAAGTTACAAAACGACCTTCTTTTCCGAAGAAAGGACTGTTGTTGATTGTAAACAACATACACATTGTTGGTTCATCAACTGAAATAGGAGTAAGGGCCTCCGGATTTTCAAAATCAGCAATTGTATCACCAATTTCAAAATCTTCAA
Organism: Bacteroidota bacterium; assembly: GCA_947453935.1. Taxonomy (GTDB): domain Bacteria; phylum Bacteroidota; class Bacteroidia; order AKYH767-A; family OLB10; genus CAINEC01. The sequence continues at coordinate 6,986 of CANGJU010000006.1, read as the reverse complement.
TACCAGTTACTGCACATAAGTCGCCACATGTAATTTCATCTGCCTTTCTACGTCCCAATCCTTCAAACACAAAAACTTCTTTAATGCGCATTTTTTTGATAGAGCCGTCACGCTTTACAAGACTTACCGGCTGATTTTCTTTTAATGAACCACGGCTAATACGTCCAATAGCAATACGACCTACATACGTTGAAAAATCCAATGACGTAATTAACATCTGAGGTGTTCCTTCATAAACAGGAGGCTCAGGGAAATATTCAATAATAGAATCTAATAATGCAGTTACATCCGTAGTTGGATTTTTATAATCATGTCCCATCCATCCTTGCTTTGATGAACCATAAACCGTTGGAAATCCTAACTGCTCTTCGGTAGCACCTAAATGGAAGAACAAATCAAATACTTTTTCATGTACCTCTTCTGGACGACAATTTTCTTTATCAACTTTATTGATAACTAAGATTGCTTTTTTACCCATCTCTAAGGCCTTACTAAGTACAAAGCGGGTTTGAGGCATTGGTCCTTCAAAAGCATCAACAAGCAAAATAACTCCATCGGCCATGTTCATCACACGTTCTACTTCACCTCCAAAGTCGGCGTGACCAGGAGTATCAATGATGTTAATTTTAGTGCCTTTGTAATTTACCGATACGTTCTTTGCGATAATCGTAATTCCACGCTCTCTTTCAAGATCGTTGTTATCAAGGATTAATTCACCCGTTTTTTCATTGTCACGGAAGAGTTGTGTCTGAAGTAAAATTTTATCTACTAAAGTTGTTTTGCCATGATCGACATGGGCAATAATTGCAATGTTTCTGATTGATTGCATGCTAATTTATCTGCAGTTTGGTTAAGTTCCTTTTAATTTCGGATTTTATTCTAATCAGAACAGACTGAAAGTTAGTCGTGTACGAATTGGGAGCTAAAATTCGGAGTGCAAAGGTAGGGCTTTTAATTGGGTCTTACGCCAAAAAAGAATCAGAATGTGTAGGAAGTAACAATTTGTTTAATTAGGCCAGTACTTTATTAGCCATTTCGTGCGCCTGTACTCTGATTTCAGGTATAGCGGTCGATTCCCATAAAATTCCTCTCAATCCAGAGCCAATTGTCAGTAAATTTTCTATCACATTACCCGATTTATCGATAATCCTTCCATCGCCAGTAGCATTAAAACCCAGCGATAGGGGATCTTTGGAAATTAATCCATGGCTAAGCATGTTTCTTAAAAGTGGGTTATCAACTTTGTCAAAATCACCCTCAGGACCAATACAATTTATGATGCGTTGGGCATTTACTGTAACTTTCTTTTCGTTTGATTTATCAAAAAAGTCAATTGTTAAATCATTTTGATTCTCTTGAACATTTAAAAGTTTACCAGCATACAATTCAATCTGATTTGAATCAATTAAAGATTGAATCATATCGTGAACCTCATGAGGCAATCGATGACGAAGTTTAGCCCAACGATGGTTGATGTGACGTAAAAAACGATTTTTTTGCTCGATAGGTAGTTCTTGCCATATTTTCTGTGTGAATGGTCGAACAGCTTCTAAAACAGGTTCATGCCATTCTGTGTGATCAATAGCAGATCTGATTCGCGATTTTAAATCAATATAAATTTCATGAATGTCGGATGCAGGTGCTTTTTCCGGATGAGGAACTGTTACACGCACAACAGGATGCGCCATAGGTATAGCGCCATGTTTCGAAACGACAATAATTTTATTTTTAAAACCCTGATCAATTAAACTAATTACGGTATCAACCATTGTTAATCCTGCTCCTACAATGAATACAGATTTATCTTGATCAATATTTTCTACTGCTTTCTCATCCCATGGATTGATAAATACTTTTTCGGATTGTATAGAAGAAACGCCAGGCAAAGAAATAGGAGGTTGATTACCTGTACATAAAACTACTTTTTTGCAATTGATGAAAGGTGCATTTTTTAAAACAACTTCAAACGAATTACCTTGCTTTTTTAAATCGATTACTTCATCATTGATAAAGCTGAAGCTAACATTTTTGTTATCGGAGTTTACCAGTGATTGGAATAAATCTTCGAGATATTCTCCATACATTTTACGAGGCACAAAACGCTCAGCAAGATTATCCTTGTGATAATCGCTATACTCGGGTTTTGATAAAATCCATTTTGTAAAATGATTGGCATCGTGCGTAAATGCACTCATTCTGGAAACACGAACATTTAGCAAATGATTACTGTTGTTAGTAGAGTAGGCAATTCCTTTCCCTGCTGGATAGCCTGCGTTAATCATAACAACGGATATAGGCTGTGTCGCCTTTTCAAAAATATTTGCAAGTAAAATTAACCCTGCAGCGCCACCACCAACTATTGCTAAATCGTATTCTGTATTCATAAAAATTTTAAATCCTATAAAGTTAGTAGGAGAAACAAATTTATAACATTATTGCTTCAGTTACAACACCTTTTTTGTTGAATTGTTTTATTTCTTATTGAGTCTTGATTTTGTCTTGTTGGAGCTAGCTTTTTTCCTTTTCAGATTTTGTTCGCGAATTAAAATATCCTGAAGGCTTAACTTATCTAGAATAGATCCCGTAGCCTCTCTTACTTCTGAAAAAATATTTTTAAGTCCACACACAGCTTCATTTTCACAGTCATCGCAAGGCTCATAGTAATTTGATGAGACACATGGTAACAATGCAATCGGACCATCGAATAGCCTAACAACTCTACCAATTGTTACTTCAGAGGGTGCTATTAATAAATTATAGCCACCATTTTTTCCTTGTTTGCTCTTTAAAATTCCATCGTGTTTTAAGTCGAGTAAAATTGCTTCAAGAAACTTTCTGGGAATTGATTCTGCTAATGAAATATCAGAAGTGTGAACTGGAATAGTTGTATCCTGCTTGGCAATATATTCTAAAGCCTTTAATCCGTATTTTGCTTTTTTCGATAACACGTTACGAATTTAATAATTCAGTTGAAGTTTTTCTAATAATTCAAAAATGATAATTTATCTTTGATGTCAATTATGAAACTTGAAAAAGCAATTTCGGTAGGAGAGTTGGCTAAAATGGTCAGCGGTCAGGTAATAGGCGATGAGAATGCACTCGTGTCGGGCATCAATGAAATACATCGTGTTGAGAATGGCGATTTAACTTTTGTTGATCATCCTAAGTATTACGATAAAGCATTAAACTCTGCTGCTACTTTTGTAATCATAAACAAAATGGTTGAGGCACCAGCAGGTAAGTCACTCATATTTTCTGATGATCCATTCCGTGATTATGTTTGGCTTTGTAAAAATTTTATGCCTTTTGTTCCTTCAACTAATAATATTCATCCAACAGCAAAAATAGGAGAGGGAACAATAGTACAGCCTAACGTTAGTATTGGTCCAAATGTCATAATTGGTAGAAACTGTTTAATACATAGTGGCGTTGTTATTTATGATCATTCTGTATTGGGAGATAATGTGGTAATTCATGCTAATACTGTTTTAGGTGCTGATGCGTTTTATTTTAAACGTCGTCCTGAATTCTATGAAAAGATGCACAGCTGTGGTCGCGTGGTAATACACAATAATGTTGAAATCGGAGCATCATGCACAATCGATAGAGGCGTTTCAGCAGATACTACCATCGGAGAAGGGTGTAAGCTTGATAATCAAGTGCACGTTGGTCACGACACGCAGATTGGAAAGAATTGTTTGTTTGCTGCGCAAGTAGGAATTGCTGGTTGCGTAAATATTGAAGATGAAGTTATACTGTGGGGTCAAGTTGGAGTGCAGAAGGACTTAACAATTTCGAAAGGAACTGTTGTGCTTGGTCAAAGTGGTGTTACTAAATCAATAAAAGCAGGTACCTACTTCGGTACACCTGCTAAGGATGCAAGAGAGAAAATGAAGGAGCTTGCTTATTTAGGTAAGCTTCCTGAATTGTTAGATAAAGTTCGTTAATACATAACTGTTATATTTAGTATGGCTGGTGAAATAGAAAATAAATCTGGAATACAATCGGAACTGAACGTGAAAAAGATTCAGTTGCATTGGCTCTTGCAGATTACCAAAGCAATCAATTATGATTTGCCGGCTCCTCAGCTGTTTGAGGTTTATCAGTCAGTATTAAAAGAGCATCTGAAAATAAATAAACTCATACTATACATTCACGAACATCAATGGCATTGCATGCTAAAATATGGTGTTCCCGACGACTTTCAACTTGATTTAAATGAAGCGCGTCTAGCTGAAATTGAAAAGATTATGACCACCGGTAGTGATATGCCTGATTGGTTATCCTCTTTCGAAACAATAATTCCCGTAAATCATAATAAGCAACAATTAGCATTTGCATTTATTGGAGCAAGTACACATGAAGATATTGTAAACTTGAAAGATGTAATTCCTTTTATTCATACAATTACCAATATTATTGTTGTTGCAATTGAAAACAAACGACTGACAAAAGAGTCGATACGTCAAGCACAGATTGAAAAAGAGTTAGAACTAGCTGCCCGCATGCAGAGTATGTTATTTCCTGCTCATATTCCTCATAATTCACGCATCGATTTAGCAGCAACGTATCTTCCGCATCAAATGGTTGGTGGCGATTACTACGATTACATTGAACTCAATGAAGATGAAATATTAATTTGCCTTGCAGATGTTTCTGGGAAAGGTATTTCTGCCGCGCTTTTAATGTCGAATTTTCAAGCTAATCTAAATGCGAAAGCACCATTGTCGAAATCGTTGCTGGAGTTAGTTAATGATTTAAATGAAAGTGTAAACAAATCAGCCAAAGGAGAAAAGTTTATTACTGTATTCCTAGCTATCATTAATACAAAAGAGCGTATTCTTAAATATGTAAATGCAGGACATAATCCTCCGTTGATTTATTGTGGCAAAGAATTTCATTTGCTAGATAAGGGAACAACAGGTTTAGGAATGTTTGATGAGCTTCCATTTATTCACGAAGGGCAAATTGCTTTTGAGCCTGGTTCAACATTGTTTTGTTATACAGATGGAGTAGTGGAGCAGGAAAATCTTACAGGTGATGTATTTGGTGTTGATGTGTTAATGGACTTGCTTGAGAAAAATCATCAGGCCAATTCAATGAAAGACCTTCATGTTGGAGTTATCAATTCCTTCAACGATTTTAAAAAGTCGGTTGAACCAATTGATGATGTTACCTTGTTAAGCTGCAGGATGTTGATCTAAGTCCTGGTTTTGATGTTCGTTGTAATAAATGTCAAAGGCAACGATGCAGGCAATAAAGCCCCAAAAAGGAACAGCCAGTTTTTCTGTATCCAGGAAATAATTTAATCCTCCATGAATTATATAGGTGACTAGCCCTAATACTAGTCCTTTAGTGACTACTCTTGTATTTCGATTTGTACAGCTTCGTAAAAAAGTGGATGTCCGTTGAAGAAGCACTGCAAGTATTAAAACAAATGTAACGGGACCGAGTATACCCTGTTCGGAAAGGGGGCCTAAATACTCACTATGTGATCCACCACCTTCTCCAAAATTAGTACTGATTCCTGATCGTTCAGAGTATTTTTGAAACTGCCCATATTGAAACATATAGGTGCCTGGTCCATATCCAAGCAATGGCTTTTCATTAAACATCCTTAATGCGCAGGACCATCTGTTTAAGCGCTCAATATTAGAATCGTCGGTTGAAATATTTCCAATTGACTGCACATGTTTCGCATAATCGGTGGAGGATGTTTTATCGTTTCGCTCCAGATACATCGTAATTTCTACATGAAATAACGCATAAGTAAGTACTACTAATCCAATCCCAGTATAAACTACCCAATTTTTAATTTTCAATAAGTAAATAAACAAACATCCGAGTGCTCCTGCTAACGCAACCCACGCAGCTCTTGTGTAGGAAAGTACTATTGCTGTAATAAGTAATGCAGCAACAATAAAAATGAACGCCTTGACAGTTTTATTGATTTTGTTTTCAAACAGTAATGCAATTATCACTGGAATAAATAAGGCTATTACTGCTGCATAGGCAGTGTGGTCGTTGTAATAAGGAACCATAGCAATATGTGCATTTTGTTCAGTGAATCCAGCAGAAGCCTGATTAAGCATTGTAATTATACATACCGCTAATAATGGTAAAAGATAAGCCCATAAAAACTTATGGATGTTTTTCTTTTTGATAAACAAATAGAGCAATGAAAAATAAAACACGCTGATATAACAATAACGAGCTAGTGTTGACTTAATAGAAACCACAGGCATTGTACTCGTGATAGTTGTGATGGTGTACCATCCCAGATGGATTAAAATCATCCAGGTGACAGGGTGTTTTAAGATACGCTTATCAAGTCCTCCTTCTGCAAGTATTTTAATCCAGAAAACAAGAAAAATTCCAAACATTAATGGCTCTGATGGCAAACTAACGCCAATACCTATACCCGTTTTTGATAAGTTAATAGAAAACGGAGTAACCAGTACAGCAAGATAAATCAGTAAGTCAAAACGAAAGATGGCTGCAATAGTAAGTATGAGAAGGAAAGGGGCGGCTAATGCTATAATATATCCTTTTACATATCCATAAGCTGTTAGTGAAGCTATAAGGATTGTTAGAATATAAAACCAAGTTACCTTGGATTTATCAAGCTGAAAAAAGCCTTCTTTCATTCAGAATTATTGCAACTGACTTTTTAATTTATCTCTGTATTGTTCGATATATACAGCAGTTACAATCGCAATTAGCATTGCCGAAAGGGTAAATAGAATCATAACAATTGCACGCTTTGGAGAATCTTTTTTCTCTGGAACAAGCGGAGGTGAAACGATGTTGTTAAAATTCAGTTCTTTTTTAGCATCATTTAATGCTGCTTCGTAATTCTTTCTGTAGTTAGTGTAGGCATCGCGACTATTACGAACGACCTCCTTTAAAGTCATATATTCAGCACCTTTCGATTCTAGGTATTGTTGGGCTTTAGCCATATTTGCATTTACTCCACCAGACGCCAT